>JAPXSN010000034.1:13121-14419 GCA_033813015.1 Clostridia bacterium | reverse complement strand
GTCTTAAGGTTCTGGGTCGCGGCGAGTTGACCAAGCGTTTGGATGTTAAGGCGGCGAAGTTCTCCGAGACAGCCCAAAAAGCCATCGAGGCCGCGGGCGGAACTGTTGAGGTGGTCTGATGTTCAGAACCTTAGCCAACGCGTGGAAGATTAAGGATATCCGCACAAAGATACTCTTTACGCTCCTGCTGCTGCTGGTGTATCGTTTCGGCTCGTTCATCGCGGTGCCCGGCGTCGATGCCGACGCGATTGCGAATTATGCCGGGCAGTACGACATGCTCAGCTTCCTGAACCTGCTTTCCGGCGGCGCCTTTGGCGAGTTCTCCATTTTCGCCATGGGCATTTCGCCCTACATCACGGGTTCGATCATCATCCAGCTCCTGACCATCGCCATACCCGCCCTGGAGAAGCTCTCCAAGGATGAGGACGGCCGCAAGAAGATGGAGAAGATCTCCCGCTATGTCGGCATCGGTCTTGCGATGGTGCAGAGCATCGGCATCATCGCGGGCCTGCAGAACAGCCGGGCCGGCGTGAACGTGCTGCTCAGCGACAGCATACTGACCTATATCACCATAGGCCTCGTCTGCACGGCGGGCACGGCCTTCCTCGTGTGGATGGGCGAGATGATCACCGAAAAAGGCGTCGGCAACGGCGTCTCGATCATCATTTTCGCCTCCATCGCCGCGCGCATCCCCACGGTGACCATCGATTATGTCCGGAACTTCTTCACCGGCATTGACCGCTGGTGGCTCCTTCCGCTGATGATCATCGTGGTGCTCGTGCTTGTGGCGGGCGTCACCTTCATCGAGAAGTCCGAGCGCCGCATCCCCGTCCAGTACGCCAAGCGCGTCGTGGGCAGGAAGCTATACGGCGGCCAGAGCACGCACATTCCCCTCAAGGCGAACGCCAACGGCGTCATGCCGCTGATCTTCGCCATGACGATCATGCAGTTCCCGGCGATGATTGGGCAGTTCTGGCCCGACAGCGGGTTCTACAACTTCTACAAGACCTATATGAGCGCGAACTCGACCAACATCGTGGGTCCCATTGTTTATTATGTGATCTACGCGCTGCTGATACTCGGCTTCGCGTACTTCTACACCACGATTTCGTTCAACCCTGTCGAGATCAGCAAGAACCTCCAGCAGAACGGCGGCTTCCTCCCGGGCATCCGTCCCGGCAGACCGACGGGTGAGTACCTGCAAAAGATCAGCAACCGGCTCACGCTCTTCGGCGCGGCATATCTGACCATCCTCGCCGTGGTGCCCGCGGTCGGCATGGGCGCGGTCGGGCAGACTT
>JAPXSN010000034.1:0-13111 GCA_033813015.1 Clostridia bacterium | reverse complement strand
GCCCCACGAGCATACTGATCATGGTCAGCGTCGCGCTCGAAACGAGCCAGCAGCTCGACTCGATGATGCTCATGCGCCACTACAAGGGCTTCCTCAACTAAGGAGAAGCGCGCTATGAAGCTGATCTTTCTCGGGCCGCCGGGCGCCGGCAAGGGCACACAGGCGGCATTGACAAGCCAAAGGTTCGGCGTCGCGCACATTTCGACCGGGGATATGCTCCGTGCCGAGATGCGCGAGGGGACCGCGCTCGGCCTTGCGGCCAAGGCTTACGTCGAGCGGGGCGAGCTCGTTCCGGACGACGTGATCATGGGCATGATCGCCGAGCGCATCGGCAAGGCGGACTGCGCGGGCGGCTACCTGTTCGACGGGTTCCCGCGCACCATCGCCCAGGCCGAGGCGCTGTGCAAAATATCGGACATTGACATCGTTATCAACCTGGAGATTGCGCCGGAGGAGATCGTGAGGCGCATCGGCGGCAGGCGCATGTGCGCGGGCTGCGGGGCGAGCTTCCACACCTCCACCTTCGGCGGCAATACATGCAACAAATGCGGCGCCGCGCTCTATGTGCGCGACGACGACAGGCCGGAAACGGTCGCCAACCGCATTGAAGTGTACGGGCGCCAGACCAAGCCCCTCATCGAATACTACGGGCAACTTGGCCTGCTGCGCACCGTGGATGCTTCGGGTTCTCCTGAAAATGTGCAGGCGCGCATCGACGCTCTGCTGGAGCAGCTTCGATGAGCAGGCTCACCGTCAAGACCGGCGCGGAAATAGCCAAAATGCGCGCAGCCGGTCTTGTCGTGCGGGATGCGCTCGAGCTTCTCGAGCGCAGTGCAAAGGCGGGGGTCACCACGCTCGAGCTCGACCGTATCGCGGCGGAATTCCTCAAGAGCCGCGGCGCGAAGGCTTCTTTCCTCGGATACAATGGATACCCCAGGAGCATCTGCACGAGCGTAAACAGCGAGGTCGTCCACGGCATACCCGAGGGTTACAAACTGCGCGAAGGGGATATCCTCAGCGTGGACATCGGTGCGCTCAAGGACGGTTACCACGGAGACGCCGCACGGACCTTTCTTATCGGTCAAGTGGCTGAGGACGCGCGAAAGCTCGTCGCGGTCACGCGGGAATGTTTTTTCCTCGGCGCCGAACAGGCGAGGGCAGGGAACCATATTTCGGACATCTCCCGCGCCGTGGAGGCGCACGCGCACAGACACGGCTACGGCGTGGTGCGGGATCTCGTGGGCCACGGCATCGGCCGCGACATGCACGAGCCGCCCGAGGTGCCAAACTTCACCGACGCGCGCATTGGCAGAGGACTTCGACTCATGCGAGGCATGACGCTTGCCATAGAGCCCATGGTCAACATGGGCGGCTGGCAGGTGCGCGAGGAGGCCAACGGCTGGACCATCGTTACCGCCGACGGCAGCTTGAGCGCGCATTACGAGAACACCGTCGCCATCACGGACGGCGAGGCGGAAATACTCACGCTCTAAGGGGATGGCGATGGAGGAGTATATCGGCAGGATCGCGCGCTCCAAAGCGGGGCGCGACAGGGGCGGGCGGTTCGCGGTCGTCGGCCGGGCGGATGAGGCGCATGTGCTCATCGCCGACGGCGGGGTGCATAAAGTCGCCAAGCCCAAGAAGAAGAAGCTCATGCACCTCGCCTTTGAGAGAGCGAGGGTGGAGGACATCCAGGCTCTGCTCGCCCTGCCGGGCGGGGTCGCGGACTCGGCGCTGAGAAAAGCGCTCGGGCAGAGAGAAGAAGGAGGGATAGCTTGTCCAAATCAGATGTGATCGAGATCGAGGGCATTGTCACGGATTCGTTTCCCAACGCGATGTTCGAAGTGAAACTCGAGAACGGACACAAGATATTGGCGCATATTTCCGGCAAGCTGAGGATGAACTACATTCGCATCCTGCCGGGGGATAAGGTCACGGTGGAAATGTCCCCGTACGACCTGACGCGCGGCCGCATCACGTGGCGCGCAAAGAATTAAGGGAGGCTGTTAAAATGAAGGTACGACCCAGCGTGAAGCGCATCTGCGACAAGTGCAAGATCATCCGGCGCAAAGGGCGCGTGATGGTGATCTGCTCCGACCCTAAGCACAAGCAGAGGCAGGGTTAAGCCCCGTCTCACCGTCATGCCGCTGAAAATGACGGATTGGGCGTTTGCCCAAGGCACGTTTCGAGCCTGACTTTCCCGGGCTCCGTCAGGCGGTGAGAGCCGCCGGACATATTAGAACTCCACTTCTGCGGAAAGCGCAGTGGGCTTCTAATAGAGGAAACCGCCCGCCGGAGCGGCTGCCGCGCACTTTCGCGCGGCCCCGGCGGAGAACACGAGCGACTATATTTGATAAGGAGAAGTATTATGGCACGAATTTCCGGCGTGGACCTGCCCAGAGACAAGCGAGTCGAGATCGGCTTGACTTATATCTTCGGCATCGGCCGCAAAACCGCCTCGGATATCCTCAAGGCGACGGGCGTCGATCCCGACATCCGTGTGAGGGATCTGAGCGAAGCCGACGTCACCAAGCTCAGGGATTACATCGACCACAACGTCAAAGTGGAGGGCGACCTCAGGCGCGAAACCTCCATGAACATCAAGCGGCTCATTGAGATTGGCTGTTACCGCGGCGTGCGTCATCGCAAGGGACTTCCGGTACGCGGGCAGAGTACCAAGCAGAACGCCCGCACCCGCAAGGGCCCCAAACGCCAGGTCGGCGGCAGAAAGAAGTAAGGAGGAAAAGCGAACATGGCAGCAACCGCAACCAAAGGCAAGATCAAGAAGGCCGGCGCCCGCAAGCGCCGCGAGAAGAAGAACATCGAGCGCGGCGCAGCGCACATCCGTTCCTCCTTCAACAACACCATGGTCACCATCACGGACCTGCAGGGCAACGCCATCTCGTGGGCTTCCGCGGGCGGCCTGGGCTTCCGCGGCAGCAAGAAGAGCACGCCCTTCGCGGCGCAGATGGCCGCGGAAACAGCCGCACGCGCGGCGATGGAGCACGGGCTTCGCACGGTCGAGGTCTATGTGAAGGGTCCCGGCTCGGGACGCGAATCCGCCATCCGTGCGCTCGCGACGACCGGCCTCGAGGTCAACATGATCAAGGACGTGACGCCCATCCCCCACAACGGATGCCGCCCGCCCAAGCGCAGAAGAGTTTAAGGAGGCAGCAAGAGAGCTATGGCAAGATATACGGATTCCGTTTGCAAGCAGTGCCGCAGGGAGGGCGTGAAGCTCTTTCTCAAGGGCGACCGCTGCTACAGCGCCAAGTGCGCCGTCATCAAGCGCAACACCCCCCCGGGCCAGCACGGCCAGGCAAGGCAGCGCAAGCCCAAGGAATACGGCACCCAGCTTCGCGAGAAGCAGAAGGTGCGCCGCGCCTATGGCGTGGGCGAAAAGCAGTTCCGCAAGTACTATGACATGGCAAGCAACATGCGCGGCGTGACGGGCGAGAACATGCTCAGCCTCCTCGAGCGCAGGCTCGACAATGTCGTGTACCGCCTGGGCTTTGCGCCCAGCCGCCCCATGGCGCGCCAGCTCGTGACGCACGGCCACATCCGCGTGGACGGCGCGAAGATCGACATCGCCTCTTACCTCGTCAAGGCCGGCCAGGTGCTCACCATCCGCGAGCGCAGCCGCGACATCCCCTATGTCAAGGAGCTGCGCGAGCAGGGCTCTTCCAAGCCCGTGTCCAAGTGGCTTGAGCTTGATGCGGAGAACCTCACCGGAAAGGTGGTCTCTCTCCCCGCGCGCGACGATATCGACCTCACCATTGAGGAGCACCTCATCGTCGAGTACTACTCCAGGTAATGACCCTGCCCGCCCTTATCGACTGACCAAGTATCATGAGAGGGGAAAAAGTTATGATAGAAATCGAAAGACCCAAAATAGAGTGCGAGGACATTACCGAGAATTACGGCCGCTTTGTGGTGGAGCCGCTTGAGCGCGGCTTCGGCACGACGCTTGGCAACTCGCTGCGCCGGGTGCTGCTCTCGAGCCTGCCCGGTGTGGCGGCATCGAGTGTCAAAATAGACGGCGTGCTGCACGAGTTCACGACCATAGAGGGAGTCAGGGAGGATGTCACGGAAATCGTCTTGAACCTCAAGGAACTCATCGCTAAGCTTCACAGCGAGGGCAGCAAGAAGGTCATCGTGGATGCCAGCGGCGCTTGCGAGGTCACGGCGGGCGACATCATCGCCGATTCCGACGTGGAGATCATCAACCCCGAGCTGCACATCGCGACCCTCGGTCCCAACGCCAAGCTCTACATGGAAATTATTTTGGAGCACGGGCGCGGCTATGTTTCCGCCGAGAAGAACAAGAATACCGCCATGCCCATCGGGCAGATCGCGGTGGATTCCATTTTCACCCCTATCCGCAAGGTTAACTTCCGCGTGGAGGATACCCGAGTCGGTCAGATTACAGACTACGACAAGCTCAACCTCGAGGTGTGGACCGACGGCAGCATCAAGCCGGACGAGGCCGTCAGCCTCGCGGCGAAGATCCTGATGGAGCATCTGCTGCTCTTCATCAACCTCACGGAGCATGTTCAGGGCGTGGAAATCATGGTTGAAAAGGAAGAGGACAAGAAGGAGAAGATACTCGAGATGACCATTGAGGAGCTCGATCTCTCCGTCCGCTCCTATAACTGCCTCAAGCGCGCGGGCATCAACACCGTCGAAGAACTCGTGCAGCGCAATGAGGAAGAAATGATGAAGGTGCGCAACCTCGGCCGCAAGTCGCTCGAGGAGGTTCAGCAGAAGCTCAGCGGGCTGGGCCTGTCGCTCCGGCACAACGAAGATTAACGAAGGAGGATTTTAGGATATGCCCAACCGTAAGCTTGGCAGGCCGAGCGATCAGCGCGACGCCATGCTCCGGAACCTGACCACGGCTCTGCTGTGGAACGGCAAGATCGTCACCACCGAGGCGCGCGCCAAGGAGCTGCGTCCGATCGCCGAGAAGCTCATCACCCTCGCCATAGGCGAATATAAAAACACCGTCACCGTAGAGAAGGAGACGCGCAACGAAAAACAGCAGATCGTCAAGGTCGAAAAGACCAACGACTCGCCCGGCAGGCTTCACGCCCGCAGGCAGATCATGGCTTATCTCTACGACATACCCCTGCCCCGCAAGGACAAGGAGAGCAAGAAGGAATATGCCGAGCGCATGAAGCAGACTCCCAACCCTGTGGTGGAGAAGCTTTTCCGCGAGCTCGCGCCCAAGTATGAAAACCGCAGGGGCGGTTACACCCGGCTCTATAAGCTCGGGCCCCGCCGCGGCGACGCCGCCGAGATGGCCGTCATCGAATTGGTCTAAGTTAAAAAAAGCGGCCCTGCCGCTTTTTTTATTCTCCCGCGATTGTCTGCCGATGTAGGGGCGGCTTCCATATCCGCCCTTACGGCTTGACAATTCCCGGGAATCGCTCCGGCGCTCAAGAAAGGAATCCCATGCTTCTATCGAGTCTTGGCATCGCGCTCGCCGTCGCGCTCGTCGCCTCGGCGATTTGGATGCTCATATACGCCCATAAAAAAGGCGTGCCCATTGGCAGGCCTTTTCTGCTCGGCCTCGCGAGCATGCTTGTAGGCTATTTCGGCGCGGCGCTGCTGCTGCTCGTCGTCAGCGGCGTTGTCGGCGGGCCGGAGGGAGATGCCTTCATCGAGGGGCAGGCTGCCGCTTTCATCCTCGCGCTCACGAGCGCCGCGCTCGTGACGCTCATGATGTTCCTCATGCTCAAAAAGCCGCTTGCGGGACGGAGGAGCGCCTACGAAACGCTCGCCTTCGGCATCGGCGTCGTGCTGCCCATGCTTCTATACCGCGCCACGGGCGTGGTCGTGGCGAGCACACAGTACATTCTTTCCGGCGTGGGGTACGGGGATGCAGCGCTGCTGCTCGTCGAAAGCGTTTTTGGGCTGGCGCTCATGCTGTGCGAGGCTGTGCTCGCGCTGCTGCTCGCGCACATGCTCAACCGCGGCAAGGCGCTCGTCGGCTTCTTTGTCACGCTCGCGTGCGAGCTGGCGGTCTACGCCGGGCTCGGCCTCGCGGATGCGTTCAACGCGCCTGCCTTTGTCGGCCCCGCAGCGGGTCTAATCGTGCTCGCGGGCGTCGCGGTTTACGACGCGCGGGTCTGGACTAGCTTCCCGCCGGTCAACAAAAAGCCCCGTTCGCGCGGGGCCACCAAACAGATTTCCTGGCCGGAGCCGGGGGAGGACGGAAGATAAACGCCTCGCGCAAAAAAAGCGGCACCGCCGCTTTTTTTTGTCCGGTTGCTATTCCCCGCGCTTCTCGACGTGCTTTTTGATGGCCTCGAAGCTCTCGGGGCTGATGACGTGCTCCATGCGGCAAGCATCCTCGACGGCGGTTGCGGCGGGCACACCCAGGCCCGAGAGCCAATCGGAAAGGAATGTGTGCCTTTCATATATGGTCTCGGCGATCTTGCGCCCCGACGGAGTCAGCGTCAGGTGCCCCTCTTCGTCCATCTCGACATAGCCGTTCTCGCGCAGCTTCTTCATCGCGACGCTCACGCTTGACTTCTTGAAGTCCAGCTCGCCCACGACGTCGATGGAGCGCACCGGCGCACCGTTGCGTCCCAGCACCAGTATCGTTTCCAAGTACATTTCGGCGGATTCATGTATCCTCACGCTTCCATCTCCCTCGCCCTGATTTTGCTATCCAAACAGCATAGCACAGCATTCGATTTTGCGAAAACACTCGCCAAACGAGGCTTGGTACGGCGTTCACCTCATCAAAAAGGAGCGGCAATACTTAAAGTATTCAGTCCTTCTTCCGCGCCAGCTCCGCGAGCATGGGGAACTTGCTTACGATGTAGGAATAGCTCTTGCGACCGTGCGGCACGAGGCAGTTGCTGCAATCCTTGATGCCCGTTTCGGTATAGCTGAAATTGCCCCCGCACTTGTCGCCGAGCGCGTACAGCGGGCAGTAGCAGAACAGACAGTTGAAGTCCTCAGGATGCTCCGTTTTGTGGCAGGGGAAGAATTCGCACTTTGTGTTGCTGAAAAACGAGTAGTGGCAATCCTCGGGCTTCGAGGAGCGCGGGTCGCATCTTTCCATAGGAACCTCCGTTGCAATTATGATGATAATCAGAATTTCGCGAGAACACTCTCGATACGCTCCGTGCAGTCCGCGATTCTGTCCTTCGGGTTCCTCCATGAGTCGGAAAGCGGAAAATGGACGCCGTTGCGCGCGGCCTGCCCCATATCCCACGAGCCGTCCTCCGAGCGGTTTTCCATAAGCCAATCATAAACGTGCCGCAGCCGCTCCCGAGCGTACGCATTGGGGTGCTCGAGCAGCAGTTCGGCCGCCGCGAGGTACCAGCTTGCTTCCCGCGCGCGGAACGGGGGAGGAGGCCCGTCGAGCGGCTTGCCGTAAATGTAATAGATGCCCGGCGCATGGGAAACGACGTGGTCGAAATATGCCCTTTCGATGGCGGGGCTGATTTCGCCCGCGAGCAGGGAAATGGGGTAGAATGCGACAAAATCGATGAGCCTGCCGCCCTTTGGCTTTTTGCCGAAAACCTCGATGTAAGCCGCCGCATAATCGCCCGCTCCGTAAACACCCGAGGCGAACGCGCCCTCCATGACGCGCCGCCATCGCTCCGCAACGGGGACGGCCGCGGGATCGCTTTGATCGAAGTGTCTGATCCATGTGCAGAGCATGAGCGAAACGTAAATATCCCAGTCGTGCAGTTTCTCCCGACGGTCGGGGATCGAGTTCCCATTGTTAAGGCACGCGCGAAGATAATCGAGCGCGCGTGCAACGCAGGGATCGTCCTTCGTAAAGCCGAGTATTTGCAGCCTTCTGAGCGCCTGCTCCGTGGTCATGGGCCGTTGCGGGGTTGGGCGGCTCAGCGTGTGGAAATAGCCCCAGCTTCCGTCCGTCTGCTGGAGCGCGCATATTTCCCGCGCCCATCTGCCTTCTTTATGATTTCTCGCGTTGGCTTCCATGCTTTGATTCTATCATATTCGGCGCGCATTTCCAAGCCGTGGGCCGCGCCGCCCGCACAAGCGGTTCCCCCACGGAACATCAATAAAAAATATCCGAAAAATTCCGGCTTGACATTGACGCTGCGTCATGGTTTATGCTGGACTTGGAGGTGAGAAGGATGGACTACGGCGTGGACGAACTCGCGAGGCTCTCGAATGTCAGCGCGCGGACGCTGCGCTATTACGATTCGCTCGGGCTGCTCACGCCGCCAAGGGTGCGGGCGAACGGATATCGTGCCTACGGCGCGGCGGAGGTGGATCGGCTCCAGCAGATCCTGTTCTACCGCGCACTCGGCATGCCGCTCGGGGAGATCAGGGAAATGCTCGACGGCGGTCATTTCGACGCTTCGGCTGCGCTCGAGGGGCACCTTGTTGCGCTTCGCGCCAAGCGCGATCAGATAGACGCGCTGATAGGCAACGTGGAGCGCACGATGAAAACCATGAAGGGAGAGGATAGCATGACGGATCGGGAAAAGTTCGACGGCTTCGGGGAGAAGCTCGTCGAGCAGAACGAAAGGCGCTACGGCAAGGAAATCCGCGAAAAATACGGCGAGGCGGCCGTCGCGCGCTCGAACGCGCGCGTGCGCGGCATGAGTCGTGACCAGCTCGCCGCGGCGGAGAAGCTCGCGCTCGATGTGAACGAGGCGCTCAAAGCCGCCTTCGAGCAGGGCGACCCGGCATCCCCGCTCGCGCAAAAGGCCTGCGAGCTGCATAAGCAGTGGCTTTGCATCTACTGGGATGATTACTGCAAGGAAAAGCACATCGGCGTCGCCGAGATGTACGTCGCCGACCCGCGCTTCACGGCCTACTATGACGCGGTCGCGCCCGGCTGCGCGACGTTTCTCAGGGACGCCATCCGCATTTACTGCGGGGAAGCTTCGGGCAACTGAAAATCGACACACAAAAAAGGGAGGGCGTTCCTCGCGGAGCGCCCTTCTGTCTTGCCCAAGTCCACGCCATTGACGTTGATGCCGCGCAGCAGCGCGCAATGGCTTTTTCCCATATCGCACCCCTCAATCGTAAAGTCCTTCGAGCAGCTTGCGAAAGGCGCTGGGCAGCGCGTAGTCCTTTTCGAGCCTTGCGCGGTCCGCCCAGACGAAGCGCGGGCTTCGCACGCAGCATTCCATCACATAGCAGGTCATTTCCCAGCGTATGTGCGTGAAGATGTGCGCGCGGGAGAACTGCCGCGTCAGCTTCAGAGGCTTTGCACCCCATTCCGCGGCGAGGTCAAGCGCGTGCTGCGCGTCCAGGCTGCCCGGCGCATTGGGCAGTTCCCACAGCCCGCCGAGCAGACCGTCGCCCTCCCTGCGGCGCAGGGCGAGCTCGTCCCCGCAGACGAGCAGCAGCACGGTGTGATTTTCAACGCGGCGCGGCTTCTTTCCCGATTTCACGGGGAAGTGCGCGACAGCGCCGTTTTCCCGCGCAAAGCATAGCAAAGCCGCAGGGCAGGCGCCGCACTTCGGCGCGCCGTTTGGCAAGCAGACCGTCGCACCAAGCTCCATAAGGCTCTGCGCGAAGTCGCCGCGGCGCTGCGCAGGATAGAGCAAGGCCAGCGCTTCCGCTGCGCTTTGCTTCGTCGCAGGCAAATCGACGGGCGCGGATATCCCCGCGATGCGGCTCAGGATGCGCAGCACGTTTCCGTCCACCGCCGGGCAGGGCAGCTCGAAGCAGATGCTCGCGAGCGCGCCCGCCGTGTAGGGGCCGACGCCCGGGAGCGCGCGAAGCCCCTCGTATGTGTTCGGAAAGCGACCGTCGAGCTCGAATTCGATCTTCTGCGCGGCCTTTTGCAGGTTGCGCGCGCGGTTGTAGTAGCCAAGGCCCTCCCAGAGCTTGAAAAGCTGCTCCTTGCCGCAGCGCGCGAGCGCGCTTATCGTTGGCAGCGCCTCGATGAAGCGCACATAATACGCCTTCACGGCCTCTGCGCGCGTCTGCTGGAGCATGATTTCCGACACGAGTATGCGATAGGGTTCCCTGTCCCGCCGCCAGGGCAGATCGCGGGCGTTTTCGTCGTACCACGCGAGCAAAAGCCCGGGCAGCTCCGCGAGCTTCTCAATATTTACTTTCGCCCGCTCTTCCATCCGGTGCTCCCCCCTCGCTTTCCCACCTATGCTAACACGGCGCAAGACGTCGCGCAAGGCAGCGTGTCTTAGCAAGGCGGTGGAAAAGCGCGATGCGGGTCAACGCAAAATAAAAACGATCCCCCGTCAGCGCCGGGGAATAGCATCATCAGGCAGCGTGGAAACGGAAGTGACGTGAGATCGAGCGAACGTATCGCGCCGAATATGATGTTTATGCCGCGCCTGAGCGTTCCGTTGTCCGTCGTGAAGGCGGGCATGAGTTTTAAGAGGGATGATATGCAGCCAATCGGCCATAGGAGCTATATTTGTGCATATATCCCAGGCCAAACAGCCCATCCCCGCCCGCGGCGGCGTTCTCAATGGTCAATTTTCAATGGTCAATTGCCAATTGCTCTGCGCATTGCCACTGCCGCGCGATTTTCTTCTTCACGGCGTTGAAGCAGATCATCTGCACGACCATCGTGACGGTCCAGGAGACGGGGTAGGAAATGTAGATCGAGGCTGTGGTATGGAACGCTTGAAACACCGTCGCCAGCCAAATGATGCGCAGCACGCATGCGCCGAACACGCTCACGAGCATGGGCGTGAGCGAGCGCCCCATACCGCGCAGCCCGCCCGTATAAACCTCCATGAAGCCGCAGATGAAGTACGCCGGGCCGATGATGAGCAGCCGGATGCCTCCGTAGGCGACGACCTCCGGGTTGGCGTTGTAGAGGGAGAGCAGGCCGTTGCGGAAAAGGATGATCACGATGCCCGTCAGCGCGGCGACGGCGAACACGAGCGCGTTGCAGTAGCGTACGGAAGCGCCGACGCGCTCGTACTTCTTCGCGCCGACATTCTGGCTTACGAAGGTCAGCGCGGACTGCGACACGCTGGCCATCGAAATATAGATGAAGTTCTCGAGATTGCTCGCGGCGGAGTTGCCCGCCATGGCGATGGAGCCAAAAGAGTTGATCGAGGATTGTATGAGCACGTTGGAAACCGAAAACAGCGAGCTTTGCACCCCCGCGGGCAGGCCTATGCGCATCATTTCGCCGAGCTTGCCCCAGTCGATGGCGAGCTTTTTGAGGTCGAGCCGGCACGGGCCGGGCGTGTGGATGAGGCAGTTGAGCACGAGCGCGGCCGAAAGAGCCTCGGAAACGACCGTGGCGAGCGCGACGCCTGCGACGCCCATTCGAAAGCGGATTACGAGCAGCAAGTTGAGGCCGATGTGGATGACGCTTGCGATGATGAGGTAATAAAGCGGCCGCTTCGTGTCGCCCACGGCGCGCAGCACGGACGCGCCGAAGTTGTAGAGCATAAGCATGGGTAAGCCTAGGAAATAGATGCGCATGTACGTCGCCGCCTGGTCGATGACATCCGCGGGGGAGTCCATCCATAAGAGGAAGGTGCGGCTCATGAAAAAGCCGAACACGCCGAGCGCGGCGCCGCCGATGAGCGCGATGAGGATGGCCGTGTGCACTGTTTTGCCGACCGCATCGTATTCCCGTGCGCCGAAATGCTGCGCGACCGAGACGCTCACGCCCACGGAAATGCCAAGGAACAACGCGATGATCAGATTGATCATTGAGCCTGTCGAGCCGACGGCCGCGAGCGCCTCGCTGCCCGCGAATTTTCCCGCGACGATCATGTCCGCTGCGCTGTATAGAAACTGAAGCAGACCCATGAGTACGACGGGCAGGGAAAAGCGCACAATCTTGTTGAGAAGCGGCCCCTCCGTCATATCCATTTCGTAGTTTCTTGCCATAAACCTCCGCGCGACCGTCCGCGTCCTTTTAGGGCATACCGGACGGTTGTCCGCCTTGCGCCAAACGGCGCAACGGATATATTCTATCACATTTTATAAAATTTGCTATCGGGATTTATTTCATTATGATATAATCCGGCGCGGAGGCGGCTATGGCGAATTCGGGCATCATCAGCGTGGATGTGCATGGCAAAAATCGGGTGCAGGCGCGCGCCGCGGTGCAGGCTGCGCTTCGCAAGTGCGACGGCTCGGTTTACCGCATCCGCGTGGTGCACGGCTTCAACATGGGCACGGAGCTTCGGGATATGGTGCGCTCGGAATTTGCCAGCGCGCCGCGCGTCGTTCGGGTCGAAGCCGGGCTTAATCCCGGGGTGACGGAGCTGGTGCTGCGCGAGTTTTAGGGCGCCCCTGCAATAGGCGTGGGCGACGAACTGTGATATAATGGCTCCAGCAAGCCGTGGAGGTATCCGATGGGCAGAATGAAGCTACTCGAAAAGGTCTTTAATGCGACTTCCAATCAGGTGGAGGGTCTTTGCATCGTCAAGAGCGCCGCCATCAAGAGCAATGTCAAGGGCGCGCCGTATCTCGACCTCGTGCTCGCGGACGCGGGCGGCGAGTGCGCGGCCAAGCTGTGGGATTATAACATCGAGCAGCACGGCGCGTACGAGGCGGATTCCGTCGTAAAGGTGCGCGCGACCATCAACATCTGGAAGGATGAGGAGCAGCTCAAGATAGACCGCATCAGGAACCTCAAACCCGAGGAGCTTGCCGCGGCGGACATGGCCGAGCTCGTGCCCTGCGCGCCCATGCGCGGGGAGGAAATGTACGACAGGCTCTACGAATGCGCCTCCGCTTTTCGGGACGACGACCTGCGCGCGCTCACGCAATACCTGCTGCGCGAGAGCAAGGACGACCTCATCCGTTACCCCGCGGCGCTGAAACTGCACCATGCGGTGCGCGGCGGCCTTCTCTATCATACGCTGACCATGCTCGAGGTTGCAAAGCGCCTCTGCGGTATTTATAAGGATATGTACCCCTCCCTGTCGAGCGAGCTCGTCTACGCGGGCGTCATTTTGCACGACCTTGCAAAGACCCGTGAGCTTGTCGTTGGCAGTCTCGGCCTCGCGTGCGCGTATAGCCCCGAGGGACAGCTCCTCGGCCACATCAACATAGGCGCATCCATGGTGGAGCGCGCCGCGGCGGAGCTAATGACCGCGCCCGAGGTCACTATGCTCGTGCAGCACATGCTCCTCTCGCACCACGGCGTGCCGGAGTTCGGCTC
>JAPXSN010000033.1:0-15109 GCA_033813015.1 Clostridia bacterium | reverse complement strand
CCCCGCGCACAGGCGAACAGGCGTTCGGCATCGAGGGAGGCCACCATGTCGCCGAGGTTTCGCATGTCATCCGCGCAGATGGCGTGAAGTTTTTCCTCGCGGCCGACCGGCGCGCGCTCTTGCGCCTGCTCGAGGAAGGAAGGCTGCGCGTAGGCCTGGAGCGCCCCGAGCATGTGCGCGCGCAGCGCCTCCTTGAGGGCGACGAAGCTCTCGAAGCCCAGCGCGTCGCACAGGCGCAGCACGGATACCTCTGATGCGCCCGCCCTGCGGTGCGGCTGAGCTCTTTGAGGGAAATGAAGGAAACCTCTTCGGGCGCGGCGAGGATGTACTCCGCAATGGAGCGTTGTTTTTTTGTGAGTTCTCCGAGCCTCATGCGGATGCGTTCCGGTCCCGACATGCAATTCCTCCGGCAAGTAAAGTGATTGCTTTATATTTTACTGCACGCTAAAGCGAAAATCAAGGCCGCCCGCGAGAAAATATGCTCGTCCCGCCATATGTTTTCAGCGAAAAAATAAGGATGCCCCCCAAATGAGCCAAAAAGCAAGTTTTCACTTTACTTTATCGAGCCCTCGTAGTATGATGATACAAACCCAAACGCGTATATTCCCCCATAAATTAAAAATGAGGAGAACAAAACGACATGAAGAAGATCCTTGCGCTGTTGCTGGCCCTTACCATGGCGTTGACCATGCTCGCCGGCTGCGTGGGCACCGGGGAGACCGACGGCGGCAAAGAGACTGTCGGCCCCGGCTCGACCACCCCCGTTGTGGAAACGCCTGAGGTCACCTATCAGGATACCTACAAGACCACCTTCTCGAGCAGCATCACAACCATGAACCCCTACACCATCGAGACGGCGTCGGACTACTGGTTCTCCGCCAACTTCCTCGACGCGTTGCTGGAAACCGACCAGTACGGCCGCTTCTCCCCCTGCATGGCGGAGAGCTGGGAGCATAACGAGGACTATACGGTATGGACTTTCCACCTGCGCAAGGACATCCCCTGGGTGGACTATACCGGCGAGAAGACCGAGTTTATCGTCGATGCGGATGACTTTGTTGCCGGCATGCGCTATGTTGCCGATCCGGCCAACGCCGCCAACGGCTTCGGCACCATTCGCAACATCATCGCGGGCCTCTACGACTATTATTATCTGCTTTCCGATATCGATGACGGCACCGTCACCGATGTGACCCGCGAAGCGGCGCTCGCCTCCTTCGACACGACCGTCGGCGTCAAGGCGCTCGACCAGTACACCGTCGAGTACACCATGGATCATCCCTGCCCGTTCTTCGATTCCTTCGGCCAGCAGGACCTGCTGCTGCCCGTCGAGCAGGCGTTCCTTGACACCGTGGGCGCCGAGTACGGCACCGATAAGGACAAGATGCTCTACAACGGCGCGTACTACGTATCCACCTGGGATCGCGACAAGCAGATCACCATGACCAAGAACCCGTATTATTGGGACGTTGACAATGTCCATGTCACGACGCTGAGCTTCGAGTATGTCGCGGACAGCTCCGCCGCCGTCGAGATGTTCAAGCGCGGCGAACTCTCCAATGTCAGCCTGAGCTCCGAGGACGTCACCACCCTCACGGGCACCGAGTGGGAGCAGTATATCTACCTCTCCGAGAAGACGGCCATCACCTACTGGTTCTCCTTCAACTTCGCCACGCGCAACCCTGAGCTCGCCGCCGCAGTGCAGAACGAGAACTTCCGCAAGGCCATTTTCGCCGCCATAGACGCGGTGACGCTCTCGGCGATCTACGAGCCCAAGAACCCTGCGTTCTTCACTCGCTACACTTTGCTGCCCGAGGGCTGCATGTTCGATGCGGACGGCACGGATTACACCGACTACGGCCGCCTCAAGGACTACAAGAACACCGATCCGTTCAACGCCGAGCAGGCCCTTGCAAACATGCAGGCCGCCGTCGCGGAATTGGTTGAGGCCGACGGCGTGACCCTCAAGGGCGTCACCCCGGGCAAGGTCGACATGCTGCCCATCAACGAATGGGATGTGGATGGCAAACTGCCCATCGACATCGTCTACTCCTCAGGCACGAGCGAAAGCGAAATGAAAAAGGCCGAGCTCGTCAAGAACATGCTCGAGACGTACCTGGGCAAGGAAAACGTCAACATCATACTTGGCTTCCCGGCCAACGACTTCAGCGCCGAAGTGTATGATCTTGGCAACTGGGATCTTGTGGACGACAGCTACAGCTTCCGCTATGCCGACCCGTCCGCCAACCTTGACCGCTGCACGAGCGATTACGACATCACCTACAGCACATACAGCATCCCCGATTACGACGCCATGATCGCTGCGGCCGACGAGATCTACGACATCAAGGCGCGCTACGCCGCGTTTGCCGATGCCGAGTGCTGGCTGCTTGACCATGCCTACATCAAGCCCTACATGACCGGCGGCGGCTCGTACAGGATGACCTACATCGTGCCGTTCACCACCCCGGGCGGCGGCTTCGGGCGCAGCCAGTATAAGATGAAGGGCGCCCTCATCCAGACCACGCCCGTCACCAACGAGCAGTATCAGGCGCTTAAGGCTCAGAACGAGTCCGAACGCGCGGCGCTTGCCGGAAATTAAAAAGGCAGAATCAGAACATCTAAGGCGTGGGGGACGGGACGACCGTCCCCCAACCTGAATCCGAATCATTCCCGATTTAGGAAGGTGCCCTATGACGAGATATTTGCTCTCCAAGCTCGGCCAGGCGTTCGTGACCGTTGTGCTGGTGATGCTGGTGGTGTTCACGCTGCTGCGCTTCATGCCTACGGCCGGTTACTTCGACAAGGAGCAGTGGAAGGACATGACCGACCAGGAAAAGACCAACTTCCTGCGCAACCTCGGCGTGCTCGACCCCATGCCCGTGCAGTTGAAAAACTTCGTGGTCAACCTCTTCCACGGCAACCTCGGCACGAGCATCACGCTCTATCCAAAGACTCCCATCGCCAATGTGCTGGGAGATAAGATAGGCTATTCAATCTTACTGAATTTGATCAGCTGGATCGTATCCGCCTCCATCGGCATGCCCCTTGGCCTCGCCATGGCCAAGAGCAGGGGCGGCATGGCGGATAAGCTCGGCACGGTCTACGTCGTCATCATCCGCGCCGTGCCTTCAATCATCATCCATTTTATCATCCAGATTTTCTTCTCCAGGTGGTTTAAGCTGCCGCTGCTGTTTTATATGGATCAGCCGCTCTCGTGGATACTGCCTACGGTTTCGATGTCCATAGGCACCATCGCGGGCTACGGCGTGTGGCTCAGGCGCTATATCGTGGATGAGGAGAACAGGGATTATATCAAGTTTGCCCGCGTTAAGGGCTTGCCGCAGAACTACATCATGTGGCGGCACGTGTTCCGCAACGCCATCGTGCCCATCGCCATCAACATCCCTTCGGATTTCCTGCTGCTCCTTTCCGGCTCGCTGGTCATAGAGCGGCTGTACTCGATACCCGGCACGGGCGGCCTTCTGATTAAGTCGGTCGTCAGCATGGATAACCCGCTTGTGCAGGTGCTGGTGCTGCTCTACGGTGCGCTTTCGGTCACGGGCGTGTTCCTGGGGGACATCTTCGTTTCCTTTATTGACCCGCGCATCAAACTCGTGGACAGCAAGGATTGAGGAGGGAGGGGAAGACATGGAAACGATCAAACCCGAAAGCATACGCGAGCTCCCGAGAGACCTGTTCACTCGCGCTCCCTTCCAGGAAGAAAAGAGCGAGGAAACCGGCTTTTCAAACTATTCCTACTGGCGAAGCACCTTGCGCACGTTCCTAAAGAGCAACCTCGTGAAAGTGCTCGTGGTGCTCGTGATCGCGCTGGTGCTCTACACGATCATCTACCCGGCGATGACGGACCGCGACCCGTACCAGTCCTCGCTCAGCGCGCGCGAATGGAATCTCAAGCCGAGTTGGGAGCATCCCTTCGGCACGGATGGCATCGGGCACGACATCTGGGCGCGCGTGTGGTTCGGCACACGGACCTCGCTGCTGCTCGCGCTGATGGTCGCGGTTTTCGAGGTGGGTCTCGGCGTCATCATCGGCGCGCTGTGGGGCTTTTATCGCAAGCTCGACACGCTGATGTTCGCCATCTACAACACGCTCACCAACGTGCCGAGCACCATCTACCTCGTGCTCATTGCCTATATCATGAAGCCCGGCGTGTTCACCATCATCATCGCGCTTGTAGCCACGGGCTGGATCAGCGAGGCGCGCTGGTTCAGGAGCCGTATCCTCGCGCTTCGCGAGGCGGATTATAACGTGGCCTCCATCTGCCTCAAGACCCCCACAAAGCGCATCATCAGCCGCAACATCGTGCCGCACCTGATGAGCCTCATCATCATGGACGCGGCGCTGACCATCCCGTATTCCATCGGCTCGGAGGTGTTCCTCAGTTTCATCGGCGTCGGCTTGCCGGCGGAGATGTGCACGCTGGGCAACCTCGTCAACCAAGGACGAAGCTCCTTTCAAAACTACCCATACCAGATGATCGCGCCGACGCTGATCCTGTGCTTCATCACGGTCTCCTTCTACATCATCGGCAACAAGTTCGCCGATGCGTCCGACCCGAAGAACCATGTGTAAGGAGGACGAAAAGATGAGAGATAAGATTTTTGAAGCTAGGGACGTCGTGGTCAAATTCAACTTGCGCGGCAAGACGCTCACCGCCATCCGCGGCGCGTCCATCGACCTCTATGAAGGCGAAACGCTCGCCATCGTGGGCGAATCCGGCTCGGGCAAGAGCGTATTTACAAAATCCTTCATAGGCATGCTCGACAAGAACGGCTGGGTCGAAAGCGGCTCCATGGTCATGGACGGCGTGGACTTTTCGCAGTATAAGACCGAGAAGGAATGGCTCTCTGTGCGCGGCAAGAAGATTGCCATGGTGTTTCAGGATCCCATGACCTCGCTCAACCCCGTCAAAACCGTGGGCGAACAGATCCGCGAGGTGATTTCCTGGCACTTCGGCACGCCCAAGGAGGAGGCTAAAGCGCAGGCCATCGAGCTGCTGCGTCAGGTCGGCATCCAGGAGCCCGAGGCCAGATATAAGCAATACCCGCACGAGTTCTCCGGCGGCATGCGCCAGCGCGTCGTCATTGCGACCGCCATCGCCTGCCGGCCGCGGATACTCATCTGCGACGAACCGACCACCGCTTTGGACGTGACCGTGCAGGCGCAGATCTTGCAGCTCATTAAAAAGCTGCAAAAGGACCTCGATATGTCGGTTATTTACATCACGCACGATCTGGGCGTGGTTGCCAACGTCGCGGATCGCGTCGCGGTCATGTACGCGGGGCAAATAGTCGAATACGGCCTCGCCAACGAAATTTTCAAGGACGGCCGCCATCCCTACACGAAGGCGCTGCTCCTGTCGCTCCCGCAGCTTGGCGTGCGCGGGCACGAACTGCACTCCATCAAAGGCTCGCCGCCGAACCTATATAAGGAAATCAAAGGCGATGCCTTTGCGCCGCGCAATCCGGACGCCATGAAGATCGATTTCGAACTCGAGCCGCCGCTGTTTCGCGTGACGGACACGCACTACGCAAAAACCTGGCTGCTCGCCGATCAGGCGGCGGAATACGCCGCCGAGCTCTCGCGCGCGCAGGAGGAAGGGCTGGCGAAAAAGCCCGCGCCGCCTAAGGATTTTTCGGGCACGCAGCCGCTGGTTTCGGTCAAAAACCTCACGGTTAACTTCAAGCTGGGGCGAAAGACCTTCAGCGCCGTCAAGGATGTGAGCTTCGACATCCACCCGGGCGAGACCTTCTCGCTCGTGGGCGAGTCCGGCTCGGGCAAGACCACCACGGGCAAGGCCATTATGAAGATCTGCCACACGAGCGGCGGCGAAATCTTCTTTGAAGGCGTCAAGATCAACCGCAGGATGCGCGGGGAGGAACTCACGAAATTCCGCCAGAGCGTACAGATGATTTTTCAGGATCCGATGGCCTCACTCAACGAGCGCGCCAAGGTGGACTACATCATCTCCGAGGGTCTCTATAACTTCCGCATGTACAAGGATGAGGCGGATAGGAAGCGCAAGGTCGCCAATGCCATGCGAAGCGTCGGCCTGATGGATGAGTATATCACGCGCTTCCCGCACGAGTTCTCTGGCGGGCAGAGGCAAAGGATCGGCATCGCGCGCAGCCTCATCGTCGAGCCTAAGCTCGTCGTCGCGGATGAACCTATCTCCGCGCTGGATGTGAGCATCCGCGCGCAGGTGATCAACCTGTTGAACCGGCTTAAGAAAGAGAAGGGTTTCACGTATTTGTTCATCGCCCACGATCTGAGCGTGGTGCGCTTCATTTCCGATCGCATCGCGGTCATGTACAAGGGGCGCATCGTGGAACTTGCCGAGAGCGAGGAGCTTTTCGCGCACCCGTACCATCCTTACACCAACGCGCTGCTGCTCGCCGCGCCCGTGCCCGACCCGGATGTCGAGCGCGATAAGCAGGTGGTGGTCTACGATCCGTCCATGCACCGCTACGAAGCTGACAAACCTTATTGGGCGGAGGTTCGGCCCGGTCACTTCGTCTGGGCGAACGAGGCGGAGATCGCGGAGTACCGCAAGCGCTAAGTCCGGTCAATCAAACAAATGGGGAGCCGGTGCGCGCATCGGCTCCTGTTTTCAGGGAGGATATGTATGACCCAAGCAGAGCAAAGGGCGATAGCGGAGCTGAGGAAGGCCACCGGCCTTACAGGGGGCGCGTTCGCTGTGGTGCGGGGCGAGGACGTGCGCAAAGAGTGCTTCGGCTTTGCTGATCGCGAGGCGGGGCGGAGCATAACGGAGAACTCCATCTTTGACATCGCCTCCAACTCAAAGGCCTTCACATCGATGCTCGGCGCCGTTGGCGCGCAAGAAGCGCGCTTTGACTGGGATGCGCCGGTACGGACGTATTACCCGGAGTTCGGGCTGCCCGACGAATACGCCGCCGCGCATATGACCGGCCGCGATCTCGGCTGCCACAGGAGCGGCCTCGCGCGCCACGAGTTCATGCGCGCGCGGGTCTATACGAGCGTCGCGGATATGGCGCAGCGCACGCGGTTTATGGAGCTTTCGCGCGGTTTTCGGGAGAGCTACGAATACAACAACCACATGTTCATTGCGCTTGGTCATATCCTTGCCTGCGCCTTCGGTGCACCGTGGGAAGCGCTTATTCGCGCGCGCATCGCGGAGCCTCTCAACATGGAAATGAGCTTTCGCGGAGAGGCCTGTGACCCCGCACTCGACTGGGCGCTCCCTTATCGCGCTGATGGCAAAGGCGGCGCGTTGCGCGTTGACCGGCCGGATAACCCTGTTGCGGGGCCGTGCGGCGGCGTGCGCACGAATCTCGTAAGCATGGTCAGGTGGCTCCGCTGCCTGCTCGACTCCGGCGCGCCGCTGTGCGGCAAGGAGGCGTTTTCGGAGCTAATCCGTACCAACATGCCCACCGCTGACGAAGGGAACATAGAGCTGTGCAACGGCTACGCTTTGGGCTGGCGCACGAGCGCGTACCGCGGCCGCCGCCTCGTCTGGCACGGCGGCTCGATCGGCGGGTTCAACTCCAACGTGAGCTTCTTCCCGGACGAGGGTACGGGCATCGTTGTGCTGCTCAACACGAGCGGCACGTGGGGCGCGGGTATGCTGCGGGACGTTCTGCTCGATGAGCTGTGCGGCGCAGAGCCGCGAAGCCTCGGGGGCGAGCTTGCCGCGTGGCACAAATCTGCGGAGCATGGCGCGGAGCCGCTCGCACGCGCGAGGACGGGCCGCATGCCCACCGACGCGGAGTTTCGCACATTCGGCGGGCGGTTTTATCACCCCGCGTACGACGACTTCACCGTGTCCCGTCGCGATGGGGACGTATGGCTCGACTACGGCCGGTTCCGTGCGCGCGTGCGCATGCTGCCGGATGGCGCGGCGCTCGCCTGCGAGGACGATCCGCAGCCGGACTGGATGGAGCTTCATGAAACGGAAAACGGCCTTGCCGTCGCGACGTCCGACCTCGCGATGCGCCTGCCGTTTCAAAGGATTGATTAAGAAAACGATACCAAAACGGAGGATATGCAAATGGCTGGAACCCTGTTCATCGTCGGCGGCGGCATGAGGCGCAGCGCTGAGGAGATATTTTCCGCACTCATTGCGGCTGCAGGCGGGCCGGACAACAAGTTCGCCTTCATCGTGACCGCTTCCGGCTCCGAGCCGGATGATACCTTCCGCTCCTACGCGGAGGATTTCGCGAACCTTGGCGTAGCCCGCGAAAACTGCGTGCTCATCCCGCTCTACGCGTCGCATGTGCGTGACGAGCGCGGCTATAACGCTATGACGGGCGACGCAGACGGGCTCACAGAGCTCTTAGCGGGCGTTCGCGGCGTGTGGTTCACGGGGGGCGATCAGTATTTCGTCGCACAGACCTTCCTTCGCAAGGATGGCTCGGACACACGCTTGCTCACGGCGCTTCGTAAGCTCTATGAGCAAGGCGGCGTTATCGGCGGCTCGAGTGCGGGCGCGGCCATCATGAGCCGCGTGATGATCGGCGAGGGCAGCAATCGCGGCGTGCTCGCGCAGGGCGTAACCTATGGCTACGACGGTTACGACGAGCGCAGCGAGGAGGAAAACCCGTGCGCCCCGCTGCTGCTCGCGCAGGGCCTCGGCTTCTTCACGGAAGGCATCGTGGACCAGCACTTCAACCGGCGGCCGCGCCTGATGCGCTCCATCGAGGCGTGCCTTGTCAACCGGGAAAATGTCCGCACGGCCTTCGCCGTCAGCGAGGACACGGCGCTCGTGTATTCAGGCGGAAACATCGCGGTGCTCGGCTCCGCGTGCGTCTATATCATAGATTGCAGGACGGCCGTAAAGACCGGCAACGGCTGCTACGAGGGCATTGCGCTCCACGCTATACAAAAGGGTGATTCCTACGACTGCACCGCGCGCGTTGTGACGCTCAGCCGCGAGTTTCCTTTCGAGGCGCACGATTATGCGCGGGATTATGTCAACTGCGGAATCCCCGGCAGTCCCGCCTTCGACGAGATGATGGCTAAATACATGTTTTGCTGTGCGGACGCGAACCTCTACTTCTGCGAGAAGCGGAAGCTGCCTTATGTCAAGGGCGCGGCGGTCTACGAGGGCGAAGGGAAGACCTACCTCGTGATCCCCCAGTACTTCAGGAGCCCCGAAACCAAGGGCTATATGGCCGAGTGCGCGAGCTTTGCGAGCGTGGAGCTTGCGATAAAAACACTTGAGCTGAATGTCTGATTCAAAAGAACGACCACGCGAGCATCGCGAGCCCCACAGCACTCCAGGCGACGGCGTTTAGGCGCTGGCGGACGATCAACGGGAAACGCTCGCTCTGGCGTTCAGCTTCGGCCTCGGCGAGGTCGTCGTCATACTCATGGCGAATCTGGTTGATTGTGAGGCTAGGCTTTGGCTGCTTGTCCGCGCCGCGCAGATAGTATGGCGCCTGCGGCGGGCGCTTGCGGCGAAGGAGGCTCAAAAAATCCGTATCCCTGGTCTTGAGGAACGAGAACCACGCCGCGAGCAGATAGGCAGCGCCCAGCACGCCCGCCGCCCAGCCCGCGTACATGCGGCCTTCCCGCGAGAAATAATAGACCGCGAGCCATACGGCGGCGCACAGCGCGAGGTGCAGGGCAATTTTTTTGAGCGTGTAAAGTGTCATGATGCTCCTTTTTGCGCGTCGGTTATGCTAGAATTATAGCATGGGAAGCAACATCAAACAACGGGAGGAGAATCTATGAAAACCATCGTGATCGGGGAAGAAGGCGTATCGACCCAATTCGATGTGCATTCCTTCGGGCAGGGCGAGCCGCACGTCTTCTTCACGGCTGGCATACATGGCAACGAGGTCACGGGCGTGTACGTCGCGCAAAAGCTCATCAGGCATCTTGAGGAGAATCCGCCGATGCGGGGCAGTGTCAACGTGATCCCGGTGGTCAACGTCACGGCCATGCGCTGCATGCAGCGGCGCAGTCCCTTTGACAGCGTGGATCTCAACCGCGTTTTCCCGGGCGACGGGGACGCAAGCATATCCTACCGGCTCGCGGATAAGGTGTGGCGCGAGACCGAGGGTGCGGATTATCTTATCGACCTGCACTGCTGCGGCGCGCACGGGCTGCCCTACATGCTCTCCGTGTACACTGAATCGGAGCGCATCCGCGACCTGATGTCGCGCATCACGATGCCCGTCGCCGTCCATTCCGACGGCACGGGAGGTCAGCTCTTCCTCAAGTCCGCGCGCGACAGAAACCAAGCCGCCTGCATCATAGAGCTTCCCGGAGGAGGCGGTGATGGCGCGATCAACCTGCCCGTCGCGGAGCAGTGCTTCGCGGCGCTCGTTGACCTTTTGCGCTCGTTCGGGATACTTCCGGGCGAGGTCGAGGGCAAGGCTCCGAGCTTCTACGGCACGCTGCTCGATGCAAATTGCGCCAACGCCGGCCTGTGGATGCCCGAGATCAAACGGGGTGAGACCGTCGTCGAAGGGCAGGTCATAGGCACGATTGCCGATACGTCCGGCGCAACGGTTACAAAGCCTGTGCTTTCTCCCGCGGCGGGCTACGCGATGAGCGTGCGCCCGGCCTCGTATGTGCGCGCGGACGATCTGTGGGTCATGACGTACGTGGTGGCGGAATAATTGACAAGTGAAAATTGAAAATTGACAATTAATCGAATAAGATGCGGCTTTCGCTTAAAGCGGGCGGGCGGTGCCCCCGTGGACGGCGGGGGCCGTTTCCCTTCTTCTGAACCGTTGGGGACGGTTCTCCGCGTTTGTCGATAAGCTATCTTCCCTAAAGCGGCGGCGAACTTCCTGAGAACCATCACCCTCCCGCATCGAAAACCGTCCCCCGGGAGGAACGGAAGGTTATTCGTCGCTCGAGGGGACGGTTTTGCGCATTCGAGGGGAAATAAAACATAAAAAAGGTTATCGGCACGTCGGGACAGCGCCGCGGGAAAAAGGGCAGAACCGTCCCCAACGATTCTTTACCGCTCGCCTCCCGCGTTCCCTTCATCGAAAACATAATAGAAATATAATGCTATTTCATTCCTGACCGCCTCGAAGGCGTCGTAGACAAGGCAGTCCGCGCCGCCGAGCCGGAAGCCGTATTTGAGGTAGAAGCGGCAGGCGGCGAGGTTGTTGTCCTGCGTTTCCAGCGACACGCCGCGAAGCCCGCGCTCCCGCGCCCAGTTGACCGCCGCATCCATGAGAAGCCCTCCCACGCCGCGGTTGCGGTGCGCCGCATCCACCTCGATGTCCTCGACGTGGGCGAATCCGTTCCAACGCTTGTGGACGCGGATGCTGCCCACGCAGGTGTCATCGAGCATGGCGAGGAACGCGGCCTTGCCGGGGTTTTCGACGTATTCCCCGGGGTCGTAAACATCCTCCGCGTAGGTCTTTGCCTGCGGCGCGCCGAGCAGTTCCTCGGAATGCCGCCACTCCCGCCCGTCGAAGCGCGGGATGAGCCGCCCGATGAGCGCGAAGGGCTGCTGCGCTCGGGGGAGGAGGGGAAGCATGGCCCGCTCGAAGCGGACGACGCGGTATTGCATGAAAAGCTCCTCGGATTTCGACCAAAATAGAAAGAATCAGCCCGTCCCGCCCGTCGCGGCAGACTGCGGCTGATTCATTATAGCACAAAGAAAAGCCGGGCGCGACGCGCAGGCTTAGCTGTTGGCGAGTATGACCTCCTCGATGACGTCCGCGACGTGCTCACACGCGTCGAAGCAGCTCTCGAAGCAGTCGTAGATGCTCTTCCACACGATCACGCTCAGCGCGTCCTCAGGGGAACAGAAGAGCCTGTCCACGGCCTCGTAATGAAGAGTATCGCCTTCCGTCTCGAGGGTGTTGACGAGGATGACCTTTTCCTTGAGGGCCTTGGATTTTTTGAAGTTGCAGAATTCGTGCACCACCTCGTTGAGCACAACGGTGCAGCGCACCAAATGCTCCGTAAAGCGTACCGTATCCGGACGGAGCTGCTTGACGCGGAACATGCTCAAAAGGCGCAGCACCTCGTCGATGCCGTCCACGACGTTGTCCAGCTCGTTGTGCAGCGTGGAAATGTCCGAGCGTTCGATGGGGGGCAGGAACTCCCTTGCAAGATGCTCCAGTGCCGTGTGCTTGAGCTGGTCCGCCTCGTGCTCGATGCTGTGGACGTCGCCCATGCGCTTGACGACGGTTTCAGGGTCGAACGTCCGTACCGTTTCGTCGAGCAGCGCGGCCGCGCGGCAGGCGCAGTCCGCGCAGGCGGCGAAGCCCGAAAAGTAGTTGTAATGCGTGCTTTTTGCCATAATACCAATCTCCTTGACCTAAAATATAAGTATAAAGACCTTCGCCATCGCAAAGCCCAGGAGGCCGCAGCCGGGAAAGGTCAAGAGCCACGTGAGCACCATCTCTTTGACGACAGACCAGTTCACGGCCTTAATGCGCTTAGCCGCGCCCACGCCCATGATGGCGGTCGTTTTGGTGTGCGTCGTGCTTACGGGAATGCCCGTGAGCGAGGAAAACAGCAGGCAGCTCGCCGCCGCCATATCCGCCGAGAAGCCCTGATAAGTGCTCAGCTTTACCATATCCATGCCCACGGATTTTATGATGCGGTATCCGCCAATCGAGGTGCCCAGGCCCATCACCAGCGAGCAGAGCACCATCAGCCACAGCGGAATCGAAAACGCGCTGATGTCGCTTTGCCCCCGCACGAGGAAGATGCCCAGCAGGAACACGCTCATGAACTTCTGCCCGTCCTGCGCGCCGTGCATAAATGCCATAGACGCGGCGCCGAAGATCTGCGCGCCCTTAAATACGCCCGCGGTCTTGCGGCGGTCGGCGTTACGGAAGATCAACTCCGTCAGCTTCGTCATCAAAAAACCCATCGCGAAGCCGAGCACCGTGGAGAGCGCGAGGCCATAAAGGACCTTCACCCATTCGGACCAGTTGATGCCCGCGAGGCTCCCCTGCAGCGCGATGGCCGCGCCCGAAAGGCCCGCGATGAGCGCGTGGCTCTCGCTGGTGGGTATGCCGAACTTCCACGCTGCGACCGCCCACAAAACGATTGCGACCAGCGCCGCGCACAGCGCGATGACCGCGTCGTTCGTGCTGCCGGCGAAATCCACCATGTTAAATATGGTTTTGACGATTTTGGAGTTTATGAGCGTCATGATCAGCACGCCGAGAAAATTTAAAACCGCGGCCATCAGAATCGCCCACTTCGCATCCATCGCGCGCGTGGAAACGCATGTGGCGATGGCGTTGGGCGCATCCGTCCAACCGTTGACGAGTATCACCGCGAGCGTCAGCACGACCGTAACCAACATCAGCGGGTTCGCGAGGATCAGCCTCAGAAATTCCAGGAAGCCGATTTGCATGCTTGGGCGTCCTCCGTTTTTGCGTTTGATTTGGCGGCCGGTTCGCCTTGCCGGAGCGCGCCCTGCGCTTGTCCTAGAGGAGGGGAAGCGCGCGGGACACAGCCCGATCAGAGGCCGCCTCTGCAATTATACAACGCGATGCGTCCACAATAAACCCGTATTCTCGTGTTATTTATTTTGTGTTGGGAGAAGTATGGGGTTGGGAATGAGAAGTTTGAGCACTTGTATAAAAGCAGATAAAATAAAAGCATATTCAAAACGCACTTTGAGTTGGTGTGTTCATAAACACGCTTCTCCATCTGGAAAAGTTTATCAATTAGCGGCGTAAAACCCCTCCTTTTGAGGATGGGGATATAAGCCGCCGTACCCCCTTGTATTAGTCTAGGTTCTGTGGTATAATCCTGTCATGGAATACAAATCAAATAACAACGTAGTCTATTCGTGTAAGTATCATGTGGTTTGGTGCCCAAAATATCGACGCAAAGTGCTCGCTGGAGCAATTGCGGCTCGGCTAAAAGAGTTAATATACATGCGTAGCGCCGAAATCAAAGCCGAAATAATCGAAATGGAAATCATGCCAGATCATGTACATTTGCTCATCGAAGTAGACCCCCAATTTGGTATCAACAAGGCTGTACGGAGCATTAAGGGATATTCGTCTAGTGTGCTGCGGAAGGAATTCAAGGAATTAACAACCCGCTTGCCTGCGTTGTGGACGAATAGTTACTTTGTAAGCACGGTTGGCGGTGCTCCGCTTGAAGTCATCAAGCAGTATATTGATAATCAAAAAACCTCGCAAAGAAAAAAGTAGCAAGGAGGTGAACACGCTGGAGTATAGCTACAAATTTCGCATCTATCCAACCCCAGATCAACAAACTTTAATCGCAAAAACATTCGGCTGTACTCGCTATGTGTATAATCACTATCTTGCAAAGCGCAAAGAAATATACGAACTCGAACATAAAACTCTCAATTACAACGCTTGCTCCGCCGATATGACCCACTTGAAGCGGGAATTGGAATGGCTCCGTGAGGTTGACGCAACAGCACTTCAATCGTCTATAAAAGACCTCGACGCCGCTTACCAAAACTTTTTTCGCAGAGTAAAGAAAGGCGAGAAGCCTGGTTATCCACACTTCAAAAGCAAGCGAGATAATCGACAAAGTTATAAAAGCAAATGTGTGGGCACAAACATCCAAGTGTTTGATAAACACATACAACTTCCGAAACTGGGACTTGTTGAATGTCGCGTTTCAAAGCAAGCCAAAGGCAGGATTCTATCTGCCACGGTATCACAAGTTCCAAGTGGTAAATACTTTGTGTCCCTGTGTTGCACAGAAGTTGAGATTGAGCCGTTTAATCCAACTGGTGCGCTTGTAGGCATAGACCTTGGGATTAAAGAATTTGCCATCACATCAGACGGACAAAAGTTCGAGAATCCAAAACGGCTCGCCAGATCACAAAAGAAACTCGCCAAACTCCAACGGCAGTTATCCCGAAAGCCAAAGGGTAGCAAAAACCGCGAGAAGGCGAGAATCAAAGTGGCGAGGCAGCACGAACACATTGTCAATCAGCGGCAAGACACGCTTCACAAAATTTCAACCGAGCTAGTGCGAAACTATGATGTAATTTGCATGGAAGATTTGCAAGTGAAGAACATGGTGAAGAATCACAAACTTGCACGTTCCATCAGCGACGCATCTTGGGGCGAGTTCAAGCGTCAGTTAAGCTACAAATGCGGTTGGTACGGGCGAGAAC
>JAPXSN010000032.1:0-15221 GCA_033813015.1 Clostridia bacterium | reverse complement strand
CCTCGGTCATCTGCACGACGCCGAGCATCAATACGCCCAGAGCGATGAGCCCCACGGCGATGAGCTGCGGAACTTCGATGGTCTCACCCATGATGAGGTACATCGCCACGACCACCGCGCCCGAGGTGTTGCAGATGGGGGAGCTGATCGAAAGCTCAATGTAGCGAAGGCCGAGGTAACCGAGCGTCATGGAAAGTATGTAGAGCGCGCTTACGGGCAGGTAGCGCCAAAATACATCGAGCGTCATGACCGTGCCGCCCAAGAGCATTTCATACGCTGCGTGCAGACCCATTACGACGCCCACGGCAATGACCATCTTCAGGTGGCTGTACTTGTCCTTCCGGTCGGTGCAGCCTATTTTGGCAAAGAGATCGGAGCCGCTCCAGCACAGCAGCGCAGCGAGGGAAAGCGCAAACCACATATAGAACAGGGCCTCCTCATACAGATTGGGGAGCGCGGAGTACAGCTCACAATTATACAGAATGCAGGCATATGTGTAAAGGAACAATACCGGAGACGGGGGCAATTGACTATTTTGTTCCGGGTGACAGCGCTGTTTGTTCGAAGCTTGCTGCTGACGAACGCTTGCGCCCAAACGAAACGCCGCCGCTCGTCGCGAACAAACAGAGTCGTCCCCCTGCCTTCAACCGCAAACCGGGGACGGCCCTGCCTGTTCGCTGAAATAGGGATATCTTTGTTCGGCATGGAACCGATGGGAAAGGCGTACCTGCGAACAGGCAGCGCTGTCACCGCTGAACACCCTTCCCCCATGCAATTGTTGCCGAATCCGGGAAATATAAATAATATCGGGAAATATCCCCTTTCAAGATTCATCCGCTTTTGGTATAATCGACCGAGCGAAGCGGAGGGCTATGGAAGAAAAGGGGTTCGACATCGTCATACTCGGCGCGGGGCACGCGGGCTGCGAGGCCGCGCTTGCCTGCGCGCGCATGGGGCTTTCGACACTGTGCCTGTCGCTCAACCTCGAGGCCGTCGCGCTCATGGCGTGCAACCCATCCGTCGGCGGTACGTCGAAAGGCCATCTCGTGCGCGAAATAGACGCGCTCGGCGGCGAAATGGGGCTTGCGGCGGATGACGAATACATCCAGGTCAGGATGCTTAACACCGGCAAAGGTCCGGCCGTGCAGTCGCTGCGCGCACAGATAGACAAGCACCGTTACCACGAGCGTATGAAGCGCGCGCTCGAGAGCCAGCCGAATCTCGCGCTCCTTCAGGGCGAATGCGCCGCCATTGAAACGAAGAACGGCCGCGTAACCGGCATCCGCCTCTCGGGCGGGCTTCGCAGCGCGGGGGAGAGGGTTCCCTGCCGCGCCGTCGTCGTGGCGGCCGGCGTCTATATGAAAAGCCGCGTGCTCATCGGCGACCGCGCGTGGGAGAGCGGCCCCGCGGGCCTGATGCGCGCGGAGGAGCTTTCCGCGTCGCTCGAAAGCCTCGGCTTTGGCCTTCGCCGCTTCAAGACCGGCACGCCCGCGCGCGTATCCGGGCGCAGCCTAGACTATTCGAGGATGGAGCTTCAGCCCGGAGACGAGCCGCAGCCGCACTTCTCCTTTCTCACAGGCGAATTGACGAAAGAGCAGACCCCCTGCTACCTGACCTACACCAACGGCGCGACGCACGAAATCATCCGCACGAACCTGCATAGAAGCGCCATGTACTCGGGGCTGATCCGTGCGACGGGCACGCGGTACTGCCCTTCCATCGAGGATAAAATCACGCGCTTCGCGGACAAGGAGCGTCACCAGCTTTTCATCGAGCCGGAAGGGCTCTCGAGCGACGAGAAGTATGTGCAGGGCATGAGCACCTCGCTTCCGGCGGATGTACAGCGGGAGATGCTGCGCACGATCCCCGGACTCGAAAACTGCCACATTACGCGCTACGGTTATGCCATCGAATACGACTGCATCGACCCCCTCCGCCTCGAGGCTACGCTGCGCGCAAAGGATATCGAAGGGCTGTATTTCGCGGGGCAGATCAACGGCAGCTCGGGCTACGAGGAGGCCGCCGCGCAGGGGCTTTACGCGGGCGTCAACGCCGCGCTCGCGCTCAAGGGAGAGCCGCCCCTTTTGCTTTCGCGCGCGGACGCATACATCGGGGTCTTATGCGACGACCTCACGGGCAAGGGCACCAACGAGCCGTACCGCATGATGACCAGCCGCGCGGAATATCGGCTGCTGCTCCGGCAGGACAATGCGGATGAGAGGCTCACCGAGCTTGGCCGAAGGACGGGCCTCGTTTCCGGCGCGCGCTATGAGCGCCTCATGCGGAAGCGGGAGGAGATCAGCCGGGCAAAGGTCGCGCTGGGCGCGTCCGTCGCGCCGGGCGAGGCTCTGGCGTCGCTGCTCGAGAGCCGCGGCGAATCCATCCCGCATTCGGGCGTAAAGCTCATGGATCTGCTGCGGCGGCGCGGCGTCGATTACACCGATTTGCTCGCGCTCTATCCCGGTGCGTTACCCGAAATTTCGCGCGAGGCCGTCGAGGCCGTTGAGATCGAAGCGCGCTACGCGGGCTACATCGAAAAGGAAAAGGCGCTGCTTTCGCGCTTTTGCGCGCTCGAGGATACGCCCCTGCCGCCTGCGCTCGACTACGCGGGCATGGACGGCCTTCGCATCGAGGCGCGCCAGAAGCTCGCCGCCGCGAGGCCGGAAAGCCTCGGTCGGGCAAGCCGCATTCCCGGAGTATCGCCGGCGGATATCGCCGTTTTAATGATCTACCTGAAAAAATTAACCATTAACTAATAGCGAGTGGTGAATAACCAAATGGAAATCGACGGGTTCATTCAAAAATACATCCCGCAGGCAAGCGGGGAACAGAGGGCGAAATTCTCCCGCTGCTTCGAGCTGCTCGTCGAATGGAACGGAAGGATGAACCTGACCTCCATCACGGAGCCGGAGGAGGTCGCCGCGAAGCATTTCGCGGACAGCCTTTTGCCCATGGAGCTGATTCCCAAGGGCGCGCGCTGCATCGACGTGGGTACGGGCGCGGGGTTCCCCGGCGTGCCGCTTCTGATCATGCGGCCCGACTTGAGCATGACGCTGCTCGACTCGCTCAACAAGCGCCTCGTTTTCCTCGAAGCGCTCTTGAGAGAGCTGGGCTTGCGCGCATCCCTCGTCCATATGCGCGCGGAGGACGCGGGGCGCGATCCGGCGCACCGCGCGCGCTACGACGTCGCCCTGGCGCGGGCCGTGGCGAGCGCGCCCGCTTTGATGGAGTGGACGACGCCCTTTTTGAAGGTCGGCGGCGTCGCGCTCCTCTACAAGGGGGCGAGGGCCGACGAGGAGCTTGCCTGCGCAGCCCGTGCGGCGCGGCTCCTGCATCTTGAAACAAAGCTCGTGGATTACGAGGTCCCGTGGGGAGAGCGGCATGTGATGCTCGTCAAAAAGGCCGCGCCCACGCCAAAGGAATTTCCCAGGAAGGCCGCAAGCGCCGAAAAGAACCCGCTTTGACCCCGTTTTTCCCGGCGAGAAAAGACTTCTTTTGCCGAAATCGCGCGAACTTCGCCGCGAGGCAGGAGTTCCCCATTTTACGCAGAACGCAGGAACAGGGAGGATGCTGCCATGCCCGTATTCGACTTTTTGAAGGACAACCCCGCGGCGGACAAAAGCCGCCAGCTCGTGGAGCTGCCCGTCGCGAAGATCCGCCCGAACCCCTACCAGCCGCGCACGGCCTTCGATGAGGAGAGCATCGCGGAGCTCGCGCAATCCATTAAGCAAGTGGGGCTTTTGCAGCCCTTGCTTGTGCGGCGCGTGGGGGAAGCCTACGAGCTCGTCGCGGGCGAACGCCGCCTTCGCGCGGCGACGAGCCTCGGCATGGACCGCGTGAGCTGCATCGTGCAGCAGGATGTCCTGGATGAGGCAAGCGCCGTCATGGCGCTCATCGAGAACCTCCAGCGTGAGGACTTGCATTATCTCGAGGAGGCGCAGTGCTACTCTTCGCTGCTGGAAACGTACGGCCTCACGCAGGAGCAGCTTGCGGAGCGGCTTGGCAAGAGCCAATCCTCCATCGCCAATAAGCTGCGCCTCTTAAAGCTTTCCGACGAGGTCAAGTCCGCCATGACCGAGGGACGCCTTTCCGAAAGGCACGCGCGTGCTCTCTTGAAGCTCAACGACGACGCTTCCCGCCTCGAGTTCGTCAAAAAAATATCCGAGCGCGGTCTTTCGGTCAAGGAAACCGAGCAGCTCGTCGAAAAGACGCTCAACCGCCTCTACGACGAAAAGGCGGACGGCGCGAAGCCCCGGCCCGTCATCATCCGTCTCATCCGCGACTACCGCATTTTCATGAACACCATCAACGACGCGGTGAATGCCCTTCGTGAATCCGGCATGAGCGTCGAGGTCGAGCAGGAAGACCGGCAGGACGGCGTGGACATCAGCATACGCGTCACGCGGAAAATGTGAATGGGATTTGATTCCCAGCAAGTTGCCGGCAAGTTAAACTCAGGGCGCTTCTGTCAACATCCGGTGGCATAAGCCTGAAAATCGAACTATTATTTGGTTAATTTAGAGAAAAGCCTTCATCCGGCCGAGCTGCCGGCAAGTTGCCGGCAAGTTAAATTAAGCCCATATCGGGACGTATTTCATATAACGCGGCGCCGTGGTCGGGTCAAGCGGTTTGATCAATTTCGCTTCAACGGCATCCTTGATGAGCCGGGAAATGCTCGCGGAAGAGGATTCATTCAGGCCGAAGCGCTCCCGCAAAGTACTGTTGGTAACGGCTTCGCCCGACACCTGCTTTATACAGGCGTGCAAATAGCAAGCCCACAATTTATCTTCCGATGAGATATTGGTAAAAGGTATGCCCGCAAGCAAAGTAACTTTTATATTTTCCTCGTACAAATTGATTTTCGGAGCCGGCAACTTATACGATTCGCATGATATTGCGATCTTGTCCCACCCGGTGCCAAGCTCCTCGCACATTCTAAGCCGTCTCATGAGCGACGCCAGCTTTTCGTTGCGTGATTTTGGGGGATTGTCGATCATTCGCCGAATATCGACCAAGGGAGTCCCCGGATTTGTTATTTCAATGCGATTGTTAAAAATCTCAATGACAGGGCCTGTACCGGTAATTGCAAAATCCTGATGGATAAGGGCATTCGCAACGATTTCCCTGATTGCAAGCATCGGATAGGCGCTCTTTTTTTCACGTAGAGCGCCTTGAATGATTTCCGCCGTTGGGATCAGCGCTTCTATAAACTCCAACAACCCGTTAAACCCGACTGCATAGCCTCGATTGCTGATGTTTTCCTTCAACATTTGGAGGCGATTGTCCCCCTGATATTGCACCACGCGCACCGCTTTTCGCGAAATATGGGCAAAGTCAGACAAGCGCCTGGCAAACAGAATGGCCCCCAAGTTGCTTATCGCATATAAGCTGTTATCCTGCTTTAAGACAATGCCCTCCTCAAGCATATAATGCAGGATGCCCTCCTGCCCGGACGGTTGCGGTTCTTGCTTTAAATCAAAATATACGCTGTAATCGAGCATGCGCAACGCTTCTTGTGCGGGAAGGTCCTTGCGCGCAATCAATTCTTCATAATGTGCTGTTCGAAGCCTATCCCATAGTTGTGCCTGCATGGAGGGAAATTCGTTCAATTTCTTTGTATAGCTCCCTACTCTGATATAGTCGGCCTTTTTGAAAGTTACCGTTTGATTGGCCGCCCTATATATGATTAGCACAGTGACCTTCTTTCCATTCATGGTTACGGATTGAAAATCAAAGTCGGCGTTCTTTGACAACAGCGCGCGCAGCCAATCCTCGATTTCCTGATTGCCGATTTTAAGATTGTATTGATCGAATTCTGTCCCAACAATCTCATGCGTGGCATTGTGAACGCCCCAGATCATGTAAGCGCAGCTTTTTTCAGCCAGAGCAGCGCTGTTTGCCAATGCGCTGATGTCTTGCCCAATCATGTCCGGATTATAGTTGTTATGCTTAAATTCAAGCCAGCCTGTTTCCGAGGGCATTTTTCGCAATTCATCCACAAGAATATCAAGGTTTTCCATAGCGTCACCTCATCTATTACAGGCTTAATTTTACATGTAAGAGATTGTAACGTCAAATCCAGTTCTGCCGCTCGGGGTTATTTTGTTATATTTCAGGGATTCCGCCGCGACGGAATCCCTGCATTTTTCCGTTAACCACCATTGGCCATTCGTCAGACCAATGCCCTCACTAATCCAGCCGCTGATAAACCCTCGTATAGAACATCGCGGCCCAGGCCTTGCCCTCGCGCACGAGGAAGCGCACGCGCCCGGAGTACTTGCCTTCGCGCCAGATGGTGAACCACGTGCCGCCGCAGTAGACCATCTCACCCTCGCCCTCCTGGTTCTGCGCGACGAGCCTGCCGTCCTCCTTTTGAATGATGTCCACGACCACGGGCATGCCCTCGTGGCAGATATAGCCGCCCGTGAGAGCCTCGGGCTCGGAGAAGGGATAAGGCGCGGGATGCAGCCAGCGGTGATCCTCCTCGAGCGGGAGCCCCATGATCGCGTTGTACATCATCCAGCAGATGGAGTCCGTATCCTCGTCGCCCTTGTTGCACAGCGCAGAGAAGCCGAAGCCCTCGCCCTTGAGCATGCCGCCGAAGGATGAAACCCCGTGCAGCCCGCCTGCGTGCTCGCAGATGATATGGCCGTGCTTCACGCGCTTGTTGAGCCCAAGGCAATAAAACGACTTCTCCACCTCGGGGAAGGCGGCGCCGACGAGCAGCTCCGCGGCCTTTTCGGGTATGGCCTGCACGCCGTCTATCCTGCCGCCGTCGGAAATGCACTGGTAGTAGCGCGCCATGTCGCGCGCGGTGCTCTTAACGCACGCGCAGCCGCGAAACGGCGGCAGCACGGACCATTCGTCGTCCACGGTGAGCGTGCCGTCCTCATCCTCGCCGTAGAGGCGCGTGATGTTGCCTTCTAAGGCGATTTGCTTCGCCTCGCTGCCGTCGAGGTCAAGCACGCTTCTATTCATGCCGATAGGGCCGAACACGCGCTCCTTGAGGAACGCCTCGAGCGTCGTGCCGGAGGCCATGTCTACGATATAGGAAAGAATGGCGTAGGCCTCGTTCGAGTAGCTCATGATTTCGCCCGCCTGCCCAAGCGTGGGGTAGCGCCCCTCGGCGATGTAGTCGACGATCTGGCCGATTTCATCCATCGGGTTCGGGGTGGTGCGCCGCATTTCCTCGCGCCATTTGCTCGCGCGGGCGCTTTGCGTATTCACGGCGATCGACCATTCGAGCGGCTCCATCGGCGGGATGCCCGCCGTGTGCATCGCAAGATGGCGGCAGGTCACATCTTCAACCGGGTTGCCCGGCACGCGGAAGTTCGGGAAATACTTGACCACAGGGTCGTCGAAACTGAACTTTCCCTCGGCCTCGAGGATGGCGAGTGCCAGCGTGGTCATGGACTTGCTCATGGAGGCTATGCCCATGACCGTGTCCGCATCTATGGCGCGGCCGGCCTCGACGTCCGCGAAGCCGTAGCCCTTGTGGAAGAGCAGACCGTCGCGGGAATGGATCGCGACGGACACGCCGGGCAGGTTTTTCTCGCGCACGCGCGCGTCGATGGCCGCGTCCAACGCGGCGAAATCGAAGTTCATCCGTTTTCCTCACTTTCACAACGGCCTCAGACTCGCTGCGGCCGGATTTGGCGGAGTACAGTTCAGTGCCAGAGGGTTTCGGGATACAGTCCCCGGCGTTTGAGCGCGGAGACGTTTTCCCGCACGAGGGGCATGTCCTCTTTATAAGTCACGCCGAACCAGCTCTCATGCGTGGGGATGACCTTCACGGTGGTTTCCCCGTCGCCGAGCGCCTCGCATACGGCCATGGGCAGGAGGTCTTCATACTTCTCGGGGTTTTTCGCGAGCCCCGGCGCGAGGTCGCGGGCAAAGCGCTTTTCAAAGCTGCCGAAGATGCCCTCGTTGAATGCCCAGCAGTTCATCGAAACCGTAGTGCCCGCGGGGATATCCACCTTGCCGCCGTCCTCTAGGAGGTAAGCGGCTCCTCTGTCGGTCTTTATGATCTTCATGCGCTCGACGATATCCGTGAGATATCCTGCCGCGTTCACCTCGCACACGCCGCGCGTGACGCTGCCGAAGTCCGTGAGCGTGTTCTCCACGCGGTAGCCCACGGCTGCGTGCTCGTCCTTGCCGTGCCCGGCCGTGAGAAAATCCCCGAGTATTTTGAACGCCTCCGCGCCGTAATAATCATCCGCGTTGATGACGGCAAAGGGCCTGCCCGCCACAACCTCCCGTGCGCAGAGCACCGCGTGCGTGGTGCCCAGCGGCTTCGTGCGCCCTTTGGGCAAAACCACGCCCGCCGGAATTTTATCCAATTCCTGAAATGCGTAGGAAACCTTCGTGCGTTTGGCGATGCGATCTCCTACAACTGCGCGAAATTCGGCCTCGATCTCGTGCTTGATGAGGAACACGATCTCCCCGAAGCCCGCGCGAAGCGCGTCGTATATGGAAAAGTCGATGATGATGTTGCCGTAATGGTCCACGGAATCGATTTGTTTGAGCCCGCCGTAGCGGCTGCCCATTCCTGCGGCCATGATGAGAAGCACGGGTGCGGTCATACGATATCCTCCGTGAGTTGATGGCTTCATTATAGCATGATTTCCGAGCCCGGTGTGATAATTCATTGTAAAAATGCGGGAGGCAAAAACCGGTTGTTCACGATTGGGTTATTCATTAATCCGTCAAGGGCCTATCAGCCCTATGGCTTCGTACTCTCGCAGGTACGCCGCGCCGGTCATATCCGAGGGCATGTCGAACACGCAGGGGCCGATGGCGAGGCAAATCAGCGGCGACTCGGGCGCGCAGTTGCGTTTGTACTGCTGCGCGAAGAAGCGGCGAAGGAATATGCCAAGCACGCGGTGGATTTCCTCGCGCGGGCAGTCGAGCTCGGCCAGAGCTGCCTCAAAGATTTTTTGGGGCCGCGCGCCCTTCATGAAATGGAAGATAAAAAAGTCGTGCAGCTCGTACGCGCCGATGAGCTCCTCGGTTTTCTGCGAGATCGTCCCGTCCACGGGAGGCAGCAGCTCGGGGCTGACCGGGGTTGCGAGGATGTCCTCAAGGACTGCTGCCGCCTCGGGGAAGCGCGAGCAGGCTTCCTTCACGACGCGGCGGATGACGGTCTTGGGGATGGAGCCGTTGACGCCGTACTGCGCGAGATGATCCCCGCCGAAGGTCGTCCAGCCGAGCGCCGCCTCGGAAAGGTCGCCCGTGCCCACGTCAAGCAGATTCTCCTGATTGGAGAGGTCGAGCAGAATCTTCGTGCGCTCGCGCGCCTGCGCGTTCTCATAGACGCTGTTATGGATATTCTCGTCATGCCCGATATCCTTGAAGTGCTGGCGGCACGCGGGCACGACGGAAATTTCGCGGAATTCACACCCGAGAGCGCGCGCGAGCTTTTCTGCGTTGCCCTGCGTGCGCCCGGAGGTGCCAAAACCCGGCATGGATACGCCCAGCACATCCGATCTCGGCTTGCCGAGCCTGTCCATGGCCGCGCAGGAGGCGACAAGCGCCAGCGCGCTGTCGAGCCCGCCCGACACGCCTACGACGCAGCCGCGCGCGTTGATGTGGGAAATGCGCCGCGCGAGCGCCGCGGCCTGTAAGTCGAGTATGCGGCGCAGTTGGTCGCGCGCGACGAGCGGGTTTGAGGAAACGTACATTCCGCCATCCTCCGCGGCGGTGTACGGCTCGAAGGAGGCAAGCCTGTCGGGCTGCACATCCGCGTAGACGAAGGGCTCCTCCTCGAGCGGCTCGGACATGGCGAGTATTTCGCCCTGCGCGGCGACGGCGCAAAGCCCGTCGAACACGAAGCCGGTTGTGCTTTCCCCGCTGCCCGGGGATGCGTAGGCGACAGCCATGCCCGTGCGCGCGGTGAAGGCGCAAAGCGCGTCCCGCGTGGCGTGGTAGCTTTTGGCCGTGGCGTTGAGGGCGGAGGAGAGCAGCATCACATAGCCCTCGCGCGGCTCGTGGCCGCTGCGGAAGAGCTCATCTCCAAAGCCCGCGGCGAGCTTCGACACGGGCGTGAGCGGAAGGCGCGCAGGCGCGTTGCGGTCCATGGCGGGAAGGAAACCGAATGGGTTCTCCCCGCTCGCGCAGGGGAATATCGCAATTACGCGGCTGCCGCGGATGAGCGCGATGCAGCTCCTTGGCATGCCGCCGATCACATACGGCAGGCCGACCGCCGCGGTCACGCTGCATTGGCGCGTGGCCTCGCATACGCGCGTGAGCGCGGCCCGGGAGGCGTCGAGTATCACGTCGCTCTTGAGAAGAGAGCCCATCGTCGCGCCCGACAAGCACAGCTCCGGCAGCGCGAGGTAGTCCGCGCCGATCTCCTCGGCGCGTTTGATCGTGCGGATGACGGCCTCGGCATTGGCCGCCGGGTCGCCGAGCGTTATGCAAGGGGATGCGGCGCACAGGCGCACCGGCGTCGCGTACCCCATGGCGAGCATGGTGTTTGGCATTGTTGCTTTACCTCCGTCGGGATACAACGATTATAGCGCATTTTTTGTGCTGTCACCACGGTTATTTCCAATTGATTCCTTTATAGAAGCGATTCGACAGTATTATAGTCCGCGCTTCGACAACCTGCGGCAGCCGGACAGGCTATACTGATTCCACATCATCTTAAAGGGGACAGGCTGCCGTGGATTCAGCAGGAGCGGTTGGAATCAAATCGGTTCTCTCGGCGTCCGCGCTTCGCGCGGCGCCCATGAAGGCCATGCGCGTCGGGGCGGGGTTCCTGTGCGGCGCTGCGGGCATGTTCGGGTTTTCGCCCCTGGCGCTTCCCGCCGTCGCCGCGGCGTGGCTGTGCCTGGACGATGCCTGCTTCGTGCTCGTGGGCGCGCTTGCGGGCACGCTCGCGTCGAAAAGCTTCGCATCCTTTTCGGCATGCGCGCTCTTTGGCGGGACGGAGCTGATACTCTCCCTGTTGCGCGCGCCAAGGGGACGCAACGCAGCGCTTATGCGCGCGTTTGTCGTCATGGCTTTGGCGCAGGCGGTGCTGCTCCCCTTCACATACCCTGCTTGGGGGGAAGAGTTCTTCATGGGCGCCGGCTGCCTCGTGTTTTCGCCTGTGATCGCCGCTGTCGTTGGCCGCGGCATGCGCGCGCTTACGGGCTACCTGAACGGGAGGCGTCTGTCGCGCGTGGACGCGCTGACCCTCGTCATGCTCTTTGCGCTCCTCGTTGGGGCGCTGCTGCTCTCTAAACCGGGCGCAATGGCCGCCGGGCTCGTCGTCATGCTGCTTTCTGCCATAGGCCTGTGCAGGGAGCGCTCAGGCGCAGCCGGAGCGCTGAGAAATACCCGCCGCAGCCTCATGGACGCCGCCGGCGTCGCCAAGGGCATAGCCCGTTACATCGGGGGCAGCGTCGGCGGGGATACGCTCGCGCACAGCCATCTGTCCGGCATGGGGGATGCTATGGAAAAGCTTGCGGCCGGATCCGAGTCATTGATGCGGTGCCGAATCCGGCTCGCGACTGCCACGGCGGGCGTGCCCATGAAAGGCAGCGCGCTCACAGGGGACGCGCTGGCCATGCGCCGCGCTGGGGATACGGCGATCTTTATTCTCAGCGACGGTATGGGCACGGGGGAGGCGGCGCACCGCGAAAGCTCCACCGCGGCGGCGCTGCTGGCTGACATGCTCAGCGTTGGCTATGACGAGGATGCCGCGCAGCGCGGCGTCAACGACCTGATGCTCCTCTCCGGGGAGGAGACCTACGCCACGCTCGACGCGGCGCTCGTCGACCTGATGACGGGCGAGCTTCGCATGCTCAAGTTCGGCGCGCCCCCCTCATACGTCCTGCGCGACGGCCGCGTGCGCCTCATCGAGAGCCCCGCTCTGCCGGCGGGCATCCTCCCGGAGGCGCGCGCGGGCGTATGCGAAGCGCAGCTTCGCCGCAGCGACGCCTTCGTCATGATGACGGACGGGCTGATGGAAGCCCTGGGCATGGAGCTCGTCGCCGCCATCGTGGAGCGCGTGGGAGGCGCGAACACCGTGCAGGACGCCGCGGATGCTCTCGTCGCCGCGGGCATCGAGCGTGGCTACAACGACGATATGAGCGCGTTCGTCGCGCGCGTCGAGGGCGAGCCGTTCAATGTGCGCGCAAGAGCATAAAGACTGAATATTATTCCGACGCCGCGGACGAAAGCCCGCGGCCTTTTCATATTCGAAAACGTCCCGAGCGGCGGCATAGTATACGCGATATTCATAATATATAAGCCTATATACAAAATATATTGTGTTTTTATACGAATACATGCTTGACACCGCGCATAGAAAGTCGTATGCTTTACGGCATATTGAACGTTCGGGAGGATACATAAACATGAAAAAATTGTGCATGGCATTGGCGCTGACGCTCGCGCTTTCGCTTGCGGCCGCGGGCTGCGCGGGGCAAGCCGCCTCCGGCAAAGGCGGGCCAAAAGCCGACTATGATCTTGTGGAGGACGGCAAACTGCTCGTGGCGCTCAGCCCCGATTTTGCGCCCATGGAGTTTGTGGACACCTCGAAAACAGGTCAGGACCAATACGTCGGCTTCGACGTCATGCTGGCCAAACACCTTGCCGAAGGTCTGGGGCTGGAGCTTGTGATTAAGCCCATGTCCTTCGAGGCCTGTCAGACCGCCGTGCAGCTCGGCGCGGTGGATATGTCGATTTCCGGCTATTCCTGGACCGAAGCCCGTGCGGAGAACTTCAGCCTTTCCGATTATTATTACGCGGGCGACAACGAAACCGAGCAGACCGTTATAACGCTTGCGGATAAGGCGGCTAGCTTCAAAGAGGCTTCCGATTTCACGGGCCTGAAGGTCGCCGCGCAGGCCGCCTCGCTTCAGGAGGAGCTGTGCAACGGGCAGCTCGCGGCATACGCCGCCTCCATAGAGCTGTTCAAGTCGCTGGACGACGCGGTGCTCGCGCTCAAGACCGGCAAGGTGGACGCCATCGCGGTGGCCTACGGCAACGGCGAGGCCATCGTCGCCAACAATCCGGACATTGGCATAACCGCCTTCCAGTTCGAGATAGACGAGGCTGCGGCAAACAACCTGATTTTGCTCAACAAAAAAGCGGTCGCGCTGACCGCCGCCGTCAACGGGCTGCTCGCCAAGGCCTATGAGGCGGGCTATTACGGGGAGTGGTACGATAAGGCCAAGGAGCTCTCCGGCATCCCGAGCGCCGCCGATGTCAGCTATGACGACGAGGGCAACGCCCCGGCTGACTGAGCGTTATACCGTATTTGATCCGCAGCCGGCGGCAAAGCGCAGCCGGCTGCTTTTTGCGGGGATGCGAAAACACGAAAAGTGCGCCGCCGCCCCGGCGAGGAGGTAAGGGATGGATCTTGCAACGATCCTGCAAAATATCATAAAAATACTGGGCAAGTATTGGGATGTGTTCCTGATCAAAGGCGTGAGCGTCACGCTTTCCCTTTCGGCAATCACGGTTTTTTTCGGAGCGATCATCGGTTCTGTGCTGGCCATGGCGCATCTCTCGCGCCTGAAGGTGCTGCGCTTTTTCGTGAGCGCTTTCGTGGAGTTCATCCGCGGCACCCCCATACTGCTCCAGCTCTACTTCGGCTATTTCATACTGCCCCTGCTGCTCCCCGGCCTCGGCCTCAACGACTATTCGAGCATCGCCGTGGCGCTGGTCATCAACAGCTCCGCCTACGTGTCCGAGGTCGTCCGCTCCGGCATACAGGCCGTGGACCGCGGGCAGACCGAGGCGGGGTTGAGCCTCGGTCTCACCAAGCGCCAGACCATGCTCCGCATCGTCATGCCTCAGGCCGTCAAGAACATACTGCCGGCTTTGGGCAACGAATTCGTGATGATCATCAAGGAAACATCGCTTGCCTCGACCTTCTTCGTGGGCGATTTGATGACCTCTTACCTCATCGTCAAGGGCGCGACCTTTCTCGCGTTCGAAAGCCTGCTGATCGTGGGCATGATCTATTTCGTGCTCACGTTTACCCTGAGCAAGCTCATCGGCGTATACGAGCGCAAGCTCAAGAGCCGCGACTAATGCCAATTCCAAGCATTAGTAAGATTCTATCAACGGGAGGGCGCGTTCCCATGGATACCTATACGCAAACATTGGCCGCCTCAAATGGGGAAACGCCGGTAATCCGCACGGTGGGGCTTGAAAAGAATTTCGGCAAGCTTGCGGTGCTGCGCGGCGTGAGCGAGCGCATCGAAAAGGGCGAGGTCGTGTCCGTCATCGGCCCTTCGGGCGGCGGCAAGAGCACGTTCCTTCGCTGCCTCAACCTGCTCGAGGAGCCTACGGGCGGCCAAATTTTCTTCGAGGGCGTCGACATCACCGGCAAGGGCGTGGACATCAACCTGCACAGGCAGAAGATGGGCATGGTGTTCCAGCAGTTCAATGTGTTCCCGCACCTGAGCGCGGCGGAAAACATCAAGCTCGCGCCCATGCTCGTCAAAAAGAAGACGCCGGCCGAAGCGGATGAGCTCGCGCGCGCCCTTCTCGCGCGCGTGGGTCTCACCGACAAGTACTCAGAGCATCCCGCGCGCCTTTCCGGCGGGCAGAAGCAGCGCCTCGCCATCGTGCGGGCGCTTGCGATGGAGCCGGATGTGATGCTCTTCGACGAGCCCACGAGCGCCCTCGACCCCGAGATGGTGGGGGAGGTGCTTGCCGTCATCCGCGGCCTTGTGGCAGAGGGCATGACGACCGTCATCGTCACGCACGAAATGGGCTTTGCGCGCGAGATTTCCGACCGCGTCCTTTTCATGGACGACGGCGTCATCGTCGAGAGCGGCCCGCCCGCCAAGCTGTTCGCCAACCCGAAAGTGGAGAGGACGAAGGAGTTTTTGAGCAAGGTGCTGTGAGCGTTGACAATCACGGATTGTCAACGCTCAGCTAACAGCTAATAGTGAATAGTGAATAACTGACTAAATTATGCGGGTTTTCGCTTTAAGGCGGGAACTCGCTTTTCAATGCATCTGAAAAAGGCAGGCAAAAACAGCCTCTCGTAAAACGGAGGCTGTTCGGATTCCAAATAGTTATTCACCATTCACTATTAGCTATTACCTATTCGCCTCGATCCATTCATCCATGACGGGCAGTATGAAGTTGAAGTATGTCGGCCCGAGGTCGAGGAATGCCTTGTTGTAGGAGAGGCGGTCGAAAGATGCGCCGCAGACCATCTCCGCCTTGCGCAGCCCCTGCTGGAACATCGTGAAGCCCATGGCGTACTTGAG
>JAPXSN010000031.1:0-15412 GCA_033813015.1 Clostridia bacterium | reverse complement strand
ACTCATGGTGCAGCACGCGATCAACTCCATTTTCTCCGCGAAGGTCGGCGTGCCCAAGAAGAACATCTGCCTTTCCACCGTGCCGCCTTCGGCGACGCCGGGGCCGTGCATTCATCAGGATTTGCCCTATGCGGTGGCGCTGCGCGACCTGTTCCACGAGTACCGCATGCGCGCGCAGATGAACACGAAGTATATTGAATCCAGTACGCGCGAGGCGACCGTGACGCATGTGCTCAACATGGTCATCTCTAAGCTCACCAGCGCGGACATCCAATCCACCATCACGCCGGACGAGGGGCGCAACGTGCCTTGGCACATCTACAACCTCGAAGCGTGCGACACCGCCAAGCAGGCGCTCGTGGGCATGGATGGCCTCATGGAGCTGGTCGAACTTAAAAAGGACGGCTATCTGCGTGACAAGGCGCGAGAGTTGAAGGAGCGCGCGGTGCTCTTCATGGAGGAGATCGTGGAGCTCGGCGGCTACTTCGCCGCGGTCGAGGCGGGCATGTTTGTGGACAGCGGCATGTATCCCGAGCGCAACGGCGACGGCATCGCGCGCAAGATCAACGGCGGCATCGGCGCGGGCACCATCGTGAAGCGCGCGACGGATTACTGCGCGCCCATCAGCGCGCATTACGGCTACAACAACGTCGCGCAATACAATACTTCGAATCCCGCGGACCTCATCGGCGGCTGCACGCTCGAGAAGCCCGAGAAGATCGTGTATATCGACGAGCTCGATGAGGAGGATAACTGCAACGTGCGCATGGCGGAGGTCAAGGAATTCGCCCAGCCCGGCGCGAAGCTCATCCGCCCCGAAATGGAGTGGCTCGCGGACGGAACCGTGATGCTCACGATGTTCTTCCCCGCCGAAAAGGGCATCGCAGAGGCCGCGGCCATCGAGTGCGGCAGGCGCATGGGCCTCACGGATGTGGAAGTCATCTCGCGCGAAATCGGCCACCTTGCCGAAGGCACGCGCATCGAGATCAAGGGCAAGGTGCCCTTCTCCATCGAGATCGACAAGCTCGTCATCCCCAAGGAGCCGGATGTATTGAGCGACAACGAGCTGCGCGCGGACATCGAGCGCCGCCCGATGAAGGTCGTGTGCGGCACCGTGGGCGAGGATGAGCACAGCGTGGGCCTGCGCGAAATCATTGACATCAAGCACGGCGGCATCGAGAAGTACGGCATCGAGGTACACTATCTGGGCACTTCCGTGCCGCCCGAAAAGCTCGTCAACGCCGCCATCGAGCTGAACGCGGACGCCATACTGGCTTCCACCATCATCAGCCACGACGACATCCACTATAAGAACATCAGCAAAATCAACCGCATCGCCACCGAAATGGGCGTGCGCGACAAGCTCATTTTCGTCGCGGGCGGCACGCAGGTAGCAAGCGCCCAGGCGCGCGCCAACGGCGCGGACGAGGGCTTCGGACGCGGCAGCCACGGCAACCACGTGGCGACCTTCCTCGTAAAGCGCCGTCGCGAAATGGAAGCGAAAGGCAAGTAACGACTCCCCCTTTCCCGGCCATTGCCGAGAGGGAAGAGAGAAAACCATGCATATCGACGTACTGGTAGCGGAAATCGGCTCGACCACGACCCTCGTGAACGCCTTTAGGGGCATTCACGAGGGCGAGCCGCGCTTTTTGGGGCAGGGCTGCGCGCCGACCTCCGTGCAAGCGGGGGATGTGCGCGTCGGCCTCATGGGCGCAATCGGCGATCTCAAGCACAACATGGGTTGGGATGAGGTGACCTACGGCGAAATGCTTGCGACAAGCTCCGCCGCGGGCGGCCTTCGCATGTGTGTGCACGGCCTCGTGTACGACATGACCGTGCGGGCCGCCGAGGCAGCCGCGCTCGGCGCGGGCGCCATCATCAAGCTCGCGACCGCGGGCAAGCTCTCCGAGTACGACCTCGCGGACATCGAGGCGGTGAAGCCCAACCTCATCCTGCTTGCGGGCGGCACGGATTATGGCGAGCGCGAAACCGCGCTCTACAACGCGCAGAGGCTCGCGCAAAGCGGCGTCCGCGCGCCCGTCATCTACGCGGGCAACATCCAGAACCGACGCGCCGTGCAGGAGATTTTCCGCGCCGCCGACATCCCGTGCAGCGTCGTGGAGAACGTCTATCCTAAGCTTGACAAGTTGAACATCGAGCCCGCGCGCAAAGTCATACACGCGGTGTTCGAGGAGCACATCGTCAAGGCTCCGGGCATGGAGCACATCCGCGATATGGTCACGGGCAGCATCATCCCCACTCCCGGCGCGGTCATGGAGGCGAGCCAGCTTCTCTACAACGACATAGGCGACCTCGTCGCCATAGACATCGGCGGCGCGACGACGGATGTGCACAGCGTGACCGGCGGCTCGGACGAGATCGCCATACTCCTGACCAACCCCGAGCCTTTTGCCAAGCGCACGGTCGAGGGCGACCTTGGCCTTTACATCAATGCGAGAAACATCGTGGATATGATAGGCGAGGATGCGCTTGGCAATGAACTCAAGCTCGACGTGAAGGCCGTCATGGCCGACTATAAGCCCATTCCGGAAACGCCGGAGCAATTCAAATTGACCGAACGCCTCTGCCGCGAGGCGGGCGTCCGAGCCGTGGAGCGCCACGCGGGCGCACTTCGCTACATCTACACGCCGTCGGGTCGAAAGACCATCGCCGAGGGCAAGGATTTGACGGCCGTGCGCACCATCGTAGGCACGGGCGGCGCGCTCACGAGGCTTCCGCACAGGGAGGCGCTCCTTCGCGCCATCGCGGACTGCAACGAGGCGGGCATGATGCTCTACCCCAAGCCCGGCGAAGCGCGGCTTCTCTTCGACGGCGATTATATCATGGCCTCGCTCGGCGTGCTCTCAAAGCACTATCCCGACGCGGCGCTGAAGCTTTTGCGGCGAAGCCTTGGGGTATCGGGGTAATTGACAATTGACAATTGATAATTGACAATTAGGGGAACGGGAATCAACGAAACCGACCGCCGGAGGAACCATGTATCCGAGAATCGGCACGGATTTGGGAAAACTCAAGCATAACATCGACCGCGTCGTCGGCCTCTGCCACAGCGCGGGCGCTGCGTGCGCCATCGTAACCAAGTGCGTCTGCGCGGACCCGCGCGTCACGGCCGTTGTCGAGAAAAGCGCCGCGGATTACATCGCCGACTCGCGCCTGATGAACCTTGCTTGCCTCAAAACGACGAAGCCGCGCTGGCTGCTGCGCATCGCGCAGCCCTGCGAGGCCGCGGATGTGATCGCCCACAGCGAGCTGAGCCAGCAAAGCGAAATTTCGACCGTGCGGCTTCTGGGCGGCGAGGCGAAGCGGCAGCACCGGCGGCACAGGGTCGTGCTGATGGTCGACATGGGCGATTTGCGAGAGGGTGTGTTCTTCCAAAACCGTGCGGAAATACTCGCGCTCGCAAATGCCGTCGTTGCTCAGGACCTGCTCGAGCTTTACGGCGTGGGCGTGAATCTGACCTGCTTTGGCGGCATCCTGCCCGACGCGGGCAACCTCGGCGGACTTACTGAGATCGCGGAGTGGCTCAGGCGCGAGACGGGGCTTCCCATTCCGCTCGTTTCGGGCGGTAACTCAAGCACGCTGCCCATGCTGCTCTCGGGGACGCTCCCCAAAGGAATTAACCACCTTCGCATAGGAGAAGGATATCTGTTGGGAAACGAAACGGCTTCGGGCACACTTATGGAGGGCTTTTATCCGGACTGCTTTGCGCTTGAGGCGCAGTTGGTCGAGATCAAGCGCAAGCCCAGCAAGCCTATCGGCCAAAGCGGGCCGAACGCCTTTGGCGAATATGTGAGCTTCGAGGACAGGGGCGAGATGCTGCGCGGCATATTGGCCATCGGCAGGCAGGATGTCGCGCCGGACGGCCTCGCGCCGCTCGACGCGCGGGTATCCGTCATCGGCGCGAGCTCGGATCACCTGCTCGTCGATCTCACCAGGGCGGGGGACGAATACCGGGTCGGCGACATTTTGCGCTTTGCGCCGGACTACGGCGCACTGCTGCGCGCGTTCACGAGCGCGTACGTCGAAAAGGCGTATACGGAAAGTTGACTTACCGTCAATCATACTAATGTTTGGAATTAGTATCAGAATAAGAAAAGGAGAATACATATGCCAGTCAATCTGAAGGGACGCTCCCTGCTCACGCTCAAGGACTTTACCCCCGAGGAGATCCGCTATCTTCTCGACCTCTCGCACGACCTCAAGGCCAAGAAGCGCGCGGGCATCCGCGGCGATCTGCTCGCGGGGCGCAACATCGTGCTGCTGTTCGAAAAGACCTCCACGCGCACGCGCTGCGCCTTCGAGGTCGCGGCGTTCGACGAGGGCGCGTGCTGCACCTTCCTCTCAAATTCACAGATGGGCAAGAAGGAATCCCTCGAGGACACCGCCAAGGTGCTTGGCCGCTACTACGACGGCATCGAATATCGCGGCTACAAGCAGGGCGATGTGGAATTGCTCGCAAAGCATTCCGGCGTGCCCGTGTGGAACGGCCTGACCGACGTGGATCACCCCACGCAGATACTCGCGGACTTCATGACCATCGAGGAGCACGTCCATAAACCCCTTTCTAAGGTGAAACTGTGCTTCGTGGGCGACGCGCGCAACAACATGGGAAACGCTTTGATGATCGGCTGCGCCAAGATGGGCATGCACTTCGTGGGCATCGCGCCCAAGGCGCTGTTCCCGGAGGAAAAACTCGTTGCCGAGATGCGCGCGGTCGCAAAATCGACGGGCGCTATCATCGAGTTTTCCGAGGATCTCGCCGCGGTCAAGGGCGCGGACGCGCTCTATACCGACGTGTGGGTCTCTATGGGCGAGGAGGCGCAGTTCGAGGAGCGCATCAAGCTGCTTACGCCGTACCGCGTCGATAAGGCCATGATGGAGCTGACCGGCAACCCGGATTGCATCTTCCTGCACTGCCTGCCGAGTTTCCACGACCTCGAGACCAGCGTCGGCCGGGATGTTTACGAGAAATACGGCCTCAAGGAAATGGAAGCTTCAGACGAGGTGTTCCGCTCGAGTGCCTCCAAGGTGTTCGACGAGGCGGAGAACCGCATGCACACCATCAAGGCCGTCATGGTCGCGACCATCGGCCGCCAGTAAGAGCGACAACGCAGCGGGACGGCGCAAGCCGCCCCGCGAGTTTTTGTTGTGGGTGACAGCGCTGTTTGTCCGGGGTTTGTCTCTGACGAATGCCCGTGAACGACCAAACGCCGTCCCCAGTTGCGAACAAACAGGGTCGCCCCCCGCGGCGATTCCCGCCCGCGGCGGCGTTCCCCTGATTGTCAATTGTCAATTTTCAATTGTCAATACCCCAAAGGAGGGCGAAGCTATGTTCTACACCTACGCCGATTATCTTCGCGCAGCGGCGGCCATACGCCAAAAAACCTCTCTGGAGCCGGAGTTCCTTCTGATCCTCGGCTCAGGACTGGGCTTCATCGGCGATCTCGTCGAGGGCGCGGCGTACGTGCCGTATGAGGAGATACCGGGCTTTCGCCTCTCGAGCGCGCCGGGGCATAAGGGGCGGCTCGTTCTGGGCGAGCTGTGCAAAAAGCGCGTCATGGTCATGCAGGGGCGCATGCACCGTTACGAGGGCTACGAGCCCGTTGAAGTCGCCTTTCCGGTGCGCGTGGCGAAGCTGTTGGGCGCGAAGTCCATGATCGTCACCAACGCGTCGGGCATCCTCAACACGGACTTCGGCATCGGCGAGCTGATGCTGATTTCGGATTACCTGAACCTCTCTCAGGCAAGCCCGCTTGCGGGGCCCAACATCCCCGAATTCGGCGTGCGCTTCCCTGATGTAGGCAACGTATTCGACAGGGAATACCGCGCTCTGGCGAAGGAAGCAGCCGCGGGAATGCCCCTCGCGCTTCGCGAGGGCGTCTACTGCAACGCGCTGGGCCCGCAGTACGAGTCGCACGCGGAAATACGCGCGTTTCGCATGCTCGGCGGGGACGCGGTGGGCATGTCCACGGTGCCTGAGAGCATCGCGGCCGCGCACTGCGGCATGCGGACGCTCGGCATCTCATTGTTGTGCAACTACGCCGCGGGCATCACGGATAATCCGATCACGGAGGAAGAAGTGCTCGAGGCCGCGGAGCGCGCCAAGCCCTATTTTTCAAAGCTTGTCATGGAGTTTTTGAAAAAGGCGTAAGGAATGACTAAAATGCGAGGAAGCTTTCCCCGCGTGCGAGGGGCGCGAAAGTTTCCTTTTGCCAGCGCGCGAGCGCGCCGGGGAACCAATCCCAATGCTTGGCAGCCTCGTACCTTTGGCAGATGAAGAGCAGTATCCCAAGGGCAAAGTACGGCTCGGCGAGCCGCATCTCAGCCCTTTTTTCATACCCGTCCTCAAAGCCCGCAAGAATGGCTTTTCGTACCCCTTCGCGCGTGAAGCTCGCGAACATGCCCGCGAGGTCGAAGTACGGACTCGCGATGCCGGAAAGCGAAAAGTCGATGAGCGCGGCGGTTTCGCCATCCCAGATGAGGTTGCCGCCCGAAAGGTCCGCGTGGCAGACGCAAAGGCCGGTCTCCCGCTCCGCCGCGCGCATGCGCGGCTCCATCGCAGCGAGCGCCGCAAGAAAGTCCGCGAGTTGGGCAGCATTCAAAACGCCCGACTCTCGCGCCGCACGAAGCCGCGCCTCCAACACGAACAGCGTCCGCGCGCCGTAGCGCGGGCGGCGGGAAGCGAAGCGGCGCACATAATCTTTCGTGAAAGCGTCGAGCCTGCCCGCGAGGCGACCCGCAGCAAAGGCCGCTTCATCCGGCACATCGGCCTGCTTCCAGAGCGCGTCGAAGCTTTCGCCCGCAAGATAGCACAGAAGCGTCGCCGGGATATTTCCCGAGAGTGTCTGCACCGTTTTGCCGTCCGTTCCCGGCGCAGGGTGCGGCGTGGGGAAGCCGTTTTCCGAAAGCAGCAGGAGCAACTCCGCCTCGGCGCGCCGTTTGGCGATTTCGCTCGCGGCGCACAGCGGCAGCGGCGCGAAGCCGGCCGCCGGGATATGGATGCGCAACGCAAAGCGGCGCACATCTATGCGCACGTCGTAAATTTCATTTTCGTTGTGGCTTATGAGGCTTGCTTGGGCCTTTGCGAGGCCGAAAAGCCCGAGCGCGGCGGACAATCTTTGCTCCCGCGCATCGGTAATTTGGCTCATGGCTGCGCGCCTATCCGGTAGCGGTCCTTGCCCTCGCTCTTGGCGCGGTACAAAGCAGAGTCCGCCTCGGCATATATCTGCTCAAAGGGACGGCCGTCTCCTTGATAGAGGGCGACGCCCGTGCTCGCGGATACGGGTGGGCAATCCCCGACGAAGCCTGCAGGGATGTGCAGCGCGTCCCTAAGCTCGTGCGCCTTGCGCTCGATGAAGGCCGTATCCGGCGCGTTCTTTAAAAGCACCATGAACTCGTCTCCGCCCACGCGGCCCACGATGTCCGTCGCGCGGAAGGTCGCCCGGATGGCCGCGGCGATCTCCTTGATGGCCGCGTCGCCGCGCTGGTGGCCGAGCGTGTCGTTGACGCGCTTAAAGTCGTCTATGTCGATCATGAACAGCGCATGCGCACCCGTCGCGCCCTCCGTGCGAAGATACCGTTTGATGTGGCTGAAGGTCGCGTCGTGGTTCAGCAGCCCCGTCATCGAGTCGCTCTGCGCGGCGAGGGAAAGCTCGTCGAGCCGTCGCTTCTCGGCGTATTCGGCGGTCACGTCCTCCCCCATGCCTATGGCGAGGTACGCGCGGCCCTTTTCGTCGAACAGATTGGTGTAGCGCACACGCTCGTAGCGCCAGCCTTCGCCGTTTTCCGCGCGCAGCAAAAACACGCCCTCGAGCGATTTTTCACCGGCCGCCAGCTTCGCATGCAGCTCGCGCAGATCGTCCGCGCTCTCAGGGTGCACGAAGCCGGAGGCGATGAGCGATTCCGGCACATTCTCAAGCACGCCCTCGCGCATGCCAAGGAGCTTGGCGGAACGCGCGTCTATGGAGATGGCGCGGCGCGCGTGGTCGAAGTCCCACACCGCGACGGAGGTGTTCTCAAGCGCCATGCGGTAGCGCTCGTCGATCTCGTTGAGGCGCGCGCGGTTTTCGATAAGCCGCGTCGAGTTCAGCCGGACAACGTAGGCAAAGAGCAGCACGAATGCCGCCGCGAGAATCAAAATGGCCGTAACGATCAGGTAGCCGGACTTCACTGTCTGCGAAATTTCCTGGTTGACGCGCGCGGCGGGCGCAGAGGTGCAGATCACCCAGTCGTTGACGCCCAGCGGCGCATAGGCGAGGTAGGTCTCGGTGCCGTTGAGCGCGTAGGTCACGATGCCTGTATCGCCCGCGGCGAGGGCGTCGCGAAGAGAAGCTTGCGTTTCGGCCTCACCGGCGCGCTCAAGATCCCAAAGCAAGTTGCCCTGCAGGAGTGCGCTCCCGCCGTAGATGATCTCGCCCGCTGCGGAGAGGATGAGCGTGCGGCTGTCCCCATAGGCAGCGCCGGTCTGCAGCACATCCGCGAACGTGCGCTCGTCGAAGGTGGCGTAAAGCACATGGGAAATCGCGCCCTGTGCCATCACCGGCACGGAAAGGATGAAGCGCGGCGCGTCGTTTATGCGGCTCACGACCGCTTCGAGCCCGCGCCCGCCCGCAAGGGATTGCTGAAAATAGAGCCTGTCCGAAATGTTTATGGCAACGCCGTCCCCAATATCGGACGATCCGCCCGCGTTCGCGAGGTACATGCTCAAATAATCCTCGCCCGCCGTGCCCGGGCGAAGCCGGGCAAACTCCGCCTCAATGCCGTCCGGACCCTGCTCGGATATCCCCGCGGCGACGGCCTCGAGCGCGCGGTAGCGCCAATCGAGCGCGGCGAGGAACACGCCTTTGTTCTCCTGAACCGTGGCCGCGAGGGTCTCGTTGGTTTTGCCGCGGATGCGCGTGACGGATGCGTTCTGGTAGAGGAACATGGAATAAGACGTCGCCGCCACCAGCAGCGCGAGCATGATTGCGAGCATTGCGTTTTCGCGCTTGTCCCTGTTGGGCATCGTCCCCTTCCACCCTCCTTTTAAGCCCCATCCGGCACATAAGCGCCGGAGCCTGTATCCCCTTTATCATACATGGTATCCGCGCGTCCGTCAAAGCCTAAAGCCTGCGATTCACGCCGAAAAATTCTCTTTTGAAAAGCCGCGACACGGGCTTGTAGAGGAAGTACGTCACCGCCGAGTTAATGCCGGTCTTGATGGCGTTGAAGGCGACGAAGCTCCACAAGATGCCCCGAATGGATTGCTGCGCCGCAGCGTAATCCATCTCGGCGCTCACGAGGAACAGGGGCGAAAGGTATAGGTTCATCGGCACCATGATGAGAATCATCGCCAGCGAGCCTAACAGCAGCCCCCACAGCGCGCCGCCGAGCGTGCGCCTCGTGCGGTAGATCGTGCCCGCGACGAGCACGTATGCGCCCGTGGCGACAAAATGCATCACAAAGCCGATCCATCCGCTTGCTGCAGAAACCGTCAGCGCCTGCAGCGCGCTCACGATGCCCACGAGCAGCAGCCCCCAGAAGGGTCCGTAGATGAACGCGCCTATGAGCATGGGCACATCCGCCATGTCGTATTCGAGATAGGCCAGCATCAGCGGAAAGCGCACGACGTACATCAGCGCGACGGACATAGCGCACAGCAGCGCCATTTTGACGAGTTTTTCAACCTTTGGATTCCTCATGTTCCCTCCAAAACGAAAATACCCCCGCCTCGAGGCGGGGGGACGCAGCAAAAAACGTCCGCTTCTCCCATCCGGACTGTACCGTCGGCCCCGGAATCCCACCGGCTCGGCCGGCCATAAGGCCGGTTCGCGGGCTTGTCGGCTCAAGGCCGCATCACCGCCGGTGTGGAATTTCACCACCCCCGAAGCATTTTTATTATAAGGTTTTAACTCGAAATATGCAAGCGCGCTTTATGCGCCGTAGGAGAAAGTTTCTCCGTTTAGGAAGCGATAGCCGCCCGCGCGCACGGCGTCGCGGCTCGCGCGAAAAGTCTGCGGCGATGCGCCGGAGGATATCCTCCACGCTCCCGCGCCGGGGATCGTCGGGAGCAAGCCAAACTTCCCGCGCCGTTCATGTGCGTAAGCTGCCTCCCACAAATTAAGCTCTGCTGTCATACTGCGCGGCGAAGCTTACAAGCCAAGGGGCTTCTACGAAGCGGGCCGCGGGTGTATAATAACGGTGCAAATATCAGGAACGGAGAAATAAAATGAGCGAAACCTGCAACCACGATTGTTCCTCCTGCAAGGTCGACTGTCCCTCGCGCGAGAAGACAGATTTCCTCGAAAAGCCGCACCGCATGAGCCATATCCGTCGCGTGATAGGCGTAGTGAGCGGAAAAGGCGGCGTGGGCAAATCACTCGTGACCTCGCTTCTGGCGGTACTGCTTAGAAGGAAGGGGCAAAGGTGCGCCATACTCGACGCGGATGTGACGGGGCCCTCCATCCCAAAGGCGTTTCATCTGACGGGCAAGGCCGAGGCGAGCGAGGACGGCATCTATCCCGTGCTGAGCAAAACAGGCATTCCGGTCATGAGCATCAACCTGCTGCTTGAGGAAGATACGCAGCCCGTCGTCTGGCGCGGCCCCATACTCGCAGGCGCGGTCAAACAGTTCTGGAGCGACGTTGTCTGGGGCGACGTGGACGTCATGTTTATCGACATGCCGCCGGGCACGGGCGACGTGCCGCTGACGGTGTTCCAGTCCATCCCCGTGGACGGCATCGTCATTGTCACCACGCCGCAGGAGCTCGTGGGCATGATCGTCGAAAAGGCCGTCAACATGGCCGCCATGATGAACATCCCCGTGCTCGCGCTCGTTGAGAACATGAGCTATGTCGACTGCCCGGATTGCGGAAGGCGCATCCTCCCCTTTGGCGAGAGCCGCCTCGCGGAAACGGCCGCGCGGCTCGGCATCCCCAATACCGCGCGCCTTCCCATAGACCCAAGGCTCGCCGCCGCGTGCGATGCGGGCAAGGTCGAGCTGTTCGAGGGCGACTGGCTCGACGCACTCGCCGGGAGCATCGAAAAAAGCGCGAAGGACTGACGTCAATCCTTCGCTTTCCCGCCGCAGCGCGTTCCCCTGATTGACAATTATCAACTGTCAATTGTCAATTATCTTCATCGTCCTCGTCGTCCTCGTCGTCCTCGTCATCGAGGAAGCCGTCGGGATCGCCCCCGCCGGGCAGAAAATCTTCCTCATCCTCGTCGTAGATGAACAGCAGGCTGATGAGCTCCTCGTCAAGGTCGACCCTGCCGTCGCCGTTGAGCTCAAAGGGATCGTCGAAGAACTTCATAGCAGCGCCTCCTCTTGCTTTATGAGTTGAGCATAGCGCATTTTCGGGGCGATAAACAGAACTCCGGCAGCCGTCTACGGCCTTTGGAGCGGATCCTCGCCCCATTCGTCCAAAAGGTCGAACGCGTCCGCGTTCGCATGCTCCTCCCCATCGCCCGAAAAGCCGATGAGCATGCCCCAGCCGAAGGAATCCTCCGGCCCGAAGGGTGCTTCCCCGCCCGAATCCATGATTGTGCCGCGCATGTTCCCGTCTCCCTTTTTTGCTTTAGTATGCCCGGCCTAGCGGAAAATAACGAAACCGCCCCATGCCGGACGGGGAGCTTTTTGCCGGGAGCGCCGTTTTCACGGCCATGCGCGCCGCCCCGCCCCGGCGCTCCTTACTCGAGCGCCGCGTTTTTCTTTTGCCAGTAATTCAAAAAGGACGCGCGCGCCTTCCCGTCCGCAAGCTTCGCCTGCCCCCACTTTTCATAGAAGGCGGCCTCCTGCTCCCCTGCGCGGAGCGAAAGCGCCCGCATCGCGGCTAGATCGGCATGCTCCGCCTCGGTGAGCCAACCCGCTTCGAGCGCGTCCCGCTCGGCGTAATATTCGGCGGGCAGCTCCCTGCCAAGAAGATTCCTATGGAAGCGCTCGCGCGCGAGCCAGTATTCCTTCGCCCGCGCATCCCCGGCCTCAAACACCGGCGGCTCCGGGGGATTGCCAAACACCCACGGCTTGAAAAGGGATATGCAGGGCGTTGAGCTGCCCGTGACCCACAGCTTGATGATATCGCCAAGCTCGACGACCATGCTCGCGGTCGTGTGATCCCCTATGGCGCCGCCCGCGTGCATGCACACGCTCCGGACGCTGTTTTGGCACAGCGGGTTATGGATTTCAGGCGCGTGCGCGCGAAGCGCGCGCATCAAGTCGGGCACGCCTGCCGCAGATGTGAGCGCGGCGCAGGCCATGCCGTTTCGCTGCTTCGAGCCGGAAAAGAACGAATACACGGGCTCGAGGTGTTTTTTCGAGAAATCTTCGTCCTCGCTTGTTCCGCCGCCGCGAAGGTCGGCATTTGCCTCGAGCGAAAGCCTGTTGGAGATGGCCGCGCGCTCGAAGCGCTTGGCGGCCCAGCGTTTGCCCGCGGTCTCGAGGATATAAACATCGTGCCGGTCGAGTATCAGGAAGGAATTGTCGTAGTAGAAATCGTGGTCAAAGCCGCAGTTGCCGCCCTGCCCGTAGCGCTCGAGAAGGTTTGCTATCACCTCAACGGCGTGCCGCGCGCTCTCCCCGTGCTCAAGCCCGAGGCGCACGAGATCCATGCCCGTCAGGCCGGTCTTGCCGTACGCGCCTTTGGTGAACACCGCCTCGTTGCCTATGAGCACGCCGCGCTCGCTGACCCCCATTTCCGCGCCCCATAGCCAGCTTGGCCGCGAGAGCAAAACGGCGTTCGCCTCTCCCGCGTCCTCGATTTCGATGTAAGTGGCCTTGAGGCTGCCCGCGCCGCTGCGCCGCGGATGGTATTCGACCAACTGCGGCTCGTTCGGGCTGCGGTCGCTGTTCTTTGCAAAATACGCCCTGCCTTTTGAGAGGAAGCCCATCGTGTCGCACATGGCGGCCGCCCTCCTTCGCCGTGAGGATGATGTATGGATATATTATACATCCTCGCAGGCATAGGAGGAAAGAGGGGCGGCGTGAAAGCAAGCTGACTTCTCCTTTTGAATCGACGGGGACGGTTCTGCTTTTCTCCCCGCGCTGCTGTTCCGGCATACCGACGACTTATTCATCCTTTCATCGTCCTCATGCGTGCAAAACCGCCCCCTGAGAAGAGGCGTTCGTTCCTCTCAAGGGGACGGTTTTCGACGAAGGAGGGTAATGGCCGCAGCGAAAATCGCTGCGCTTTATGGAAGATGGTCTGCCGGAAACCGTCGAGAACCGTCCCCGGCGATTGAAAGAAAACCCGATTTACACCAGCGTGATGCCGATATCCGCGTTGACGAGCGCGCCGATGTACTTCTTGGCGGCGCAGGTGAGCATGCCCTTCTTGTAGAAGCCGATGGAAACCGTCAGGTCGCTTTTGACCGCGAGCTCGGCCGCGCCCGTGTCCCCGTCGAGTCCGCTGTTGATGTCCACGCTCACGACGTACGCACCCGAGGCGTTGACGGCGCGGATGGCATCGCGCGCAAGGCCGCGCACCGGCCCCGCAAAGCCCGTGCCGAGGATGCAGTCCGCGACCATGTCGAAGCCCGAAAGGTCGGTGTTTTCCCGGAAGGGAAGTATGTCCACGCCCAGCTCCCGCGCCTCGTCGAGGAAGGGGCGCGCGGTATCGGTGACGTTCTCTCCCACGCGGTAAATAACGGGCCGCACGCCGTGCTTGGCGAGCACGCAGGCGAGCGCGTATCCATCCCCGCCGTTGTTGCCGCCGCCGGATACGATGGCGATGTTGCCGCGCCAGTCCGCCGCATGGAATACGCCGAGGGCGGCCCGTTGCATCAGTTCGCTGCCCGGCGCGGAATGCGCGATGGTGTAGGCGTCGCTGCGCCGCATTTCGTCGACGGAAACGGAAACGGGGCCCGCGCCCGGTTTGGCCTTATCCGCGCTGCGATCCATGCCCGTACCCCCCTTTGCTTAGTAGAGCGAGGCGACGCTTTTAAGCTGCGCCGCCATGCCCGCCGCGACCTCGTCGGGCGCGACGATGCGCGCGTCGTCGCCCAGCGCGAACATCCAGGCGTAAAACTGCGGGCTCACCGTCACCTGCGCATGGATGCAAAAGCGTCCCTCGTGTGTGCGAAGGAAGGGTACATCCTTGCCGAATCGGTCGATCACAACGCCCGCGAGCTTGTCCGCAAACTCGAGCGTGACGGAATGCATCTCGCCGCCGAACATGCCGAACGTGTGCTTGGCGTAGGCGGCGACATCCACCTTGGCGAACGCCTCGCTGCCTTGGCGCGGCGTTTCGAACAGCTGTATGGAGTCCATCTTATCCACGCGGTAATGCTTAATGAGCTCCGCCGCCGCGTCGTAAGCGAGCAAATAGTAATTTTCGTTTGAAAGCGTGAGCGCGAAGGGGCTCACGCAATAGCGCTTGCCGCTGTGGCGGTATTGCTTTTTCTTCTGCGCGGTGAACTCGAAATATTTGAAGGAGATCATCCTATCCTGCGCGATGGCGGAGTGGATGCGGTCTACATTGTAGAAGATGCTCTCGTTCATGGTCTTGATGCGGTTGGTGACATAGATCTGTCTGTGCATGAGCTGCGCCTCGTAGTGGCTGCACAGCTTCTCAAGCTTTTTGATGAGCGCGTAGGTTTTTTTTTCGGTCAGGAACTGGCTGGACTGTACGCTGTCCACCAGAAGCTTCAGCTCCGGCAGCTCGAAATCCCGCTCGGCGACAAAGTAGCGCGCCTTGGGGTCGCGCACCATCTGCACGTCTATGCCGAAGGTACGCAGCGCCTCCATATCGTCGTAAAGGCTCTTGCGCTCCGCCTCCACGCCGCAGGCGGACAGCTCCCGCTTGATTTGCTCGAGTGCCATCGGGTGCGCCTCGTCGGTTTTTGTCAGGAGTATTTTCGCCATGTACATAAGCTTGAGCTTCTGGTTGGCTGACTTAGGCATATCGCACCCCCAAAGGTTGATGGATCAATCGGTCAAGCATGTTTTTATATTTGGCGCTCGTTTGACACAAAAATGGCGCTGCGTCGCGAACCCAAACCGCATCCGATAATATGCTGCCTATTCGGCAGATAAAAAACCGCAGGCGTTCTATATAATACCATATTTTCCACAAAATGATAGCTTTTTCAACACTCGGTTCCATTATTTTTCCATTATTTTTGATGTTTTTAATTTCATTTCTGTTCAAAGGTACGCTTTTTACGCCCCGCAAGATTAAAACCAAACAGATTTCGACAATAATATCTTCGCACCGTTCAGCAGAGCCGCTTTGCGACCGGCGTCATTGTGAGCATAACGCAGCATCCGCGCGTTTTTTCGCGCAGTTTGCGGTGCGCGGATATCCGCCGCGTTTGCGAGGATACTAAACCGGAGGAGGTGATGCGCTTGCCCAAGGACAGTCAGCTCGACAACAAAAAGAAAAGCATGGAAAAGTGCAACGGCCAGACGCCCATCGGC
>JAPXSN010000030.1:2830-15792 GCA_033813015.1 Clostridia bacterium | reverse complement strand
TGCCATAGCGGTCCGGGAGGGCGGCGGCGACCCCAACAACAACTCCAAACTGCGCGACGTCATCGCCAAGGCTAAGGCCGCCAACATGCCCAACGACAACATCGCACGCTCTATCAAAAAAGCCGCGGGCGAGTTGGGCAGCGTCAATTACGAAGAGATTACCTACGAGGGCTACGGCCCCAACGGCATCGCATTCATCGTGGAGGTCGTGACCGACAACCGCAACCGCACAGCCGCGGAAGTCCGTCATTTGTTCGACAAGAGCGGCGGCGCGCTGGGCGCATCCGGCTGCGTAGCTTGGATGTTCAACAAGCGCGGACTGCTCGTCATCGAAAAGAGCGTTTCCGTCGATGAGGATGAACTGATGATGCAAGCGCTCGACGCGGGCGCGGAGGATTTCGCCCCCCTCGAGGATATTTACGAGATATACACCGCTGCCAACGACTTCACCGCCGTGCGCGAGGCGCTCGAGGCCGCAGGCTATTCCTTCCTTTCCGCGGAAATCTCGATGATTCCGCAGACCACCGTGGATGCGGCCGACCCCGAGCTTGCCGAGAAGGTAGAGCGCATGATTGAGCGCTTCGAGGACAATGACGATGTGCAGGAGGTCTACCACAACGCCGTGCTGCCGGAGTATGAGGACGAGGACTGAGGCATCATAAAACAGGAGCGGGCGCATGCCCGCTTTTTGCTTTTTTTGACGGCATTGAGTCGGAATTTCATACAATTATGTCAAATGCCGAAAACGCTTGAACAGGCTCCCGGCGCATACTATAATCGTCCTGAAACGAAGGGGGAATGGGGTTATGGCCAGCCAGAAGATATTGATTTGCGACGATCAGCCGATTTTGCACGAAACGCTCGGCGTCTACCTTGAAAACGAGTGCTTCGAGCATGTTTCCGCAATGGACGGGGAGGAGGCGCTCGCGAAGGTTGCCTCTGTGAAGCCCGACCTTGTGATACTCGACATCATGATGCCCAAAAAATCCGGCATAGACGTGTGCCGCGAAATCCGCGCGACGAGCCGCGTGCCCATCATTATGCTCACCGCCAAGGGCGAGGAAATAGACCGCATACTCGGCCTCGAGCTCGGCGCGGACGATTACATCGTCAAGCCCTACAGCGCCAGGGAGGTCGTCGCGCGCATCAAGGCGGTGCTGCGCAGGTTCACCGCCGCGCGCGAGCAGCCGCAGAAGGTGCTGCGCTTCGACGACCTGGAGATCAACATAAACAGCTACGATGTGCTCGTCAAGGGCAGGAAAATTCCCTTCACGCCCAAGGAGGTGGAAATCTTCCAGCTTCTCGCCTCGCACCCGGGCCGCGTGTTTGAGCGGGAGCAGATCCTCTCGCAGGTCTGGGGCTACAACGATTTTTTCGGCGACACGCGCGCCGTGGACACGCAAATCAAACGCATCCGCCAGAAACTGCCGCAGGAGGGCGTGAACTGGTCCATCAAGACCGTCTACGGCATCGGCTATAAATTCGAGGCCGGCAAAGCATGAACTCGCTGCTCAAAAAAACACTTGCGCTGATTCTTCTGACGGTCATCCTGAGCGCCGCGTTGACGGCGCTCGTTTTCCGCGTGACGGGCGCGCGGGCGTACGCAGACATCAAGTTCAACGAGCTTTTGCCGCGCGCGTACTTCCTTGCCGACCGCACGGGCGAGTTCTTCCAGGGCTACCTTACGCAGAAGGAGTACGAAAGGACCATCATCTCCGACCGGCAGATATGGGACGCCGAAATCTATGTTTACAACAAATACGGCAAGCTGGTCATCAACTCGGCACGCGGGGATGTGGAGCGCAACGCGCAGCTCATCGAAAAGCGCCTCGCCGAGGTGCTCGCGGGCGAGCCCGTAAGGGCGTTCACCCTGCGCAACGGCTCCGGCGTGATCGTCGGCGCGCCTGTGACGGATGAGTACGGCCAGATTATCGGCGCGGCGTTCCTCGTCAAGCCCCTTGAGGAGCTCAACGCGACGCTCGCCTTGCTCTTGCGCGCGCTCGTGATCGCGATGCTTTTGGTGATGGTCATCATGATACTGCCCTCGTACGCCGTTTCGCGCAAGCTCACCGGCCCGCTCAAGAGCATGAACAAGGCGGCGCTCGCCATGGCGCGGGGCAACTTCACCGTCAAGGCGCACGAGAAGGGCAAGGATGAAATCGCCCAACTCGGACATTCGCTCAACCTTTTATCCGGCGCGCTTTCCTCGAACATCGGTGCGCTGACATTCGAGCGCAACCGGCTGCGCGGCGTGCTCTACGGCTTGGGCGAAGGCGTAGTGGCGGTCAACGGGCGCGGTGAGGTCATGCAGTACAACCCTGCGGCGCTGACGCTCATGGGCTGCGAGGGAAGCCGGCCGGAGACGAGCGAAACCTACCGCTCCGTCGCATCGGGGATCGGGCAAGTGCTTGCGGGGGAAACGGGGGACGTGGTTGCCGAGCGCGTGCGCAGGGACAGGACGCTGCGCTTTACCGTCACCGCCCTTCGGGACGATGCGGGCATAACTGAGGGCGCGCTCATCCTCGTGCAGGATGTGACCGAAGCCGTGCGCCTTGAGCAGACGCGCCGCGACTACGTCGCCAACGTTTCGCATGAGTTGAGGACGCCGCTCGCCTCCATCCGCAGCCTTTCGGACGCGCTGTGTGACGGGCTCGTCAAAAAGGATCAGGATAGGCTTCGCTATTACGGCTATATCCAGAAGGAGACCATCCGCCTCTCGCGCCTCATAGACGATTTGCTCGAGCTTTCGCGCCTGCAGTCCGGCGCGGTCGCGCTGACCAAACAGCGCATGGAGGCGGACGAGCTTCTCAGGGATGTCGTCGGCCGCTACGGAAAGATTGCCTCCGAGCAGGGCTTCGGCCTTTCCCTGGAAGTGCCGGAGGGTTGTCCGGATGCTTACGGAAACCCGGACCGAACGGAGCAGGTGCTCATTGCGCTTCTCGACAACGCCATCAAGCACAACGAGGGCGGGGGCGACGTGGCCGTGCGCGCCGAGACGGGCGGGGAGAAAATCACGGTTTCAGTGGTGAACCGCGGCGTTATCGCAGATGAGGATATCGAGCACATCTTCGAGCGCTTCTACAAGGCGGACCGCTCGCATTCGGGCGAGGGAACGGGGCTCGGCCTCTCCATATCAAAGGAAATCATGGACCTACTCGGGGAAAGGATTTGGGTCGAGAGCGCACTCGGTACGGTGAAGTTCTCCTTCACGCTCGAAAAGTATTTTCCGGATGCGGAAAAAGGCATAAACTCATATGAAAATGAAGCGATTGTGCTTCAAACGCCGGACAATGCGTGATATAATCATAATATACTAAACTTGGGGGTATCTGTATGAGCGCTGTCAAAATATTGGTCGCGGACGACGATCCCAATGTGCATGAGTCGCTGGGCATCTACATTAAGGATGCCGGTTACGAGGCCGTGGATGTATACGACGGCGCAGCGGCGGTTGCAGCGGCGGCATCTCCGGGCATCGCGCTTTGCGTGCTCGATATCATGATGCCCGTTCTTTCCGGCATAGACGCCTGCAAGGAGATACGAAAGACCTCTCGCGTGCCCATCATCATGCTCACGGCCAAGGGCGAGGAAATAGACCGCATACTCGGCCTCGAGCTCGGTGCGGACGATTATATCGTCAAGCCCTTCAGCCCGCGCGAGGTGGTCACGCGCATCAAGGCAGTGCTGCGCCGCACGAACGAGCAGCAGCAGCAAAACGAGGAGGGCTGCGTCGCCTACGACAGCCTTGTGATCGACATCAAGAGCTATACGGTGACCCTGCATGGGCAGAGCATCGTATGTACGCCCAAGGAAATAGAAATACTCTACATGCTTGCTTCGAACCCGGGCCAAGTGTTTACTCGCGAGCAGCTGCTCAACAAGGTCTGGGGCTACGACTTCGCGGGCGAAACGCGCACGGTGGATACGCACATCAAGCGCATCCGCGCCAAGCTCGACAACACGGGCCTCAACTGGTCCATCAAGACCATCTACGGGGTAGGCTATAAGTTCGAGGTGGAATGACCTCATGCGGAGCGTGTTCTTCAGAAGACTCGTGCTCTCCCTCGCCGTGGCGATGCTCATCGCAGCGATCGTCATGTTCGGCGGATATGTGTTCCTGAGCCGCGACATTTACACCGACATCAAGCTCGACGAGTTGCAGCCCTCCGCGGACGCGGCGGGCCAGCTTGCGTATGAGTATATCTCCCGCAACATTGATCTCGGTACGTTCCTTCGCCTTGCGGACAAGACCATGTCGCCAGAAAACGGGACCGCGCTGTTCGTGGACGCGCAGAGCTCCGTGCTCTATTATACCGACGCGCTGCTGCATACGGATGCCGGGACCGCCCAGGCATACCTTCGCGGACCGCTTGACACGCTGCTCGCGGGGCAGAGCGTGCGGCTCGACCGGCTCAACGTGCCGGGCGGCGGCAACGTGCTTGCCGTGGGCGCGCCCGTGCTGGACGGCGAGGGCAATGTGCTCGGCGCGATACTCCTTCTCAAATCCGTCAAAATCATTACGGGAACCACCACGCGCATGTCCGCCATCTTCCTGTGGATGGCGGCGTTTGCAATTCCGCTGGGCCTGATCAGCGCCGCGTGGCGCGTCAAAACCGTCACCGAGCCCATCAATCAGATGTCCGCTGCCGCTATGGAGATGAGCAAGGGCAATTTCAACATCCGCGTGGATGAAGATGAGGCGGGGGAGATCGGCGAGCTCGCGCGCGCGCTCAACAATCTCGGCGCTGAGCTTTCCAAAAACATACGCCAGCTCAGCTCCGAGAAAGGTCAGCTCGACCAGATACTTCAAAGCCTCACGGATGGTGTCGCCGCGACCGATGAAACCGGCCGCCTCACGCACTATAACACGGCGCTCATGCGCCTTTTTGGCGCGGTCAGCGTTGCGCGGCGCGAGGATTTGATTTCGGATCCGAAGATATGGCGGGAGTTCGATGCGGTGTTTGAGTCCGGTGAGGCGCGCACGATCACTTACCCGATGCCGGGCGATAAGGTGCTCTGGATCACCATTTCCCCCGTCACGACCGAGAGCTGCGAAAAGGTCGGCGTGGTAGCCCTTTTTAAGGATATGACTGAGGTCGAGCGTGTCGAGAGCATGCGGCGCGAGTACGTCGCCAACGTTTCACACGAGTTGAGGACGCCTTTGACGGCTCTGCGCGGCCTGCTCGAGCCTCTCTCGGACGGCATGATCCGAAAAAAGGAGGACAGGCAGCGCTATTATAAAATCATGCTGCACGAGGTCATGCGGCTCTCACGGCTGATTACGGATATGATGACGCTCAGCCGCCTGCAGTCGGGTACCGAGTACATGGAGCTGATACGGGTCGACCTCTACGCCCTCGTCAACGACATTGCGGGCGGTTATTCTGCGTCGCTGGCGAACAAGGGCGTACACCTCGTCGTGGATTGCCCGCGCCCCGTGCCGGATTGCATGACGGATCCAGATCGCATTGAGCAGGTGGTCGTGATCCTCTTGGACAACGCGGTGCGTTATACGCCCGAGGGCGGCACCATCACCATCGGCCTTCGCAACCGACAAAAGCATGTCGAGCTCATGGTGGAGGATACGGGCATCGGCATTCCCGAAAAGGATCTGCCGCACATATTCGAGCGCTTCTATAAGGTCGACAAGTCCCGCAACGAGGGCGGCACGGGACTCGGCCTTTCCATCGCACAGTTCATCATGGACAAGCTTGGGGAAACCATCGGCGTCGAGAGCGAACCCGGCAGGGGCACGCGCTTCACGCTCACCGTCCGGCACTATGTCAAAAACGCCATTGCGCTCGGACCCGCCGGAGAAAAGAGCAGCCGCTACGGCGATGAGGTCGAAAGCAATGCTGCGCCGCAGGCGGGCGAGGCAGCCGTCGGAAGGGGAGAGGTGCTCGACGCGCACTACGAGGTCATACGCCCTGCAAAAAATCAATGAGCATCTGTATGCTTTGCCCGCGCGCATGCGGGGTCGACCGGGATGTTTCGCGCGGCTTCTGCGGCGCGCGGCGGAACCCCAACGTTGCGCGCGCGGCTCTTCACTTCTGGGAGGAGCCGTTCATCAGCGGGATGCGCGGCTCGGGGACGATCTTTTTTTGCGGCTGCAACCTCGACTGCGCCTTCTGCCAGAACCGTGCCATCAACCATACGCTGATCGGCCCCGAGCTGGACGCAAGGGCGCTCGCGGGGATAATGCTCTCCCTTCAGGCGCAGGGCGCACACAACGTCAACCTCGTTTCCCCCGCACCGTTCGTGCCGATACTTTGCGAGGCCATCCCGTTCGCGCGGGACATGGGGCTTGTAATTCCTGTCGTGTACAATACGAACGCCTACGAGAAGGTCGAAACGCTCCGCTCACTTTCCGGCCTCGTCGACGTGTATCTTCCCGATCTCAAGTATGTTTCCTCCCAGATCGCCCTGAAGTACAGCGGCGCGGCGGATTATTTCGCTTTCGCCTCCCGGGCCATTGATGAGATGTATGTCCAATGCGGGGCGCTCGAATTGGATGCCGAGGGAGTCGCAACGCGGGGCGTAGCCATACGCCATCTCGTGCTGCCCGGCTCTGTGGATGAGACGCGGCGCGTCATCGACTGTATCGCGGAGCGTTTTCCGCCGGATATCGCCTTTTCGCTCATGGGTCAGTATGTACCAAACGGCAGGGCTCTTCCCGCGCCGCTGGGGCGCAGGCTTCTTAATCGCGAATATGACAGGGCTGTCACCTATGCGCTGCAGAAGGGGCTTATCAACGTGCTCATCCAGAAACTCAGCTCCGCGTCGCTCGATTTTACGCCGGAATTCGACGGCGAACTTTCGCCTTTCGTCCCGTAAATGAACGAAGCTCGTCCGAATTGTGAACAAAAATTTAATAATCATAAAATCGTTGAAAAAACCTGAAATAACCGTTGCAAAACACAAGATATGGTGTTAGCATAAATTTAGTGGTTAACAAACAAGCTGATCGTCCTAAGCTAACCGCAGTCATCTTCATTATTGTTTTCCTCCAACCAATACAGGCGAAGAGCGGATAGGGGCAATCCGGCTCGGACCCACAACCGACAATTGACGGACGATCAGGATGGAATCCCGCAGCAATGCGGGATTCCGTTTTATGCTCGCTTGTGAATGAAGCGCAAATGAAGTAGAATATATACTAGGGTAGTCTTTAAGGAGGCGGCATGGGAGCCATCGACGCGCTGCGCGAAAGCATCCATACGGCGTATCCCGAGGCGTCGCTCGTCTGCGACGCCAACATGGCGCTTTATACCTCATTTCGCACCGGCGGGCCTGCGCGGCTGCTGCTTGAGGCTTCCGGGCGGGAGGAGATCGTCTTCGCTCTCAATGAGGCTAAGCAGCTCGGCGCAACGTGTCATGTGATCGGCAACGGAAGCAATCTGCTCGTATCCGACCGCGGGCTCGACGCGCTGGTCATTCGCGTGGGCGAGCGCATGGGCGGCCTGACGCGCGAGGGGAGCCGCTTCGAGGCCTGGGCCGGCATGCCGCTTGCGGTTCTTGCAAAAAGTGTGCTTGAGGCGGGCCTTTCCGGTCTCGAGTGGGCGGCGGGCATACCGGGCACGGTCGGCGGCGCGGTCGCCATGAACGCGGGCGCGTACGGCGGAGAGATCGCGCAGGTTCTCAGGGAAGTCACGGCCATCGAGGGCGGCGCGGTCAAGCGCTTCGCTGTGCGGCCCGACGATATGGGTTACCGAAAAAGCGCCTTCCGGGCGCCGGGATGCGTCGTCCTTTCCGCTTGTTTTGAACTTTCGGAGGATGACGGAAGCGCTGCAGAGCGCATGCGCGAGTACAATAAGGCGCGGCGCGAGAAACAGCCGCTGCAATACCCGAGCGCGGGCAGCACATTCAAGCGGCCGGAGGGTCATTTTGCGGGTCAGCTCATTCAGGAGGCCGGGCTCAAGGGCGTGCGCGTAGGCGGGGCGCAGGTAAGCGAACTGCACGCGGGCTTCGTCATCAACAGCGGCGGGGCGACGAGCACGGACGTATATTGCCTCATACGCCTCGTGCAGCAAAGGGTATTTGAGCACAGCGGCGTGATGCTCGAGCCCGAGGTCATGCTTTTGGGGGATTTTGAACAATAGGGCGGGGGATTGCATGGAGCTTTTGATCGTAACGGGGCTTTCGGGCGCGGGCAAGTCTCAGGCCCTGCGCAAGCTTGAGGATATTGGCTATTTTTGCGTGGACAACCTCCCTTGGGAGATGCTTCAGGGTTTCGCGCAGCTTTGCATGCGCGCGCAACCGCAGGTGCGGCGCGCCGCAGTCGTCATCGACAGCAGGGAGAGCGTCTTCAAGGCCGATATGGAGCGCGCGCTCCGCGAGCTTAGGGAGATTAGCGTCCGCTATACGATCCTTTTCCTCGATTGCAGAGACGACGTGCTCATTAGGCGATACAACGAGACGCGGCGGCGGCATCCGCTCGCGGCGGATATCGACGAGGGCATCCGCCTCGAGCGGGAGATGCTCGGCTTCCTTCGGGATAGAGCCCATTGCATCCTCGACACATCCGACATGAAGCCGCTTGAGCTGAGCGCGAAGATCGAGTCGCTCTACGCGGAAACGGCTGCGGACGAGTTCCGTCTCATTTTCGAAAGCTTCGGATACAAGCGCGGCGTCCCCTTCGAGGCCGACATCGTGTTCGATATGCGCTTTTTGCCCAACCCCTACTATGAGCCGGAGCTTCGTCCCCTCTCCGGGCGGGACGAGGCGGTGCGCGACTTCATCAGGCGGGACGGGATGTTCGACGATTTTATTTTGACGGTCAAATCCATGCTGGATAGGCTGATTCCGCATTTTTGCGCGCAAGGGAGGCAGCGGCTTCTCGTTGCCCTCGGCTGCACGGGCGGCAGGCATCGTTCCGTATGCGCCGCGGAGGAGCTTTACAGGATGATGAAGGACGCATACAGCGCACGGCTCATCCACAGGGACGCGCGTCTCGAAGCCAACGATATCGATGAGCGTTTCGGCGCGAAGCGGGAGGGTAGCTAAGTTGTCCTTTTCTTTGGAATTGAAGGATGAGCTTGTCAAAGCACGCTGCATCGGCGCGGATGAGCGTAACGCGCTGCTTTGCGCCATCGCACATACCTCCGCCTCAATGAAATTCAGCGCGGGAGGCATTTCCATCGAGTTCGTCACGGAAAACCAGTTCGTCGCGGAGCTCACGGCGAAGCTTGCCCATGAGCTCTACGGCCTTTCGACCACGCTGCTCGCGCGCCGTCAGGAGGGCTTTGGACGGAGCAGCTATGTCGTTTCGGCCTCCGGCGCAGACTGTGCGAAGCTTCTTGCGGACTACGGCTGCCTGCCGTGCGAGGGCGCAAAGGAGTATATCCCCGGCGCGGTGCCGGACGCGTTCCTGCTCGGGGAGAAAATGGCGCGCTGCTTCCTTCGCGGCGCGTTCCTCGGCGCGGGCTCTGTCAGCGATCCGCGCAAGGGCTATCATCTCGAAATCGTCTGCCGCTACGAACGCTTTGCCGAGATTCTGCGCGGCCTCCTCGCGGATTTCGAGGTAAACGCGCGGGTGAGTGCGCGCAAGCAGGATTATGTGGTCTATCTCAAGGATGGCGAGAGCATTTCGGATTTCCTGCGCCTCGCAGGCGCGGTGGACGCGGTGCTTGCCTTCGAGAACGTGCGGGTGCTGCGCTTCATGGCAAACGACCTCAACCGCCGCTCGAACTTCGAGAACGCCAACATGCAAAAGACCGCGCGCGCGAGTGCGCAGCAGCTCATAGACATTCGATTGATCCTGAGCGAGGCGGGCTTCGAGTCGCTGAACCCGACGCTTCGCGAAACCGCAGAGGCACGCATCAACAATGAGGAAGCCTCCCTCGCAGAGCTCGCCCGCGAGCTCAACATTGGAAAGTCCGGCTTGAACCACAGGCTTGCAAAGCTTTCCGCCATCGCTGAGGGCATCCGGCTGCACGGCATCAAAGCCAGGAAAGGAAATGAGGGATGAGCCAATTCGTCCATCTCCATGTGCACAGCGTATACAGCCTGCTCGACGGGGCGGCACCCATCAAAAAGCTCGTTTCCCGCGCGAAGGAGTTGGGCATGGATGCGCTCGCGCTGACCGATCACGGCGCCATGTACGGCGTGATCGACTTTTATAAGGAATGCATCAAACAGGGCGTTAAGCCCATCATCGGCATCGAAACTTACGTTGCACCCAACTCGCACCTCGATCGCGAGGGCATGCGCGACTACGCGCACCTCATCCTGCTCGCCAAGAACGAACAAGGTTACAGGAATCTCATCAAGCTTTCCTCCATCGCATTCGTAGACGGTTTCTATTACCGCCCGCGCATCGATTATGATCTGCTCGAAAAGCATTGCGAGGGCTTGATCTGCCTTTCAGCTTGCATCGCAGGCGATATCCCGCAGCATCTTCTTTCCGGGCAGGATGAAAAGGCAAAGGCGCTTGCGCTGCGGCTCAAGGGCATGTTCGGGGATGATTTCTATATCGAGCTGCAAAACCACGGCCTTCCCGAGCAGCTTGAGGTACTGCCGAAGCTTGCGGCGCTCGCCAAAGAGCTCGACATCAAAACCGTCGCTACGAACGACATCCATTATGTCGACAAGGACGATGCCGAGGCGCAGGACATGCTCTTGTGTATCCAGACCCTTCGCTATGTAGACGAGCCGGATCGCATGCGAATGAACGCGGATGAATTTTATATGAAAAGCGCGGAGCAGATGCGCCAGGCGCTGTTCAATTATCCGCAGGCGGTGGAGAACACAGGGGAGATTGCGGCCAAATGCGCGCTCGAACTGCGCTTTGACGAGCGGCATCTGCCGGGCTTCAAGGCGCCCACAGGCTACGCGGACAATTTTGATTATCTGCGTCACCTCTCCTGCGAGGGGCTGAACCGGAAGATGCCCGATCATACCGCGGCGGAGAAGGAGCGGCTTGAAACCGAGCTCGCCGTCATCCGCAACATGGGCTTTACGGACTACTTCCTCATCGTGTGGGATTTCGTCTATTTCGCGCACAGCAAGGGCATTTCTGTCGGCCCGGGGCGCGGCAGCGGCGCGGCGAGCCTCGTTGCTTACTCGCTCGACATCACCGATGTGGACCCCATCAAATACGATTTGCCCTTCGAGCGCTTCCTCAACCCGGAGCGCGTCTCCATGCCGGATTTCGACATTGACTTTTGCGAAGAAAGGCGCCCCGAAGTCATAGACTACGTCGTTGCGAAATACGGCAAAGACAACGTCGCCCAGATCATCACCTTCTCGACGCTCGCGGCAAAGGCGGTCGTCAACGACGTGGGCCGCGCCATGCGCATGCCGGGAGAGGCCAAGCGCGTCGCGGCGCTCGTGCCTGCAACCATAGGCATGACTCTCACAAAGGCGCTCGAGGTTTCGGGCGAGCTTCAGGCGCTCTGCCAATCCGAACCGGCGATCAAAAAGCTTGTCGACATCGCCATGAAACTCGAGGGCTTTCCGCGAAATGCGGGCACGCACGCGGCGGGCGTTGTCATCTGCGCCGAGCCTATCAGCGAATACGTCCCTTTGCAGCGCAACGGCGATACCATCACTACGCAGTTTCACAAGGATATCATAGAGGAGCTGGGCCTTCTCAAGATGGACTTTCTCGGCCTTCGCACGCTCACCGTCATTCGGGATGCAGTAGAACTCATCGAGAAGCAGGGCAAAAACCTGCCCGAGGGCGCGCTTACGACCTATGAGGATCCGAAGATATACGAACTGATCTCCGCCGCGGATACGGATGGTGTGTTCCAGCTTGAATCCGCGGGCATGCGGCAGTTCATGCTTCAACTCCGCCCCAACAATTTTGAGGATATCATCGCGGGCATCTCGCTCTTCCGTCCGGGTCCCATGGACCAGATCCCCAAGTACGTTGCGGGCAAGAACGACCCGGAGCATGTGACGTATCTGCACGAAAAGCTGCGCCCCGCGCTCAAGACCACCTACGGCTGCATGGTCTACCAGGAGCAGGTCATGAAGATCGTGCGCGACGTGGCGGGCTATTCGATGGGGCGCAGCGACCTCGTACGAAGGGCCATGGCCAAGAAGAAGCACGACGTTATGCTCAAGGAACGGAACAATTTTGTCAACGGCATCGTCGAAAACGGAGTCGTGCTCGTGCCCGGCGCTGTGCGAAACGGCGTGGATGCCGCGACCGCCAACCGCATCTTCGACGCAATGACAGATTTTGCCTCCTATGCCTTCAACAAGCCCCATGCCGCGGGCTACGCGGTGCTCGCCTACCGCACGGCGTATCTCAAGGTGTATTATCCCGTCGAGTTCATGACGGCGACGCTCAACAGCTATATCAGCGCCTTGAACCGCCTCGTGGCCTACATCGGCTCGGCGACGCGCATGGGAATCAAGGTTCTGCCGCCGGATATCAACCAAAGCTTCGAGAAGTTCAGCGTGGAGTCGGGCTCTATCCGCTTCGGCCTCGCAGCCATCAAAAACGTCGGCGAGAGTGCGATGAAAGAGATCATATCGAGCCGGGAGAAAGACGGCCCCTTCGCGAGCTTCGATGACTTTCTCAGGCGCGCCGGCGACATCAACAAGAGAATGCTCGAGGCCATGATCAAGGTCGGCTGTTTCGACAGCCTCGGCGCGAAGCGCAGGCAGCTCCTTGAGGTGTGCGAGCGCGCGCTCGCGGCGGCCGCTAACGAGAAAAAGCAGACCGCGCTCGGACAGATATCCCTCTTTGATTTTGGCGGGAACGGCGGGGAAATGAAGCTCGCCTCCGCGCTCGCACCCCTGCCCGACGTGCCCGAATATCCCATGGCGTACCTGCTCGAGCTCGAGCATGAAACGCTCGGCATTTATCTGAGCGGCCACCCGCTCAATGATTACGCCGATGTACTCACCCAAATACCCGATCGGGCGGGGGTACTGCTCGAGAATGAGGATGATATCAAGCAGGAGGGCGACAAGGTGCGCCTGGGCGGCATCATCACGCACGTCTCGCG
>JAPXSN010000030.1:0-2820 GCA_033813015.1 Clostridia bacterium | reverse complement strand
TCATGGCCTACTGCACGCTTGAAGATATGACGGGCTCCATTGAGTGCTTGGCGTTCCCATCGGTCTACACGAAATATGGGAGCTTGCTTTCTTCGGATATGAAGGTTATCATAAACGGCAGGCTCAATGTGCGCGAGGATCAGAACAACATGGTGCTCATCGACGACGTTTCGTCGCTCAAGCGCCGCTCGTCGGACGACAAGCTCTATCTTCGCATGGATACAGAGGACAGCGCGCTCGTGCGCCGCGTGTCGGACACGCTCAGGCGCTTCCCCGGCAACGTGCCCGTGGTGCTCTACGACGAGGAGCGAAACCGGAAGCGGCTCGCGCCCCGGGACCAGTACGTCAATCCCTCGGACGCAACGCTGGCAGAGTTGAAGGAGCTTCTTGGCACGGAGAATGTCAGGATCAGGAAAGGAGAACCAAGTTCATGAAAACCATAGGCGTGCTCACCAGCGGCGGGGATACCCCCGGCATGAACAGCGCCATCCGCGCGGTATTTAAGGAAGGCGTCGGGCGCAGCATGAGCGTGATGGGCATTCGGCACGGCTACAAGGGGCTGATCACGGGCATGATCTGCAAGCTCCAGCACGAGGACGTCGCCAACGTCATGCACAAGGGCGGTACGGTTCTGCGCACCGCGCGCAGCGAGGAGTTTAAGCAGCAGGAAGGCTTTGTTAAGGCGCTTGACATGCTCCACGCCTACGATATAGAGGGTCTCGTCGTTATCGGCGGCGATGGAAGCTTCCAGGGCGCAAAGCTATTGGACGAAGCGGGCGTCCCGACCATCGGCCTGCCCGGCACCATCGACAACGACCTTGGTTATACCGATTTCACCATAGGCTTCGACACCGCCGTCAACACCATTACGAGCGAGATTTATAAGATACGCGATACCATGCGCGCGCACGACCGCGTGGGCGTCATCGAGGTCATGGGGCGCAACTGCGGGGACATCGCCCTCTGGAGCGGCGTCGCGGGCGCTGCGGACCTGATACTCGTGCCGGAATTTCCCATACCATGGGAGCAGGCCGCAAAGCACCTTGTCAACAACAAGATTCGGGGAGAGCTTTCGAGCATCGTCATCATCGCGGAAGGTGCGGGAAAAGCGGAGGAGTTCGCCAAATATGTGCGCGAACATACAGACGTTGAGACCAAGGCCATCGTGCCCGGCTACATCCAGCGCGGAGGCAACCCGACCGCCTTCGACCGCGTGCTCGCAACCCGGCTCGGCCAGCGCGCCGTGGAGCTTCTTGCCGAAAACATCGGCGGCAGGGCGGTAGGCATCCGCAATAATCAGATCATCGACGTGAGCCTTGAGGACGCCATCAAAACGCCCGATCACTTCGACGAAAAGCTGTACCGATTCAACTCGGTGCTCGCCAAATTCTGATGCGGCCGCCGGAGAGAAACGAAGAGCTTACGCTCATAATAGACAACCTCGGCTCGGATGGGCAGGGGATCGGTAGGAAGGACGGTTTTGCCGTGTTCGTACCGTATGCTTTGCCCGGGGAGCGCGTACGCGTGCGCGTCATCAAGCCTGGCAAGACCTTCGCTGTTGCTAAACTCATGGAAATCCTCGATAAAAGCGCGGAGCGCATAGAGCCGCCTTGTCCGGCCTATGGCAAGTGCGGCGGCTGCCAACTCATGCACCTTTCCTATGCCGCACAGCTCGAGCACAAGCGAAACGAAGTTGAAAACGCATTGAAACGCATCGGCGGGTTCGCCGATGTTTCGGTCAAGTCGAGCATCGGCATGGACGAGCCGCTGCGCTACCGTAACAAGGCCTCCTTCCCGTTCGGAACAGAGGAGGACAGGGCGTGCTTCGGCTTTTTCGCGCCGCGCTCGCACAGGCTCGTTCCGCTCGACAACTGCCCGATTCAGCAGGGTGTGCTCGTCGAGTGCGCGAAGGCAGTACGCAAGTGGGCGAACAAGTGCGAAATCCCCGTCTACGACGAAACGACGGGTAAAGGCGTGCTTCGCCACATCGTCGCGCGCAGTAACAAGGTGGGCGAGGTCATGGCTGTCGTCGTGACGAACGGCCCGCTTTCGCATAAAGAAGAACTGATCGTGGCGCTCCGCACAGGCGTGCAGGGCGTCGCCTCCATACTCCACAACCGCAACGATCAAAATACGAATGTTATATTCGCAGAGCGCTTCGAAATTCTCTGGGGCAGGGAGCGGCTCGAGGAAGCCATCCGCGGCCTCCGCTTCGATGTGAGCGCCGCCTCCTTTTTGCAGGTGAACCCGGAACAGACCGAGAAACTCTACCGTGAAATCGAAGCGCTTTTGCCCGAAGGGCTCGACAGCGTCGCGGATGTGTTCTGCGGTGCGGGCACCATTACGCTGCTCGCCGCGCGCAAAGCTAAAAGCGCCGTGGGCATCGAATGCGTGCCGGAGGCCGTCGCCGACGCCGTGCGCAACGCCGAAAAGAACGGCATAGCGAACGTACGGTTCATCTGCGGCGATGCCGCTGCGAGGCTGCCCAAGCTCGTATCCTCCGGCTTTTCGCCGGATGCCGTAATCCTCGACCCGCCGCGCAAGGGCTGCGATGCGGCCGTGCTCGACGCCGTGATATCCTCCGGCGCGCCGCGTGTCATCTACGTTTCCTGTGACCCGGCGACGCTTGCTCGCGACTGCAAAAGGCTGCGCGAGGGCGGATATGCGCTAAAGAGCGTCCAGCCGGTGGACATGTTCCCGCAGACGGGGCACGTTGAGTGCGTAGTATTGATGTCAAGGGCGAAAGAGTGAGTGTGTGAAAAAGCCTTAAATATCAAGGCTTTCAGCACACATGGGCGTAAAACCCATTGAACGAAAAAC
>JAPXSN010000029.1:4936-16323 GCA_033813015.1 Clostridia bacterium | reverse complement strand
GTGCGGCACCGTTCGCACCCTGACACTCGACGCCAAACGCGTCGCATCCATCACACATAGAGACTGGATTTATAATGCGTTAATGTTTTAAATTAGTATGAGCAATGTGATGGCCGCCATCAACTCGTTTTTTCGCATCCTTGAACCCGTGTTCCTCGGCATTGTTATCGCCTTCCTTGCGAACATGCCCCTGAGCTTCCTTGAGCGGCGCGTCTTTCGCAAGTGGAAGCGGCCGAAGCTGCGCCGCATCGTTTCCGCGCTGCTCTCGTTTGTTCTGATCCTGGCAATCCTCACGACCTTCTTCGGCCTTATCATCCCGCGTGTTGCGGACAGCGTCGTTTCTTTGGCGGATGGGTTCGACGGGTATCTCGACTCGCTCACCGTCTGGGGGAGCGATTTGTGGGAGCGCGTCAACTTCACGCCCGCCACCGAGGAGAAGATACAGGAGTTCGCCGCGAAGCTGCTCGCCGGCTTCGACGAGGTGCTCTCGAACGCCGTGAGCACCATCCTCAAGGCGACCATCAGCGTGCTCGCGTTCGTGGTGGATCTGCTCATTGCCTTCATCATCGGCTTCTACGCGCTCTACAACAAAGAAAAGCTGGTGTTCGGCTGCAAAAAGTTCGTCGTGGCCGCCTTCAAGGAGCCGCGCGCCTCGCGCACCATGGAAGTGGCCTCGCGCACCTATAAAGCGCTGCACGACTATTTCTTCGGCATGATCACCGAGTGCACGGCGCTCGGCGTCATGACGTACATCATGATGCTGATCTTCGGCTTCCCCTACGCGGTGCTCATCAGCGTGATCGTCGCCATGAGCCAGATGGTACCCATACTCGGGCCTTGGGTATCCGGGGCGGCGGGGGTGTTCATCATCTTCGTAACCAATCCGCCGCAGGCGCTCTGGTTCGCGCTGGCGATGTTTATTGTGCAGCAGATAGATGATAACTTCGTCTATCCGCACATCGTGGGCAAGGCCGTGGGGCTTTCGGCCATATGGGTGATGATCGCGGTCATCCTCGGCGGAGGATTGTTCGGCATGGTCGGCATCGTGCTGTGCGTGCCTATCATGGCGGTCATCTACACGCTCGTGAGCGAGTGGGTCAACCGCCGCGTGGAGGGCAAGCGTTACCAGATGGGCATGCGCGATACGCCGCCCACCGAGGAAGAAATCAAAAGCATGACGGAGCCGTAAAGCGGCTCCGCTTTTTGAACGGATGCAGCCTGTACATTAAAAACGAAGGATCGGGGCTGACCGGACGCCTTGAGAATATCCTGCCGTCCATCCGAGAATGCTAACATAAAATGTCATTTCGGAGGGCGGTGATTTTTATGTCCCGGAAAAAAACGAAAACGAAAAAGGCAGCCGAGGCTATGCGCCGGCAGGGCAGGGGGGAGATTCCTTCAGATGTGCTGGGCAGCTACACCGGCTCCCCACAGCAGGGCGACGCGCCCGTGCAGGACGCGGACGACCTGTGAGCGAAGGCCGGGATCTGGCGCGGCCTTACGGGAGGACTGATACTAATGAAAAACATGAATGCATCCAAAGCGGCGAGCAATTTTTGATGCAGGGCAAGGAGCCGGAGCGAAACGTAGCAGCGCTACGTTAAGCGCAAGGCGACACCGCCCTGCACGAAAAGGGCCGCCGCGACGATGCATTGATGTTTGGAATTAGTATGAGAGCCTTTCCTCGAACCACTGCGCCATATCCCGACCCGCGGCCTCGGAAAAGGCTGCGGCGAGATCGTCCCTGTTCGCGATGGAAAAGCTGTTTGCGTTGAAATAGGTGCGAAGCGCCTCATAAAACGCGCTGCGCCCCAATTCCCGATACAGAGCGTCGTACATTTCATAGCCCGAGGCATACACGATAAGAAAATACTCCGAACCCGCGAAGTCGTACAGAGCGGAGTCGATGCGTTTGGTTCTTTTGTAGCCCTCGAGCGAGCCGAAGCGCGCCGCCTGCCGGGCGCCCGCGGCTTCCTCGCCGAGGTAGAAGCGCAAAAAGTCGAACCCGAGGTATTCCACGAGGGATTCGTCAAGCCACGGCGCGTTGATCTGGTCGCTGCCGATCACGGAGTAGAACCACTGGTGCGCCGTTTCGTGGCCAATCACGAGCGCGGCCCCGGAGAGATCGTCCACATGCAGATCGTTTTCGCAGATCATCACGAGGCCGGGGTACTCCATGCCCCCGCCCATATCGAAGGGCACCACGAAGAACGTGTCGTAGGGATAGGTCCCGATGTTTTGGCTGAAGTAATCCAGCGCGGCCACGGCGACGCTCGCTTCAAATTCGGCGTGCCTTTTGTTTGTGCCAAAGGCATATACGGCAGTTCCCGAGGCGCTCATGCGCTCCTCTACGGCGGGCTGTTTCATCAGCGCGAGGGCGAAGTCGCGCGACTTGGGCGCGGCGATGTACCAGGTGGAAACCCCGTCCTTCTCCGCCCTTTCGACGAGGCTGCCCGTGTGGGCGAGCTCCCACTTGGCGCTCGCGCTCACGGACACCCGGTAATCCGCGCATTCGCTGTAAAAGGCATCCCCCTCGTCGGTGTATTTGTCCTCGCGCCACGCGCCGTTCTCGTAGACCGCGGCGATAGGCAGCATGTTGCCGAGCATGATGCCCGTTTCGTTGACGCCGAAGCGGTTGCCCGTCGCGGGTAGGCCAATCTCGAAGCGAAGGTATATTTCCGCGCTCCCACCCGGGGCGATCTCCTCGGGAAGGGATATGCTCAATATGCTTTCGTTCTTCCCACCAAGCGTATAGTAAGCTACCTCATTGTTCGCCGCGACGTCGGATACGCCCATGCAGCCGGGGCTCACGTCGTTGGGATGCAAGCGAAGCCTGACCTCGTAGAGCACATCCGCGCTGTTGTTGAAATAGGTCAGCCGCATCGCGCCCTTGACATAGGGCGCTTTCGCGTCGGCGAAAACCGTGAGCTGTACTTCATACAGGTTGGTCTGACGTGCGGGCAGGATGAGGGTCTGCACCGGCGCAAGTGTTTCGGGGGAGGCGGAAGGGTACTCCGGCGCGGCCGGAGCGGGCGTTGGTGAAAGGGAAAGGGAAGGGGAGGGCGGAGGGGAAGGCGCGGCAGCCGGCGCGCGCAGCAGATTGCCCGCGAAGCAGACGACCGCAAGCCCTGCCGTCACGAGCAAGGCGATCGGGATCCATATGCGTCTTTTATTGCGTCTGCCGCCCGGCATATCCGTTCGCCTCAGCCGATGCCGCCGCCCTGCGACGTGCCGGAGCCCGAGGAGCCGCCCGAAGTAGTGGGCGGGGGAACCGCGCTGCCTGCCGCGTCGGACGCGGGATAGAGATAGGATGTGCGCTCTTCAACGTAGCGTACGCGGAAATACCCGGCAACGCCCTCGTAAGAGCCGTACCACCAGTATTCGCCCGCGCGGCGCTCCGCCGCGACCGACGCGCCTGAAGGCACACGGGCGAGCGTCTTGGACGACGTGCTCATGCTCGCGTAAACGTAGGTGGAGCTTTTCGCGACATAGGTCGTGAGGCAAGTATCCTCAACATCCGGATAGGCGATGATATACTGGGATTTGACGTAGCCCAGCTTGCCTCTTTCGGTTTTGACCTTGCACCATTCCGGCCCGATCTGCAGCAGCAGCACCTTCGCGCCGGCCGCAAGCGTCGCGACGGTCTTATCCTTGGATGTGGAGAAGCCCGTGCGCAGGGGTGTGCTGTCATAGCGGATCAGCGCGGGGACGATGCGCGGGGTCCTCTTTTCGTCCGAGGGCTGAGCATATTTGCTGTAGGACGGAATCTGTTTTTTGATCGTTGAGACCAGCGCCTCATTCTTCGCGTTTTTGACGATCTTGCACAGCGTGCCCGGCGGGCAGTTGTAATAGATCCACTTGGCAACCTCGGGCAGCACCCGCACACATCCGTGAGAAACATTTTTGCCGAGGTTTTCGTATGCCGATTTGGACATACTCGTGAGCTTGGTCGAGTTATACATCACGGAGTGGATGTAGACGCCGCGCACGACCTGCGACCAGTACTGCGCGTATTGCCCGAAGGCCACGAAGTAGCCGAAGCGCTCCTTGAGCGCGCCCATGCGGAACGCGCCTGTGCCCGTGGGATACTCCGCGCTGCCCGTGGTGCACAGGCTTTGCAGCACGATTGTGCCGCCGACTGCGTATTCGTACACCGTGATGATCTGGTTGGTGAGGTCGATCTCGACGGTGTATCTGTTCGGGTCGGTGTTCTCATAATCCACCTTGCTGGTCCAGCCGGAGAGCACTTCCGCCTTCGTCCCGGCGGGCAGCAGCGCGAGGCAGATGAGGAACGCAAGCGCGAGCGCAAAGAGCCTTTTCGTCATTGTGATAACCTCCCTAAGTGATGATAGCGCGGCGCGTCAGTCGGACCGCTTCTCCCCTGAGCCGACGGACTTGGCGGCATCGAGGAGATCCTCCGTCACGGAGGGCTCGCCGGAGAGTTTGCATAGGAAGAAGGTCGCCATAAAGCATGCGGCAAAAAGCGCCGCGTCGAGCGCAATCTCCCAACCCGTGCCAAAGCCGGGGAAAATCAAAATGACGGATACCGCCAACAACCCCAGCGTGCCGTAATACGCATAGCCGTGGTGGCGGTCGAACAGGCGCTTGACGAGCGCGACGAGGCCGGCGACCGCCGCGAGCGCGCCCAGCCCCGCGAAGACGAGCGTGCCGAGCTCGAAGCGGTTGAAGGCCGCGAGAAAGGGCTCGTACACGCCCAAGTACATCAGTATGAACGACGTGCTCACACCGGGTATCACCATGCCAAGGCCGATGAGCGAGCCGCTAAGCGCGGCAGTCCACGCGTTGAACGGGAGCGCCTGCCCACCGCCTAAAAACTCCTGCGTAACGGCGACGGAACCGATGAGCGCCGCGCCGATGAGCGCGCCGAACAGATACCGCTTTTTGAAGCCCTGTTCGTTTGCCTCGCGGATCAGCGAGGGTACGCCGCCGAGCACCATGCCGACGAGCGCCCACATGACCTCGCGCTTGCAGTTGAGCATGAGCCATTCGACGATGCGACTTGTTCCCAAAAGGCCGATCAGCCCGCCGAGCCCGAGCGGTATGAGGATGCGCACGCTTTTCGTAAAATTCTTGAAAAGCGACGTCATCGCGTCGAGCACGGGGCGATAAACGCCCATCGCCACAGCAAGCACGCCGCCGCTCGCGCCGGGCAGTATAGCCGCAATGCCGATGACGACGCCCTTGACCAGCCTTATGAAGAAATTGCCGTCCTTATTCATCAATCCTCCCGCGCGGCCTTGCGCCGCGACGCCCTCATTGTAGCAGATGCGCAGCCCGTTTGCACCAATTGCGCCAAACATTTACATTTCCTTTACGCGCAGGAGTTTTTTCTTGCATTGAATGCGAAAATGATGTATCATATCTGAGCGCGCTTTTGCGCGTTTTTATGGAGAGTTGGCTGAGTGGTCGAAGGCGCATGACTGGAAATCGTATTAAACCGATTGAAAATCGTGCATACAACCGAATATTTATAATGTGGAGAGTTGGCTGAGTGGTCGAAGGCGCATGACTGGAAATCATGTTTACGGGTAACCGTAACTAGGGTTCAAATCCCTAACTCTCCGCCACACCGAGAAAAACCCTTGAAATCACTGCTGTTTTCAGGGGTTTTTCCTTTTAATATGACTTGCTGAGTAATAGCACTTGTAACGCTGCATTCAATTGTTAAAAAAATTCAATCATAAAGCTATTCTATCACACGAAATTCCGATGAGCGTAGAGATGTATGAATAATACACCAAATTCGAATTGTTAGAAAAAATGTTAGAAAAGCTTATAAAGAGATATAAGGTCTTATAAATCAATATATGAAAAGGAGTGCAAAGCATGGGACACGGAAACTTAGAGGAACTGCGCGCAATGGCGATTGAAAAGGGTATTGTCAATCGGGAAGGAAACGTAAGCGCTCTGGCAATGAATTATTTCTCCGGGATGCACACTGCTCCGTTACTCGATGAGATTTGGATGCTCTCCTTCCCTAACACCGATACAATGGACAAGCTGTACGACCTTATTAAGCAGGCCGTCATTGCAGGAGAGTTCGAGGTTTTTGAGGGCATAATGAATGCTCTGTATGTTATCTCCGGAATTCATATCCCCGATGAATTGCATTATATCTTCGGGTGCGCTAATTTGGAAATTAAGCAAATGTATGCTCGTGAGTTTCTTGAGGACTTCAGCGACCTGATGCATGATTACCGTGCGGAAGCAGATGAGAAAGCGGAAAGGTAATATCAGCAACTCATCCATGAGCCGTTTGCTTTACAGTAGACGGCTTGTATTATATAGCAAGGAGGAGCCAACTATGACCAAAGTAATCGCCCTCGCCAACCAAAAGGGCGGCGTTGGAAAAACGACCACAGCCGTGAATTTAGGCATCGGCCTCTCGAGGCAAGGAAAAAAGGTGCTGCTCATCGACGCCGATGCGCAGGGCAACCTGACGGATTCACTCGGCTGGAACGAGCCGGACAAGCTGCCCGTTTCCCTCGCCACCATCATGACCAAGGTAATCATGGACGATCCCTTTTCCCCGGACGAAGGCATCCTGCACCACGCGGAGGGCGTTGACCTTATGCCCGCAAACATCGAGCTTTCCGCCATGGAGGTATCGCTCGTAAACACCATGAGCCGCGAAATCGTATTGCGGAACTATCTGAACGAGGTGAAAAACGGATATGACTATGTGCTCATCGACTGTATGCCCTCCCTCGGCATGATTACCGTCAACGCGCTTGTGGCTGCGGACAGCGTTATCATCCCCGTGCAGGCGCACTATCTCCCTGCCAAGGGCATGACACAGCTCTTGCAGACCATAGGCAGGATAAAGAAGAACATCAACCCCGCCTTGAAGATCGAGGGCGCTTTAATCACCATGGCGGACAACCGCACGAACTTCGCAAAGGACATTTCGTATATGCTGCGCAACAATTACGGCGATAAGCTGCGCGTGTTTAAAACGGAAATCCCTCTTGCGATCAAGGCGGCGGAAACCAGCGCGGAGGGCAAAAGCATCTTTGCGCACGACGCGCACGGCAAGGCGGCGGCAGCATATGAAGCTCTGACGAAGGAGGTGCTCGGCGGTGTCCAGCGTGAGAAACTTGAAGCTGACCTCGGTAGATGACCTCTTCTCTACCGAGGAATCGCGGCAGGCGGAGCAGCAGCAACAGGGCGAAAGGGTCGTAACCGCTCCAATTTCCGAGGTTTACGACTTTGCGAATAATCCCTATCGCGTCCGGCAGGATGCGGAGCTTATGGACATGGTGGAGAGCGTTTCCCGGATCGGCGTTCATACCCCCTGCCTCGCACGTCTGCGTCCTGAAGGTGGATATGAACTGCTTTCAGGCCATCGGCGAAAGCTCGCCAGCACGCTTGCGGGGCGCGACACGCTCCCGCTGATCGTCCGGGATATTGACGATGACGCCGCCATCATCCTTGTGGTGGATGGTAACATCCAGCGCGAAACCATCTCTATGAGCGAAAAAGCGCAGGCATATAAGATGAAGCTGGAAGCGTTGAAAAGGCAGGGAGCAAGAACGGATTTAACTTCTGACCAAGTTGGACAGAAGTTAAATTCCCGCGCAGAGGTCGCGAAAAATGCAGGCGAGAGCGCTGTTCAGGTACAGCGCTATATCCGCCTCACCGAGCTTATCCCACCCCTGCTTAAAATGGTGGACGATAAGAAAATCGCCTTTAATCCCGCCGTGGAGCTGTCCTATCTGCCCAAGGAGCTTCAAACCGAATTGCTTGACGTAATGGTGCAGGAGGAATGTACACCCTCGCATTCGCAGGCGCAGCGGCTCAAGCAGGCGGCGAAGGACGGGAAGCTGGACCGTAACGGCATGGAGCTTGTCATGCAGGAGGAAAAGCCGCAGCAGAACAACGTCACCATCAAGGGCAGTAAGCTCGAGAAATACTTCCCGAAGGACTATACCCCCAAGCAGAAGGAAGAAATGATTATCCGCGCGCTCGACCTGTACAGCAAGAAGCTGGAGCGACAACGGCAGGAGCAGGAATACGAGCGGTAAGCGCCTAGCTGACGAGCATGGGCGCTTTTTTTATGCCCGGAAATCAGAAAGGAGGTGATTATATGCTGTTTACAGAAGGCAAAGACCAGGTATTCGAGCGCTTGATGCGGGAAAGGCCGAGCTCTGGCCGCCATACTGACAATACGCCGAAGGATCGCGATTGCCCGCATTGTCTGTATTACGATAATAAATCGGAAAAGTGCGGCCTTGAGCGGTGCATCGTGTTCGAGGATTGAGAATCCTGCGCCAAGGGGGGAGTCTGCCCGTTTTCAGGGTGCGGCATCTGTTGTCCGGCTTTCCCTTCCCCCAAACCCCCAACCCTTTGTTACCAGCCGGGATTACCGCCCGAGAAAATGAAATAGCTTCTATCTACCTCTACGGGATACCTAAGCGGCTTCAATCATGCCGCCTGCCCCTCTCTTTTTTCGGACAGTAAAAGACCCCTCTTGCGGAACGCCGGAACCGGCGTTTTTTATATACAACAACACAAAGGAGGATCTCCATGAACCATCTCAAACGCATCCTCGCGGTGGCGCTGTGCCTGCTCGTCTTGCTGGGGCTGTTGCCCACAGGCTCAGCGTTGGCTGACGGCTCGACCGTCACCATCGAAAGCCAGACCAACTCCTCGTTCGACTACCTCGAATACTACGACGCCGGGCAGTGGCACGACCTGAACACGCCGAAGCACTGGATCGAGTCCACCGGCGAGATCGTGTACTGTGTCGAGCACGCGGCGACCAATCCGCACAGGCAGACCTATACAGAAACCGAGCCCGACTACCTCTTTGCTGCTGGTACGCTCACGGGCCTCAACAGCATCCTCATGTACGGCTACCCCAACAATAAGCCCAGCGGTTTCACGGACGACGAAGCGCGGCAGGCGACCGCCAACGCCATCCGTTTCTGGCTCTCCGAGCGCGGCGAGGCGGATTCGTACACGTTTACCAACCGCTCCGCGTATCCCGGCTATATCCGCGCGAAATCGGGATACACGCATGTCCTTGCGTGGGCGGACGAGCTTCTTGCCATGGCACGTTCCCAACAGGAGATGCCGCACGCGATCTCCTTCAATCCCTCGACGGTGACGCTTACCGCCAGCGGCAGCGGTTTTTCCGGCCAGGTAAGCGTGCTGCTTACGAACATCAACAGCGGCTACGAGCTCAACATCGGCAGCCTCCCGGCGGGCGCAAGCGTCTCCGGCTACACAGGCAGCAAAAGCGAAACGCTGACCATATCGCTCCCCGCGTCGGCTGCCGGGAAGAGCTTCACCCTTTACGCGACCGCATATGACACCCGCAGCATCGACAACATCAGCGCCTACGTTCCATCGAACGGCAGCCTGCAGAAGGTTTTCCTGTGCGCAACCGCCGTGCAGCTCGTAGCCTCCACGACGGTGCGCGCATCCGCTCCCGCCGCATCCGGGGAGCTGAAGCTCGTCAAGACCGGCGAGGGCAATGCGCCGCTTCCCGGCGTCCAGTTCGGCGTATATGCGGATTCTGCCTGCAAGACCTTGCTCGCGACCCTCACCACAGGCGCGGACGGCAGCGTCACATCCGGCGACCTGCCACTGGGCACGGTGTACGTCAGGGAGCTATCGACCGTCAGCCCATATGTCCTCACGAGCGAGGTCAAGAACGGGGTAATCTCCGGCAACGTCACCACAACCCTGAGCTTCACGAACAACAAGGCGCAGGGTAAAATCCGCGTCGAGAAAACCGGTGAACAGCTTACCGGATTCACCACCACGGAGACCGAATACGGGATGCTCTATACCCCGAAATATGAGGTGAAGGGTCTGCCGGGCGTGGTGTTCGAGGTGAAGGATGCCTCCGGCGCGGTGGTCGCAACCCTTGCGACGGACGGAAACGGCGCAGCGGAAACGGGTGCACTCCCGCTCGGCACATATACTGTGCGGGAGAAGTCCACGCTGGAGGGCTATATCCTCGACGCCGCGGTGCATAAGGTTTCGCTCGCCTACAAAGACCAGACCACGGCTATCGTGACCGGGGCGGTGAAGGTTGAAAACCGGCGTCAGGGCGCGGCTGTTTCGCTCAAGAAGCTCTCGGAGCGGTTTGACAGTGAAACGATGCAGTTCGTGCAGATCGACGGCGCGGGCTTTGTGTTCGGCCTGTATACGGCAGAAGAGATCGGCGAACTGCCGGAAAACGTGCTCGTGGAGATTCTCACTACGGATGAGAGCGGCAATGCCGTGACCGCTGGCAAGCTCGCCTGCGGCAGCTACTACCTGCGCGAACTCGCGGTGCCCGATCCCAACATCCAGATTTCTTTGGAAAGGTATCCTGTGACCATTGCGGCGGACGGCAGCAGCCAAACCGTCGTCAATCGCGAATATGCGGATAACCCCATCGTCAACGAGCTGTTCAAGGTCAGGATCGGGATCAACAAGCTCGATGCGGTCGACCATATGCGCGGGCTTGCTGGCGCTGTGTTCGAAGTGCTGGACGCGTCCGACACGGTAATGTGCACCATGACCACCGATGCCCACGGATATGCGGAATCCATAGACCTGCCGGTGGGCGAATACCGGGTTCGGGAGAAGCAGGCTCCCAGGGGCTTCGCACTTTCGGACGAGGTGATCGACGTTACGCTGACCACCGCGGACAAGGAAACGGCTGAGTTCGATTTTGAGAACACCGCCAACGTGGTCAAGCTCCGCAAGATGGACAGCATAACGAAGCAGCCGCTCGCGAACGCAAGGATTCAGGTTTACGGGCCGGACGGCAAGCTCTACTTCGAGGGCGTGACCCGTGACGAGCAGGCCTTTTTACGAATGAGAATCAAGGAAATAGCCTCTGTGAGGACGCGATATGGATACCGCAGGATCCATGTCCTGTTACTGCGAGAAGGATGGCAAATCAACCATAAACGCGTTTACAGGTTGTACAGAGAGGAAGGACTGAACCTGAGAAAGCCATCAAGGCGGAAGAAAATCAGCGTTTCAAGGACACCGGAGAAAGGATTGGCATCTGCGGTGAACGAATGCTGGTGTATGGACTTTGTTTCGGATCAAATTTACAATGGGAGGAGATTCCGGGCCCTGACAGTGCTGGACACCTTCAGCCGGGAGAGTTTAGCCATCTACGCAGACAAATCGATCAAAGGCGAACAAGTCTGCGAGGAGTTGGAAAAAATCAAGGCAGCGCGCGGCCTGCCACAGCGGATCAAGGTCGATAACGGCTCTGAGTTCATCTCTCGGGCACTGGATGCTTGGGCGTACTTCAACAAGGTCAAACTCGATTACTCCCGCCCCGGAACGCCTACGGACAATCCGCATATCGAATCCTTCAACGGCAGTTTCCGGGACGAGTGCCTGAACATGAA
>JAPXSN010000029.1:0-4926 GCA_033813015.1 Clostridia bacterium | reverse complement strand
TGGTTCATGTCCTTGGAGGACGCCAGAGAAAAGATCGAGCGCTGGCGACGAGACTACAACGAGTTCCGTCCGCACAGTGCACTCGCATACCTGACCCCGGTCGAATTTGCCCGGAAACCCACCGCTGAGGCCGTCTGAACATCGATTTTTTCTCATTCAAAGCGGACTGCTTCTCGGGGGGCACCTCAAGAACGATCTTTACTAATTTACAGGTTGGTACAAAGACCGGGGGCAGCGCACTGATTCGCCGGACAAGAAGCTAATGCCGGATCAGGCCTCAGATGCGAACAGGATAAAAACAATTGAGCAGGCTGTTTTTGTATCAGACAACATGGCCGACACGTCTAGATTTGTTTCTTTACACACTTGCGTTTCGCGTATATAATTGTCGTAGCAGCTGACGAAAAACAAAAACCAACTTTATGGAGGTAACCCATGAGCTATTGCGTATACGTCGATTATGAAGCAATCGAAGTCAACAATTCCTGTAAAAACGGAAAAAAGTTCACTGGGCACTTCCTCGGCTATCTGAAATCCATGGAAAGCTTCAGAAATAACCTCATCGAGGGCGACGCGCTTTCAATCGCGCGCATGTCGCTTGCCATCGACGGAAAGATGGTGGCGATCGAGGGGGAAGATCAACTGCCGATGATATTGGAGCTCGCTCAGGGACTTCCCGATTGCGCGGAGTACCGGTACAACGCGGCTTATCACTACATATGCGGGCATATTTCCGACAACGTCAGGATCATGAAGCCCTTTACAGATGCCGCCGAGTATTTTGCGGATGTTCTTAAGGACGATATGCGCTGGTGCGTCAGCCTAAAAAGCGCAACCGAGCCGGAAGGCGTGGGCGATGACGAGCATATCCGCCTGGTCGAGTTCGGCCCGCGCGGCTTCCTGTGGGGCGAGAAAGTGCTTAAGGAAGGGTTTCCGCAAATCGAAGGGGTTGCGAAATGGGGTTCTGGGCTCCTCGATTTCGGCGGCTTCCACGGCGCGCGTGTCGACGCCGCACTGCAGGAGCGCATCCGCGCCGCATACGACGATTTCAAGGCGTATGATGAATACGGTGAAATGCTGTGCGGCCCCGAAACGTGGGAGGACGAGGGCGCCGTCGCGTACCCGCGCGAGCAGAACGTCTCCATTCGCCACGCGGAGCTTGCGGATTTCGTCGGGCGGCTCGAACGCTTCGCCGCACTTTTCCGGGAGGCGAAAGGCGTGTTCGGCGTAAGCTGCTGGCTGTATCCGCAACCGGGCTGCAATCCGCCCGTAATCATCTGGATTACGGACGACGGAAATTTCGGCATCAACGTCAGGCACGCGGCGTTTTAACGGGCAGCGACAGGCTTTCTATCGCGCGCAAAAAATCGAATAACAGGAGGCGGAGGATATGGCATTTACGATTCAGAAAGACCCCATCACGAACAAGGACATCCTGACCGGGTATAAGGGCTCCGATGCGGTGGTTGTCATACCGGACGGTGTATACAGAATCGGAAAAAATGCGTTTTTAGTTGCTATCAATATACAAAGCGTAATCATACCGCGCGGCGTGGCCGTCATTGATGAACAAGCTTTCTATTCATGTACGGGCCTTAAGACTGTTTCTCTGCCGGAAGGCTTGCTTTTTATCGGCGCGAAGGCGTTTGGTATATGCACAGGCCTTACGGATATCCATATCCCCGACAGCGTCGAATTCATCGGCGAAGGGGCTTTCTCGTCCTGTCGCGCGCTCCAACACATCCGACTGTCGCAAAACAGCAACTGCGTGATTGAGGATGGCGCATTTGAGAGCGCGAACATCGCGGAGCTTACAATACCGGGCGGCATACAAACCATTCCGCGGTCCTGTTTTGCTAATTGCTACAATCTTAAGCGTGTTACGATAATCGACGGGGTAAAGCGGATTTCATATGCCGCGTTTGATAATTGCCGTAAGCTGTCCGACATCGAGATACCGCCGAGCGTGGAGGCCATTGAGGGGATGGTATTCCGATACTTAATCGACAGCCTAAAACTCAAGGTCACCATACACGGCGTGCCCGGTTCCGAGGCAGAGCGCTATGCCAAATCCAATCAGTTCCCGTTCGTCCCCACTTCCCCGCAATCGGGAAATTCAACTGCGGAAACAGGTGGTGGCGCTGCGGGCGCGTCGGGCAAGCAGGATAAAACGAAGCCTGTTTCCGCTTCGCCCTCCGCTTCCGGTTCCCCAATGCCCGCCGCGGCCGCGAACCAATACGAGCAGCGCGTAACCGAGCTCAAAAAGCGTTACGCGGGCAAGCCCGTTCCGTCCACGCTCCAGCAATTCCGGGCCGAAAACAAGGATATCGATTTCGCCGGCTTCTCGGACTGGGTGTGCGAGGCGCACGGGTCAACCCCTGCCAAGTTCCTGACGGAGCAGGGACTTATGGCGCGCGCGACGGCCGCGAAGATTCCCGAGACAACAAAGGTTGAGGCTGCGCCGCGCGATTCCGCGCTCGCGGCGCTGTACGGCAGATGGGAGGAAGCATACAGGGAATACAAGAAGAACGACACTCAGGCAACATCGGGCAGGCTCGCGGAGTTGTCCAAGGAGTTCGTGACATACCCGAAGGAAATCGATTTTAGCGGAAAACACTTCGCGATGAGGATGTTCGACTATGAGGAGGGACCAAACGACACCGCCGTGCGTATGCTCAAGCTCGGCGCGATCGTTCATTCCCAGGTAAGTTCCAAAATCGATTATTATGTGGAGGATAAATTCCCGGATCCATCCGAAATGAACGCCGTAATTCAGCTTCGTAAAAAGGGGCACGATATTCCCATTTTATACAAGCCCGCGCTCGCCCAATATGTCGCCCGGCAATCGCTGGAACCGTTTGAAACGGAATCGGCGCAGTTGCGGCGCGCGCGCCTTGTCGATGTGAACTCTATCCGGGTGAAAGGCAGAAAATTCATATTCGCCTGCGAGCAGAATACAGGCGCGATCGAAGTAGAGATCGAGCGGTTGGGCGGAGAAGTCCTCAAGCCACAGATGAAGAATTACCAAATTGCCGACTATGTCGTCATACACCCTCTCGGCGGCAGCGACAAGGTCTATGCGCGGGCGATGCAGTACGCGAAAATGTATCTATTTCGTATGCTCAACGTCTTCGATCTGAGAAATAATCTTTCCGACGACCCTGGATATCATCTTTCTTGTGAATGGGATTCCCTTTCGGATCCGGACGCGGGGAACCCCAAAGCGAATCCGGGCAGGGTTGCCCCGAGGTATCGGTCGAAGGAGGAGTATATTCGGGCCATCGCAATTCAACCGCAAGAGCTCGAGATCGGGGGAAAGAGGTTTTACTGGGCATGGAATCGCGACACATATGAGCAGGACCGCAAATATCCGGCCATACTCACGATGCTCGGGGGAGTTATAGAGGGCAACAGCATACAGGAGGCAGATTATTTCGTCTGCGACCTTCGCAACATCGATTACCTCGCGGGTGTCGCGATGTACATCAGACAGCTGAACAGCTCCTTTCAGTTCATACTCGCGCAGTGGATCATGCCCTATCTCGACCGCTTCGACACTGAGGCGATCCGCGTGAACCTGGGCAACGCCGTGCTTCGCGCGTCGATTGAGCCGGAAGAGATATCGTTTAAGAATATGCGAATGGTTTGCTTGGCACGGGGGGATACGGGCCGCATTCTCGAAGGCATCCCGCTGATCGGCGGCAACTTCACGACGGCCAACGATACGGGAAGCCTCACATACGTCGTGCTCGACTCGTTTGACGCTTTCGATCGCGCGGAAGTCGCGCAATACGCCCAAAAAGCCGCGAGCGGCGCGTATCGCTTCGTGCTTTTCTACAAGTTGAGTTCCTATCTCTATCGGCGGATCTGTGACGAGGCGAAAACAGCAGGCGCATCCAAGCACAAATCGGCGATTGCGAGCTTCAACGGGTTGGTTCTCGCGCTGCCGCAATCCGCGTTTGAGGATTTACGCGGGATGCTGGATGAAAAAACGTATCAGCAGTATATGGAATACGTTTCCGTATTGACGGGGCATGGCGGAGACTCGCTCGGGCGGGGACGCACGGAAAGCGAACTGACGGAAAACGGAGCGCTTTCAATCAGCCCTGAGGACATGCCCAAGGCTCTGGCGGTCTTGATGAGAACATTTTTGCTCTATCTCGTTCATCGAACCGTATCGAACAGCGTGCATACCAACGAGATAGACGATGATTCATACGGCTATATGATGGATTATCTCGAGGATTCGGATCAATACAAGCGCGATAAGCTAAGCCCGCCGGAAGTCGCAAGCAGGCTGATGTTGCTTCTGGAGGGGAATAAAGGGCTGGTCAAAGCGGTCGCAGCCATATGCGGCAGCGCGGGAGCGGAGAACATCGCGAGCGTGACTTATAAATCATATCGCTCATATATTCAATCAGAGAAGGCTCTGTCCGATGCGATCGAGGACATCCTTAAACCCAAGCGCTCGCCTACGGAGGCCTATTTGCGAAAATGGGGGGGGTGAGCTAAGATAGGACGAAAAACAGACGGTATGATCACAACGGTCCGCGCACCTCAAGATGCTGCATAATCATCAGTTCTTGGTCACCCCGTACCTGTTCATGCTTAGCGAACTGCACGGCTTGGTCTATGACCTTTGAAATGGAATTGCAGTAAACAATATTCTGCGAGCCTTTATCGATTTGACCTGCCCCCCAATCCTTGTACCAGTCCCAGAGTTAGTTGAGATATAATATGGGGTGTCCCCCAAATCGTAGTCCACTCTGAATGAGAAAAAATCGATGTTCAGACGGCTTTTGAACCCGATTTCCGGGCAAATCCAGCCGGTGTCAGGTATGTTAGTGCGCTGTGCGGACGGAACTCGTTGTAGTCCCTTCGCCAGCGCTCAACTTTGTCCCTGGCGTCTTGCAGCGACATAAACCA
>JAPXSN010000028.1:0-16338 GCA_033813015.1 Clostridia bacterium | reverse complement strand
TCACAACAGAGTAATTATGTCTCGGCGCATTTATCTCCTTCACGATGATCCGCGAGGTCGATCATGAAGTCTGCATTACTGTAAACCATGTTTCCACACAAACTGTAAACCATGTTCCTCTTGACACCAATTCCCTCCGTGCCGATTTCTTAGCCATACGTTACTCATCACCTCCATCGGGGCATCTGCCGTTATTTTATATCCAGAAGGCGGAGGCTGTCCTTCGCATTGCTCGCGATGATCAAATGTTCGTCTTGCGCAAAAACATGTTCCGCGCCTGTGGCGGGAAAGGCTTTTCCGTCCTGCTTGATCGCGATAATATTGACGTTGTATTTCGAGCGGACATTCATCTGCTTAATGCTTTTCCCGATCCAGCTTTCCGGGATCGCAATTTCATAAACCGAAAAATCGTGAGTCAATTCAATATAATCAAATACATTGTGAGCGCTATATTTCCGCGCGGCCCGCAGCGCCATGTCCCGCTCGGGGTGAATCACTTCGTCTGCCCCGTTACGCAGCAGGAATTTTTCATGAATGACCCTATCCGCCTTTGATACCACATGCTCCGCGCCCAGATCCTTGAGAAGGGATGTGATTTCCAGTGATGCCTGAAAATTGTCGCCAATACAGACAAAGCATACGTCAAAATTGCCGATACCCAAGGAACGCAGCAACTTTTCATCCGTACAATCTCCAATCTGGGCGCGCGTAACGACAGGGAGCAATTCACTGATTTTATCTTCCCGCTTATCGACGATCATGACCTCGTTTCCGAGTTCCGATAGCCTGGTTGCCAGATGTTTTCCAAAGCGGCCTATGCCGATCACCAACATCGTTTTCATATTATTCCCTCTATCCGATAATAATTTTATCTTCTGGATTTTTCAAATTATTTTTTTTGCTCATGCGGTCCAGTATTGCCATCGCAAGCGTCAGGCTGCCGACGCGTCCACTGTACATTAGCAGCATGATGATCACGCGAGAAAACGCACTCAATTCGCGCGTGATGCCAGTGGATAAACCGACCGTACCAATGGCCGAAAGTGTTTCAAAAGTCACATCCTTCACGGGCAGGCCCTGCGTAGTGATGACCAGGAACACGCCTATGATCGACAGCGTGATATAGATCGTGGCGCTGCAGTATGCCCGCTTCAGGGTACTGTTCTCCAGCCTTCTATGGAATATATTGATATCTTCCGTATTCCTGATATAGGAAATCGTTGCCAGCAAAATTACGGCGATCGTCGTAGTCTTGATGCCGCCGCCGGTAGAGCCGGGGGACGCGCCAATGAGCATCAACAGCATGGTCAAAACCGTGCCGCCCTCGGTAAGGCTGGCCATATCTACCGTGTTGAATCCGGCGGTCCTCGGTGTAATAGACTGGAAGAGAGAGGCCAGCAGCTTGCCCGCTGGCGACATGCCTGCGAGCGTATTGTCTTTTTCCATAATATAAAACAATACTGCGCCCATGGCAATCAGAAGAAACGTTGTCCCCAGTACGATCTTGGTGTGAAGCTGGTAGCGTCTGCAATGCCACTTATGCTCGACCATATCGTTCCATACGACAAAACCAAGCCCACCCATGACAATCAGCGACATGATCACAAGATTGACTAGCGCGTCGCTCTGATAAGGCACAAGGGATATATAGGGCGAAAACCTCCCCATGAGGTCGAAGCCTGCGTTGCAGAAAGCGGATATCGAATGGAATATTGCATAGTAAATGCCTGTCGCCGCGCCCATCTGCGGCCAGAAGCGGATGGACAGCAATATCGCACCGATCCCCTCAAATATCGCGGTGCCAATCAGCACGCGTTTAATCAACCGCACAACGCCGCCAATTTGAAAGGCGCTGACGGTCTCTACCAGCAACCCTCTCTCCGCCAGGCCGATCTTTCGCCGAATCATCATAAAAAAGAAGGTCGCTATGGTCATAAAACCTAACCCGCCGATTTGGATCAGGCAAAGGATCACGATCTGTCCGAACAGGGTGAATTGTGTATAGGTATCATAAACGACCAGCCCTGTCACGCATGTGGCGGATGTGGCGGTAAATAAAGCGTCGATAAATGCGGGTGAAACCTTGTCCCGATTGGCGGCGGGAAGCGTGAGCAACAGTGCTCCAGCCAGAATAGTGCCGGCGAACCCGAGGGCGATTACCTGTATGGAATTGACTTTGATTTTCCCAAACAACCGCATATAACGTTTTCAACCTCTCAGACAGGCAAGGATCCGATCTGGGACAATGTCACTTGCAAATATGACTGTGACGCCCGCCTGCCTGAATATATTATCATAGGTCATATCATTACATTTTGCCATCATGCGGATGCTCTCATACTTTCTTTTCGCAAGCAGGCAAATAAGAAGATTGCGCTCGTCGTCCTTTGAAAATGCGCCCACCCAGCGGTATGTGGCGCCGTCTTTTATCTCAAGGCTGCTCGCGCTGTCATAGGTGATTGCAGCGTTATCGAGCGCAAGACCTATCACGTCAGTCGTCTCAGGTTCGCCATAGAGCAAAATCTCCCTTTCCAGTGCAACTTTCGGCTGCCCTGCAAAGCCGCCCCGTTCCATGAATCGATCCAGGCGGCTCATTAGCATATATCCATATAGGATCACGCCTATGGAAGCGATGACCAGCAGAGCAATCATGCGTGCACCTCCAACGCATATGAGTATAACGCGCCGCGTATAAACGCTGGGTCAATATGATGCTGATCCGTGTTAATTTTATATAAATGCCTCCGCAGAATGGTGCTTTGTGAAGAGGAAACCGATTTTTTAGAGAACACGTCCGCCAAACATCCGAAAGCGCGTACGGATCGATCGGTTAAGGCATTGCCTGCGATCGAACTTATGGCTATAATAGTCAGTAACGGAACGTTTTTAGCGGAGGGTAATGCTGCGGCCATGAAAATTGTAATCGTGGGCGACGGAAAGGTGGGGTTTACGCTCACCAAACTGCTTTCAAAGGAAGGGCACGACCTCGTGGTCATCGACAGCAACTCGGCCGTGCTCCGGGAATCGCAGGAAGCGCTGGACGTCGCCGTCGTCACCGGCAACGGCGCGCGCGTCGAGGTGCAGCGCGAGGCGGACGTGCAGCACAGCGACGTGCTCATTGCCGCGACCTCCAGCGACGAAATCAACCTGCTCTGCTGCATGGTGGCGCGCAAGCTCGGCTGCAGGAGCACCATTGCGCGCGTGCGAAATCCCGCGTACGATTCGCAGCTTCGCCTGCTGAAAGAGGAGCTGGGCCTCTCGCTGAGCATCAACCCCGAAAGGGCCGCCGCGCGAGAGATATTCAGGCTCTTGCAGTTCCCCTCGTTCCTCAAGCGCGATTCGTTCGCCAAGGGCCGCGTGGAGCTCGTGGAACTGAAGCTCAAACGCGACAACATCCTCGTGAACAGGAAGCTGTCGGAATTGAGCGGCTTTGTGCGCCTCAACGCGCTGATCTGCGCGGTGGACCGCGACGGCGAGATCACCATCCCTTCCGGCAGCTTAGAGCTGCATGAGGCCGATAAAATCACCATCGCGGCGGACGCGGCGGAGCTTGTGAACCTGCTGCGCCAGCTCAACATCGGCACGCAGAAAACGCAGAGCGTCATGATCGTGGGCGGCAGCCGCATCGCGGAATACCTGAGCGCTATGCTCCTGCGCGCGCATGTTCGCGTGACGATTGTTGAAAAATCCCATGCCCGCTGCGAAGCGCTCGCGGAGGCGCTCCCGGAGGCGATGGTCATCCACGGGGACGGCTCGCAGAAGGATCTGCTGCTTTCCGAGGGCATTCGGCAGACGGACGCCTTGGTCACGCTGACCGGCATGGACGAGGAAAACCTCATCATTTCCATGTTCGGCAACTACATCGGCGTTTCCAAAACCATCACGAAAATCAACCGCACGGAATACAGCGAGGTGTTTGCGGACAAGGGGATCGACACCATCGTCAGCCCCAAGCTGCTCACCGCGGATGAAATCGTGAGCTACGTGCGCGCCATGGACAATACCGCAGGGGGCTCGGTGGTGACGCTTTACCGCATTGCGGGCGGCGGCGCGGAGGCGCTGGAGTTCTTCGTAAAAAACGACGCTCCGTATCTGAACATACCCCTGTCACGGCTTGCGCTCAAGCCGAACATCCTGGTCGCCAGCATTATTCGCGCCCGCAAGGTCATCCTCCCCAAAGGCGGCGACAGCATGCAGAAGGGGGACACGGTGGTCGTCGTGACGCCCGGCGAACAGGTGATCTACGATTTGAAGGACATCTTCATCGAAGGTGCCTTCGACACGTCCGCCCCGCCGATCATGCTGCCATAGCGGATTGATCAGAAAGGCCGCACGACATGAACAGACGCGCCATCTCCATATATATCGGACACCTCCTCGGCGTCGAGGGGGCATTCATGCTGCCCGCGCTTGCCATTGCGGCGTATCACAAAGAACTGCCTTCGGTAAAAGGCTTCGCCGTCGCCATCGCCATACTGCTCGTGCTGGCCGCGCTGCTGATACGGCAGAAACGCCCGGCGGACGCGGGCGTCTATGCGCGCGAAGGCTTCGTGACCGTTTCCCTCGGATGGATCCTGATTTCACTCTTCGGCGCGCTGCCGTTTTTCATCAGCGGCGCGATCCCGAATTTCCTCGACTGCTGGTTTGAGACGGTATCCGGCTTCACCACGACGGGTTCGAGCATACTCACGGATGTGGAGGCGCTGCCGCGCAGCATGCTGTACTGGCGCAGCTTTACGCACTGGCTCGGCGGCATGGGCGTATTGGTGTTCATGCTGGCGGTCGTGCCGCTGGTCAAGGGCAGCGGCGAAACCTTCCACCTGCTGCGCGCGGAAAGCCCCGGCCCTTCCGTCGACAAGCTCGCGCCGACCATGCGCCGCTCGGCGCGCATACTCTATTCCATCTACATCGCGCTCACGCTCTTGCAGGTCGTGCTGCTGCTCCTTGGGGGCATGCCGCTCTTCGACAGCGTCGTGCACACCTTCGGCACCGCGGGCACCGGCGGATTCAGCATGAAAAACGCGAGCATCGGCGCGTATGACAGCGCCTATCTGCAGGCCGTCATCGGCATATTTATGGCGCTTTTCGGCGTGAACTTCGCCATTTACCACCTGATCCTCATCAAACAGTTCCGTGCGGCGTTTCGCAACGAGGAGCTTCGCCTGTACGTGGGCATCATCCTGCTCACGACGGCGGTTATTGCCGTAGACATCCTCCCGCAGTACGCGGGCGCTCGCGCGGGCAGGGCCGTGCTGGACAGCTTTTTTCAGGTCTCCTCCATCATGACCACGACCGGCTACACGACCGTGAACTTCGACAAGTGGCCGCAGCTTTCCCGGTATCTTCTCATGCTGCTGATGATCATCGGCGCGTCGGCCGGCTCAACGGGCGGCGGCATCAAGGTATCCCGCCTGCTCATTTTGTGGAAGGCGGTAAAAAATGAGATGCAGACCATGCTGCGCCCGCGGGCGATACGTTCCATTCAAATGGACGGCAAGCCCCTCGACGGAAGCGTTGTGCGCGGCACCTACGCGTTTACGGCGGTCTACGCGGTCATCTGCCTCGCGTCAATGCTCGTGCTGACGCTGGACGACCACAGCATGGAAACCACCATCACCGCCGTGCTCGCCTGCATCAACAACATCGGCCCCGGGCTCGACATGGTGGGGCCGATGGGCAACTTCTCCTTTTTCTCGCCGCTTTCCAAAATCGTGCTCTCGTTCGACATGCTGCTGGGAAGGCTCGAAATATTCCCCATGCTGCTGCTGTTCATGCCCTCGGTGTGGCGCAGGGCATAGGCTCCGCCGCCTTCCCCGGCAAAACCGGCCAGACGATGAAAACGCCGCAGGCTGCCCTGCGGCGTAATGCGCGGCGCTAAAGGCGATATTCCTTAGTTCTGCCGCTCCATATAATGGTGCGCCTGCTCGAGCACCATGTCCTTCACCTTCATGAGGCGTATCTGGGTGCTGCGCTCGTTTTCATCGAGCTTCATGGAAATATACTTGATGCTCTCCTGCATCCGAGGGATCAGAACGTATTCGAGCGCGTTGACGCGCCTGCGGGTTTTTTCTATTTCTGCCGCCATGAGCTCGCAGCCCCTTTCGGTTTCCGCCAGCAGGATCATATCCGGAAGGATATCCGAAAGGTGTTGCACGGCTCCGTCCAAATCCCCGGAGGTAAAGCTCAGGCCGTAGGAATAGATGCCGCTTTGATCCGCGTTCCTGAATTGATACGAAAACTTCGGTATGTTCACGCTCATGACGTTGCGCGTGCCGGCCTCGAGCATGATCTCCTGCCCGGGCACGAGCAGCGCGGTGTCCAGCGCCGAACCCCGCATGGCGGCCCGCGCCAGCGCGAAATTCCCCGAAGCGGCGTTTATGCCCGCCTCCACTTTTTCGCGGAGCGCCATGTTTTTGCGCACCATTTCCAGGAACTGCCGCATCAGTTCATCCCGCTTGTCCTTGAGCAGCTTGTGCCCGCGCATGGCCGTGGCAAGCTTGCGCTTGAGCCGGGTCAGCTCCATGCGGGTCGGGTTTACCTGCCGTTTCGCCATTGAGCTTCTCCTATCTCCTAACCCCCGTAATACGCATCGAGATACTCGTCCTTGATGCGCTTGAGCTCTGCGCGAGGGAGGATGCGCAACAGCTTCCAGCCAAGGGAAAGCGTCTGCTCGATGCCCCTGTCCGCCTGGTATCCCTGGTTGACGTACTCGCTCTCGAATTCGTCCGCAAACCGGGCGTACAGAAGGTCGATATCCGTCAGCGCGGCCTCGCCGAGGATGGTCATCAGCTCCTTTGCGTTCTTCCCCCTCGAGTAGGCGGCAAAGAGCTGATTCATCGTGTTGGCATGGTCAGCCCGGGTCTTGCCCTGCCCGATGCCCTTATCCTTGAGCCGGGAGAGGCTGGGCAGTACATCGATGGGCGGCTGTATGTTCCTGCGGTGCAGGTCGCGCGCGAGTATGATCTGCCCCTCCGTGATATAGCCGGTCAGGTCGGGGATGGGGTGGGTCTTGTCATCCTCCGGCATGCTCAGGATGGGGATCAGCGTGATGGAACCTGCCTTGCCCTTGAGCCTTCCCGCGCGCTCATACAAGCTCGCGAGGTCTGTATACATATATCCCGGATATCCGCGGCGGCCCGGCACTTCCTTGCGGGCAGCAGAAACCTCGCGCAGGGCGTCCGCATAGTTGGTGATATCGGTCATGATCACGAGCACGTGCATGCCTTTGTCGAACGCGAGATACTCCGCCGCGGTCAAGCCCATGCGCGGGGTGGCGATGCGCTCGACCGCCGGGTCGTTTGCAAGGTTGACGAACATGACGCTGCGCTCGATCGCCCCGGACTCCCTGAAGGAATTGATAAAGAAGTTGGATTCCTCGAACGTGATGCCCATGGCGACGAACACCACAGCGAACGGCTCACTCGCGCCGAGCACCTTTGCCTGGCGGGCGATCTGCGCGGCAAGCTGCGCATGAGGCAGACCCGAGGCCGAAAATATGGGTAGCTTCTGCCCGCGCACGAGCGTGTTGAGCCCGTCGATGGCCGAAACGCCGGTCTGGATGAACTCCTGCGGATAGTTGCGCGAGGTGGGGTTCATGGGAAGGCCGTTGATATCGCGCCTGTATTCCGGCAGAATTTCGGGACCGCCGTCGATGGGGCGGCCGAGGCCGTCGAACACGCGCGAGAGCATATCCTCCGAAACGCCCAGCTCCATGCTGCGCCCGAGAAAGCGCACCTTGCTGTTTTGCAGATTGATTCCGGCGGAGCTCTCGAAAAGCTGCACAAGAGCGTTGCTCCCGTCGATCTCCAGCACCTTGCAGCGGCGGCGCTCCCCGCTCATAAGCTCGATTTCTCCGAGCTCGTCGTAGGCGACGCCCGAAACGCCGCGCACCATCATCAGCGGCCCGGCGACCTCCTGAATCGTTCGATATTCCCTGGGCATTACGCGTTTTCCTCCTTCAGCTTCGCGATCAGGCCGTCTATTTCCACATTCAGTTGACGGGCGATGCTCTCATGTTCCGCCTGCACCCGGTCGTTTGGCGTATACTTGAAGCGCCCGATGGCCTCACGCACGGGCAGCTTCACGAGCGCGTTGATGGAAACACCCTGCTCGAGCGCCTCCCGGCAGGAATCATAATAGGCCAGCACAAGCTCCAGTATGGTATATTGCTTGTCGAGCGGCGAATAGGTATCCACCTCGTGGAAAGCGTCCTGATGCAGGAAGTCCTCGCGGATGCTGCGCGCAGCCTCCAGCTTTAGGCGGTCCGCCGGGGAAAGGGCGTCCATGCCCACGAGCTGCACGATCTCCTCCAGCTCGCTTTCCTCCTGAAGCAACAGCATGACGCGCCCGCGCCTTTCTGTCCAGTCCTCCTTGACGCGCTCGTTGAGCCATTCACCCACGTCGTCCGCATAGAGCGAATAGCTGGTCAGCCAGTTGATGGCCGGAAAATGGCGCGAGTACGCGAGCTGCGCGTCGAGGCTCCAGAATACCTTGACGATGCGCAGCGTCGCCTGGCTCACGGGCTCGGAAATATCGCCGCCCGCGGGAGAAACCGCGCCTATGACGCTCAGCGCCCCCTCGCGCCCCTCGCGGCCGAGCGCGACCACGCGCCCCGCGCGTTCGTAGAACTGCGCGAGCCGGCTGCCGAGATAGGCAGGATAACCCTCCTCGCCCGGCATTTCCTCGAGGCGGCCGCTCATTTCGCGCAGCGCCTCCGCCCAGCGGGAGGTGGAATCCGCCATCAGCGCCACGGAATAGCCCATATCACGGAAATACTCGGCGATGGTGATGCCGGTATAGATGGACGCCTCGCGCGCCGCCACCGGCATATCCGAGGTGTTGGCGATGAGCACCGTGCGCTCCATCAAACTTTCGCCCGTTTTGGGATCCTTAAGCTCGGGGAACTCGTTGAGCACATCGGTCATCTCATTGCCGCGCTCCCCGCAGCCGATGTAAACGATGATATCGGCGTCCGCCCATTTGGCGAGCTGGTGCTGCACCACCGTCTTGCCTGAGCCGAACGGGCCCGGAACGGCCGCCGTCCCTCCCTTTGCCAGGGGGAACAGCGCATCTATCACGCGCTGGCCCGTCACGAGCGGTTCGGACGGGCTCAGCTTTCGGGCGTAGGGCCTGCCGCGACGCACGGGCCACTTCTGCATCAGCGTCAGGGGAATCTCCTCCCCCTTTTCCGACGCGAGCACGGCTACGGTTTGCTCTATCGTAAAGTCGCCCTCCGCGATCGCCTTGACGGTACCGCCGATGCCCGGTGGCACCATGATCTTGTGCAGGACGATGTCGGTTTCCCGCACGATCCCGAGCACGTCGCCCGCGCCGACCTGTTCGCCTTCCTGCGCGCTCGGCGTGAAATGCCATTTCTTTTCGCGCGAAAGGCTCGGCACCTCCGCGCCGCGGATCAGGCGGTCGCCGGTCAAGTCGCGGATCGCGTCAAGGGGACGCTGGATGCCGTCGTAGATGCTCGCAATCAGCCCGGGCCCGAGCTCCACGCTCATGGGCACGCTCGTGGATTCCACCGGCTCTCCGGGCCCGAGGCCGCTTGTTTCCTCATATACTTGGATGGAGGCGCGATCGCCGCGTATCTCGATGATTTCCCCGATCAGGCGGCTTTGCGCCACCCTGACGACGTCGAACATATTGGCATCCCGCATGCCCTCGGCAATCACCAGCGGTCCAGCCACTTTTACGATCGTACCCTTGCTGCTCATTCCTGCGTCACCATTCCTTGTTAAAATCGTCATCTTCCGTTTACTGTTGGTTGCTGAAAAGGATATCGGAGCCCACGGCCTGCTCGACGAACTTCCTCAAGCGCGCGACGCCAAGCCCTGCGTTGCCCGCGCTCCCCGGTATCGGAACGACGGCGGGCAGGGGGCGATCCCGATATCCGTCCGCCTCCTTGGGCAGATGCCCGTAGAGCGCCTCAGTCACATATATGACGGCATATCCGCCCTCGGCAAGCGTTTTGAGCTGCTTGCCCGCGTGCGCGGCGTCCGTCACGGGATAGACGTCCATGCCGATGGAAGCAAAGCCGTAGATGCTGTCCCTATCCCCCATCACAGCGATCTTATACATACATGAGCCTCCATCTCTTCCTCACGACGGCCTCGTCCAGCCGGTTGACCTTGGCCGTGAGGATCAGCCGCACCATTGCGATTTCTGTTTCCCGCGCAAGGATATACGCCGCCAGCGGGTCTATCGTGAAATACTCGTATCTTTGTTGGCGCACGCGCTCCATGAGCCTGTCGTCGCACCAGCGCTCGAACGCCGAAAGCGATGCTTGCAGCGCCTCAACGGCATCTGCATATTCCGTGCCGGACAGATAAGCGCAGATTTCATCGAAGGATTTTGCAGCCGCGCCGATGAGCGCTTCTGCATCCAGGCTGCCGGCGGAAGGTATGGCGCGCCGGAGAAAATCCTGCCCCTTGCCCATGCGGCAACCGCGCACCGCCGCCTTGATGTTGGCGGCGTCCACGCGAAGCTGCGCGTAAAAGCGCATCAGCTCGCTGTCCGAGCTTTTGCCCGCCGCGTCGATTGACAGCATGGCCGCGCGGTCCAGGATCATTTCGCAGGCCTGCCCGTCCGCCGTATGGATCAAAACGTCGTATGCCTCGCGGCCTGCCTCGGCCATGGCGGGCGGCAGCTCGTCAAAATCGCGCCTCCGGGCCGCCTGAAACACGAGCTGCGCGTCAACGGCGCCGAAGCGCTGGAAATACCGGTCTGCGGCTTCGCGATCCTGCCCCGAATACACGAGCTTGATCGCCGCTTTCAGGTTGTGGAAATCACGCTCGCGGCGAAAAACATCGAACGGCGCCAGATCGTCCGCGAGCTCGCGGATCAGCTCCCACGTTTTTTCCTCCTCGCAGGCGAAAAGGGCATCGGGATCATTCTTGGGAATATCGGCGGCACCCCAACCTTTATCCGCAAGCAGACGATAGCATTCGGACGCGTTTTGCGCAAAGAGCAACCGCTCCATATCCTGCGCGTCCAGAAGATGCCGCTCCTGCGTATGCACACGCGTTACCGCGTAAATATACTCCTTGTGCAATTGACCGCCTCCTCGCCGGGTCCGCAACGCGTGCGGTATTACGAAAACAAAATGCCGCGCATCCTGTCGATTAGTTCCTCGCGCCGGGCGTCGAATATCGCCCTGAACGAGCAGTTATGCTCGATCTCCCCGTATTTAAGGATGAAGCCGCCGTCTATGGGCCGCGTCTCATCGCAAAGCGCAAGCGCCGCGCCCTTAGGCAGCGCCTGTTCGAGCCGCTGCGCAAAATTCCGCGGGCAACGCTGCAGGTCTCTGCCGCAAAGCAGCAGCTCGCCCTCTCCCGGCTCCGCGCAGGCGGACGCCATTTTGATGAGCAGGCTGAAATACGCTTCGTCCGGCAGGCCGTAGAGCCGCGCCAAAGCCTGTTCCATCGTGTGCGAGAGTATTTCCTGCTTCGCCTCGAGCAGCCTCCGGCGGCGCTGCAGCTGCGCCGCAGAGGCGGATGCGCGCTCGATATCGGCCGCCCGACGCTTGGCGGAAGCCTCAATTTCAGCGCACAGCGCGTCGCTTTCGGCTTGAACGTCGGATCGTATGCGCAAAGCTTCCGCTTGCGCCTGATCGATCATCGCCTGCGCCTCGGCCTGCGCCTCCTGCCGGATCGCGGCTACGATTTTCTCCAGCCCGGTCATCGGTCATCTCCCCCTAGATGGCGAGCTTCGCCACATTCATGACGGCCAGCAGGCTGATCAGCAGCGCCAGTATGGCGTAAGTTTCGACCATCGCGGGGAAAATCATCGCCTTGCCGAACTGCTCCGGCCTTTTGGCGACGAGGTTGATGCTGGCGATGGACGCCCTTGCCTGATGGAGCGCCGAGAACCATCCCACGATCGCCATGGGGAGGCAGGCGAGAAAAAAGCACAGGCCTTTTACCAAGCTGATGTCGGCGGAACCGCCGAGCAGCCCGGTGTTTAGCATGGTGACGAACGCAATGAGAAGCCCGTAGATCCCCTGCGTGCCGGGCAGAAGCTGAAGAACCAGGACCTTGCTGAACTTGGAAGGATCGTCAGCGACCACGGCCGCGCCCGCCTGACCGGCGATGCCAACGCCCTTGGCGGAGCCGATGCCGGGCAGAAGCGCTGCCAGCGCCATTCCCAATACCGCGAGTACGATTCCCATCTCAGACATTACAGTCTTCCTCCTGAACTAGATAATATTTGGTATGTATTCCATAGGGCAAGAACTTACGGCTGCCGCCCTCGTAGAATTTTCCGAAGAACTCGACGTATTCGAGTCGGTTCGAGTGCACGTACGCGCCAAGCACATTGATGCCGAAATTCAGCGCGTGCCCGAGCAGAAACACGATCAGAAAAACGATGAAGCCCGGTATTCCCGCGCCGGTCATCGTGCCCAGCGCGTTGATCACCGAGGCGATGACGCCCGTGGCAAGTCCCAGCGCGAGCAGGCGCGAATAGGAAAGGATGTCGCCGAGCCACCCTGCCAGCACGTTGTACAGCGCGTACAAGCCCTTGAGGATGCGCTTGAACCAATTTCTGCTCTCCCGGCCGCCCGTGAGCACGACGCCGACCATGCAGACCGCCGCAGTCAAGAGGCATGCTTTGACCGCGCCCGCGCTTAGGGTGAGCCTGAAGCCCGCCATGTTGAAGAACATCTCGCTGCCCATGAGCGGCACGAGCAGGCTGAACAGGATCGCAACCGGAAACACGAAGTCGTACACGATATCGATATACTGCCTGTTTTTTGCATAATTGCAGGCCTTCATGGCGTAGCCGGAAACCAGGTGCACAACGCCGATGCCAAGGCAGAACACCAGCAGTTTCATAGGGTTGTCCAGAGGCGCGAACCAGAGGGGCGCAATGCCCACCTCGCGCGCGAGGAAGGTTTTGCTGAAGACGTTGACCACGTCGCCGAAATAGCTCGAGAAGACGACGCCCCAGAAAACAGTCGAAACTCCACACCAGAAAAAGAGGCGAAGGTTCTTTTTCATGCTGTGCGTCATGTCCCTGACGAGCAGCAGGCATGCGCCGCAGACCCCGGCCATGATGAGGCCGTAGCCCGCATCCGAGAACATGAGCCCGAACATGATGTAATAGAACACGCTCATGACGGGCGTGGGGTCCAGCTCCCCCTTGGCGGGCATACTGTAGCTTTCCAGCACCGATTCGGCGGGCTCCGTAAAGCGGCTGTTTTGAAGCGCAACCGGAGCATCCGCATCGTCGGCTGCCGATTCGATCTCCACGGCGCAGTCGAAGCGGCCGCTCAGCGCCCGCCGCAGCCGTTCGGCATCCTTCTGCGGGATATATCCCGTGAGAACGAAGGCGTGCCTGGATTGCAGGAGACGCGCGATGACCCCGTACTTCTCCTCTCGAAGCCTCATATGGTCCTCGAGGAAGCGGAAATCCTCGCGCATGGCCTCGTAGCCTTTGATTTCGCTCTGCGCCTGTTCGATTCGCTGGAGCGCTTCTTCTTTTTGTTTGAGAAGGCGCTTGCTTTCGTTTTGCGGCATATGGCGGCCGGGGTTGGAAGGCGCGGCGAAACCGAGCGAACGGAGCGCTTCCTCGGCCGCCCTTGCGTCCTTTTTCAGGACGACCAGATAAAAGCAGGTCTGTTCTTTGGAGGTGTAAACGATCTGCGCATGAAGGGCGTCCAGCTCCGGCGAAGCAGCGCTCAGGCGCGAGCGCAGCGCGTCGGGCGTATATCCCCCGCCCAAGGAGCCGATGAACACGGCCGTTTTTTTCGTGCCCGAAAACGCCTGCGGCACAGGCAGCTTCATCCAAGGCATAAGGGCTTCTTGCTGAGCATTGAGCCTCAGCAGCTCCGCTTCTGCCTCACGGATGCTTTGCTCCAACGAAACGATATGCCCGGCGGCGCTCAATACGTCGCTTCTTCTCGAGCAAAAATCATCGTTTGCTTTTACGCTGGCGCGCGCGGGACCCTTCAAGGCATCGGCTATGGAGCGCTTCGCGGGGCAATACCGGTCCAGTATCTCGCTGCAGGCCCGCGCGGTTTCGGAAGCCTTTTCCAGCTTCGAGCGTACGGACGACGTGTCCGTTTTGGCGAACACATCATCTGCATCCGCGGCATCCGTGGCGTCGCCGACCTCGACGCAGCCCTGTCGCTGCAAAAATTCGAGCAGTCTCTTGCGGTCCTCTTTCATTGCGCAAATGCGGATTTTATTCATTTGCAGCACGGCCATGGAGCAATTCTCCTTTAGATCACTTATAAAGCCCTTGCGCTAAACCAGCGCGGCGATGACCGCCTCTATCGCCTGTTCCCGCAGGCTCTCTGCTTTGCGGCGCAGAGCCGTCAATTCTTCCTCCAGCGAAGCTTCGGCCTTTTGCGCGGCATGGGCGCTTTTTTCCCTTGCCGCCCAAACGGCTTCTTCCGCAGCCGCTTTCGCCGCGGCCCGGCAAAGCTCGCCCGCGCGCGCCGCCTCGGCCGCCGCTTCGGCTTTTATGCTCTCGCCTTGCTTGGCCGCGAGGAGCAGGGCCTTTTCCGCTTCAATTTCCGCTTCGCGGATGATATCGATTGTTGTGTCGGCCATGGTATGTTCCAGCCCTTCCAATATGGTATCTCGATCTGCGCAGGCCTGAGCTGCCGCAGCGCAGGACATGTCCGCAACTGAGCAACGAAAAAGAGCAGAAGTATTGCGAAGCTTCCGCTCATTAAGCCACAACCCCCGCTGTTCCCAGCATCTGTTGAGCCGGAAGCATGCAATACGCCTTTTTTCTCAGCCTACATTATTACGGAGCAAAAGTCAAGGCGGCCAACGCTCCCGCGGCGGCGGGCGCAAGGCGATTTTCACGCAGCGCACAAGGCCACGCCGGCATGGACGTTGTTTTCCATGCCGGCAAAGACCTTGCGTTATGGTTTGTCGTTTCGCACCTTATGCGGTCTCGGATACCTTTTTGGCATTCTGTTTGCCGAGCAAGCGCTTGATCAAGTACAGCGCGCCGACGGTGACGGCAAGGCCGATCAGCGTGACGATGAAGCTCTGCCAGAAGCCCGCGATGATGTAGAACACAAAGCAGATCGCGCCTACGGTCAAGGCATAGGGCAGCTGGGTGGTGACGTGGTTGATGTGGTTGGACTGCGCGCCGGCGGAGGCCATGATCGTGGTATCGGAGATAGGCGAGCAGTGATCGCCGAATACCGAGCCCGCGAGGCAGGCGGAAACGCTCACGACGAGCAGCGGATTGTCCATGGGGAACACCGCGATAACGATGGGCAGCAGTATGCCGAAGGTGCCCCAGGAGGTGCCGGTCGCGAACGACAATCCGCACGCGATCAAAAAGACGATTGCAGGCAGGAAGTTCGCAAAGCCGCCGGCCGCGCTGTTCACGAGGCTCGCGACATAGTCGGCTGCGCCAAGGCTGCCGGTGACGCTGGAAAGCGACCAGGCGAGCACCAGAATGAGTATCGCGGGCACCATGTTGCGGAAGCCCTGCGGGATGCAATCCATGAATTCCTTGAAGCTCATGGACTTGCGCAGCAGGAAGTAGACGAGCATCATCAGCAGGCCAACGAGCGAACCGTAGACGAGGCCGAGCGAAGCGTCGCAGTTGGCGAACGCGTCGACGAAGGACGTGCCGCTGAAGAAGCCGCCCGTGTAGAGCAGGCCCAGTATACAGCAGGGAACCAGCATCACGAAGACCGGGATGATCAGGTCGATGACCTTGCCCTTGTTGGGCATTTCGTTTGCGGCGTTGGCATAGGGCCTGTCGGGCGTGGTGTAGAGGTCGCCCTTGCGCGCGTTTTCCTCGTGCAGCTTCATGGGGCCGTAGTCGAAGTTCATGAGGCTGATGGCGATCATCATCGCAATGGTGAACAGCGCGTAGAAGTTATATTGGATAGAGTCCACAAAGAGGGCATACGGGCTGTCGCCATAGCCCTGCGCGAAACCGGTGATGGCCGCCGCCCAGGAGCTGATGGGCGCAATGATGCACACCGGGGCCGCCGTGGCGTCCACGATGTAGGCGAGCTTCGCGCGGGAGATCTTGTGGCTGTCCGTCACGGGCCGCATGACGTTGCCAACGGTGAGGCAGTTGAAGTAATCGTCGACAAAGATCAGGCAGCCGAGCGCGACGGTCGCCAGCTGCGCGCCGATGCGGCTCTTGATCCTCTTCTGCGCCCATTCGCCGTAGGCGACCGTGCCGCCGGACTTGAAGGCAAGCGCGCTGATCATACCGAGCAGGACGAGGAAGATCAGGATGCCCGCGTTCCAGCTGTCGCTGAGCACGGCGACGACGCTGTTGTCGACCACGGCGTGCACGGTACCCTCCAGGTTGAAGTTGGCGGCGAAGAGGCCGCCGACGACCACG
>JAPXSN010000027.1:0-16475 GCA_033813015.1 Clostridia bacterium | reverse complement strand
CCGCCATTCCCGCAGAAAATTTGGTGGATGGGGATGGATTCGAACCATCGTAGTCTGTGACAACGGATTTACAGTCCGCTCCCTTTGGCCGCTCGGGAACCCATCCACGGCTAAATATATCCAATGGAGCTGGTGAAGGGACTTGAACCCGCAACCTGCTGATTACAAATCAGCCGCTCTGCCAATTGAGCTACACCAGCAAACACTGTGGTATTTGGTGCCTCAGAGTGGAGTCGAACCACCGACACAGGGATTTTCAGTCCCTTGCTCTACCAACTGAGCTACCGAGGCGAATTTGGCGACCCGGAGGGGGCTCGAACCCCTGACCTCCAGCGTGACAGGCTGGCATTCTAACCAACTGAACTACCGGGCCACATTTTGTTTGGTGGGCCTTCAGGGACTCGAACCCCGGACCAATCGGTTATGAGCCGACCGCTCTGACCAACTGAGCTAAAGGCCCGCTCCGCACCGCAGGGTGGGGAAGTGGTGACCCCTAGGAGACTCGAACTCCTGTTACCGCCGTGAAAGGGCGGTGTCTTAACCGCTTGACCAAGGGGCCGTTATGGTCGGGGTGAAGGGATTTGAACCCCCGGCCCCATGCTCCCAAAGCACGTGCGCTACCGGACTGCGCTACACCCCGTTTCGCATTCCGCTTTTCGCGACGCTTAACAATATACCGCATTTCAATGTGCTTGTCAACAACTTTTATCCGCTCGTACAAGGCTTTTTTCCTATATAATGTGAATCGGTTTGACGCGGGTTCAATATGTGGTATACTGGTTTTGCCGGTTGAATAAACGGTTTGACGCTTTGAGCCGAGGAGGCGGAATTGTGAAAAAAGTAACGATTTATACGGATGGGGCTTGTTCGGGCAATCCCGGTCCCGGCGGCTGGGCTGCCGTGCTGTGCTATAAGCAAACCGAGCGCGAAATCAGCGGCACCGAGGGAATGACGACCAACAACCGCATGGAGCTCATGGCGGCTATCCGCGCGCTGGCGCTTTTAAAAGAGCCGTGCGCTGTCGCGCTGCATACGGACAGCGCGTACCTGCACAGAGCCTTCGATGAAAAATGGATCGACCGTTGGGTCGTAAACGAATGGAAAACCGCCTCTAAAAAGCTCGTGGAAAACAGGGATCTGTGGGAAGAGCTAATTGCGCTTACGCGGATCCACCAAGTCGCATTCGTTAAAGTAAAAGGCCACAGCAACGACGAATACAACAACCGCTGTGACCGGCTCGCGCGCGAGGCGATCAAGCTTTTGTGCGCGAACGTTCCGAAGATGGAAGAACCTGAAACGCCCTCGGACGAGCCGGAAAAAGGTCAATCGGCGCAAAACGCCGGAAAAGAAGCTTGACAACGCTCTATCTATTCGCTAAACGCATCATTTAGCGAAAGGGAAGGCGAAGCATCAACCCATGCTGGCAGATATGAGATGCTGAACCTGAGCGGTAGTTGCGGTGCGCGGCTGAACGGGGCGCTGAACGAGGATCAAGCGCATGGAAAAGGGCGTGTCCATCCAGCCTCGACGCGCGTGCGCCTTCGTACAGCCGACGCAGGAGGCGGGGATGGGGATGAGCGAAGCGAAATGCCAAGGCCGCCTCAAGCAACTATTCGCTAAATCTAAAGTTTAGCGAAAGCGAAGCAAATGCGCCCGGGAGCCGCGCGCGCCGCAGCGCGACCCTCCTCGCGGCGGACGGAGTGCGTTTGCGCACGCGGTAGATGGAAAGCTCCCGCAGGAGCGTCCCGCGTTGTCAAGCTTCGCGGCGTCCGCGGATGGGGAATTCTCGGGGGCCCCGGCGCGGCCCGGAATGGGTACAACGCAGACGAAAGAAAACGCTTGACGGGGAGAGCGCGCGTGCTATGCTTTTGTCGCCGGAGAGGCAAAACGAACTGCACAGCACAAGCGACCTCTCCGGCAAATGAGTGACAGCACGCGCGCCGAGGCTCGCAGTCAAGCGTTTTGTTTCGCTTTGGGGGAATGTGATTACTTGATATATACCTCAAATAACAGGCAGTTGCTGAAAAGTGTATGAATATGACGGGAAAAGAAGCTTGACAACGCTCTATCTATTCGCTAAACTTGTCTTTAATGAATAGTTTAGATGCAGAGAAAGGGCGCTCTCGCGAGCGAGCGCTCAATGAAAAACTACCAGACAGGAGTTCGACTCCCCTCGGTACGCACATCATTGGAGTACTTATGGCCACAAATTACGCAGGCGCGCAACACAAGGAATTTACGCAGATGCTGCGGGAGCGCTTGAAAGAGCTGCCGCCGTATTGTGCGGAATTTTTCCGCGGCATCGAGAACGAAACGCTCGTGCGCACACGATTTGCATACGCCGGGGATTTGCTGCTCTTCTTCAAATACCTGACCGGGGAAGTGGAGCGCTTCAAGGGGCGCGAGCTCCCCTCCCTCACCCTCTCTGACCTCGACGGCGTGACGGTTACGGAAATCGAAATGTATCTCGAATACATCTCGCTTTATGCGGATGAAAACGAACGCGAAAAGACCAACAGCGAGCGTGCCAAAGCGAGGAAGCTCTCGGCGATCCGCTCCTTTTACAAGTATTTCATCAAAAAGGAAAAGCTCCAGCGAAACTCCCCCGCACTGGTTGACCTGCCGACCATTCGCGAAAAGGCCATCATCCGCCTCGAGCCGGACGAGGTCGCCAATCTTCTCGACATCGTAGAGAGCGGCGCTGGCCTGAGCGACAGACAAAAGGAATACCACCGGCTCACAAGGCGGCGCGATGTGGCCATCCTCACGCTGTTCCTCGGCACAGGCATTCGCATCAGCGAGCTTGTAGGCATCGATATGGACGACATTAATTTTTCCGCCAATGAGTTTTCGATTGTCCGCAAAGGCGGGAATCAGGACATACTCGTCTTCGGGGATGAGGCGCGCTCCGCCTTGCTGGACTACATGCTCGAGCGCGAGGGTGTGTGTGCGCCGCCCGGCCATGAGAACGCGCTGTTCCTTTCGCTGCAAAAAAAGCGGCTTACCGTACGCGCCGTTGAGAACCTCGTCAAAAAGTACGCGCAAATCGCCGTGCCGCTCAAAAAAATATCGCCCCATAAGCTAAGAAGCACATACGGGACGATGCTTTATCGCGAAACCGGGGATATCTACCTCGTTGCCGACGTGCTCGGCCACAAGGACGTCAACACGACGCGCAAGCACTACGCGGCCGTGTCGGAGGATCGGCGGCGGCTCGCCGCAAAGGTCGTCAAGCTCAAAAAGGATGAATGATCCTCACTCTCCCCCGCGCCTTTTCCTGCGGCCGTGCATGTGCGCAGGGTCGTGCGCGGGCGTATCCCCTGCCATCTCAATAAGCTCCTCCTCGCGCAGCCTCGCTTCCCATTCCGCGAGCAGGTCGGAGCCGATGTCCATCGGCGCCAGGTCGCTTTTCCCCGCCTCCTCCCCGTCGTCCTCATCCTCAGCATAATACGCGCGCATGGATCTCAAATCGAATTCGGCGCGCACACTCGCGTAATCCGCATCGCTTTTTTCAATGCATTTGCAGCAGTTGTCGCAAACTTTGGCCGGGTCAAGGTCGCAAAAGTCGTTTTCAACCATGCCATCGTCCGCGGGTTTAGGATGCTTTGCCATAAAATCCTCCGATTGTAGAACAAATGTTTGCATCAGTCCGGCAAGCGTGCTATACTGCACCTGATTATACCACATTCTGGAGGCGCGCATGAGCAAATTCGGCACGACGCAGGCCGCAGTCTATCGGTATATCGAGCAATACGTCGCGGAAAACGGCATACCGCCCACCATCCGCGAGATCTGCGCGGCGCTTGAGTTGAAATCCACCTCCACCGTGCATATCCATTTGAAAAACCTCGTGGAAAAAGGGCTGATCGATCAGAGCCCCAAGAAACGCCGCTCCATCACGGTTGCGAATGAAACCCTTGCGCGCAAAAACTCCGCGCGACTTGTTCCTGTCGTTGGCCGCGTCGCAGCGGGCGTGCCCATCCTCGCGGAGCAGAACATACAGGAATATTTCCTTCTCTCCCCTGCCCTGCTTCGCGGCGCACAAGAAAACGAGGCGTTCATGCTCCGGGTCAGGGGCGAAAGCATGATCGAGGCCGGCATCCACGACGGGGACCATATCCTCGTCCACAACGGCCTTTCCGTAAAAAACGGTGATATCGTTGTCGCTATGGTCCGCTCGGAGGAAGCGACAATCAAGCGGTTTTACAAGAATCAGGACGGCACCGTGCGTCTCCAACCGGAGAACAGCGCGATGCCGCCCATCGTTGTCGATCAAAGCGAGGTCGAAATCATCGGGAAGCTCATCGGACTCTATCGAAAATATTGAATCAGCCTTTGCCGGACCTGAGCGCATCGTAAACGCGCAGCGCGGCAAGCTTGCCGTGGGAATAAGTCAGTGCGCCCTGTACATAGGCCGTGTATGGCGCGCGGATGGGCGCGTCCGCGCTCAACTCAATGCTTGAGCCCTGCACAAAGACGCCCGCCGCCATGATGACCTTGCTCGCATAGCCAGGCATATCCCAAGGCTCGGGCGAGGCGAAGCTGTCCACGGGCGAGGCCGCCTGCACGCTTTTGCAGAAAGCGACAAGCTCTTCTTCCGACTTAAAGCGGATGGCCTGCACGATGTCCGAGCGGACTGCGTTCGGCGCGGGCATGGTGTCGTACCCGAGTGTCGAGAACAACCGCGCGAACAGTGCGGCGGATTTGAGCGACTGCGCCGTCACATGAGGCGCAAGGAACAGGCCCTGATAGAACGGGCGGTAACTGCCCGCGTAGGAGCCCACCTCGCGGCCCATTCCGGGCACGGTGAAGCGTTGGGCGATGCGTTCGATCAATTCGCGCTTTCCCGCGACGTAGCCGCCCGTGGGTGCGAGGCCGCCGCCGGGGTTTTTGATGAGCGAGCCGATGATGACGTCCGCGCCGAAAGCCGTGGGCTCGTCCGCGCCTGTAAACTCGCCGTAGCAGTTGTCTACGACGATGGCCATCTCCGCGCCGGCCGCTTTTACCGCGCGAAACAGCGGCTCCAGATCCCGTTCAGGGAGGAGCGAGTCGCGCCAGGCGTACCCGCGTGAGCGCTGCACATAGAGAATCTTTGGTTTGATCTGTTTTGCAGCCTGCAGCACGGAGCCGAGATCGATTATCCCATCCCGATCAAGCGGTACGGAGGCGAAACTCACGCCCATGCGCCGGAGCGAGTTGGGCTGATTCCCCGTGAGGCCGATGGCGCTCTCAAGCGTGTCGTAAGGCCTGCCCGTGGCGGAAAGGATTGCATCGCCCGGCTCGGTTAGCCCCGAGAGCGCCGTGAAAATGACGTGTGTGCCGGATGTGAACTGCGGCCGCACGAGCGCGTCCTCGGCTTGCAGCGCGGCCGCGAATACGCGCTCGAGCGTATCCCTTCCCGCGTCGTCATAGCCGTAGCCGGTTGAGGGCGCGAAATGCCGCGACGCGACGCCTTGCGTTGTGAAGGCATTGAGCACACGCGCGGCGCAAATTTCTTCAACCGCATCGATGCGCGCAAAGACGCTCCGAAGCGAGGCTTCAGCGGCGTTTACGGCCGCGAGCGCTTCTGTGCTCACGTTCATCGATGCGGCAATGCGGCGGTTTCGTTCATCCATATCGTTCCTTGCGGGCAGATAATATCCGCCCTTATGTGTCCGTTTTCGCGTCGTCCGCCCTCGGCGCGGCCTCGGGCGTGATGGTCGAGATCGCGTGCTTGTAGATCATGATCTCGCGCTCGTTGTGCTTCGCGGTCACAACGAAGCTGTCGTAGCCCGTCACGACGAGATGGTTGAGCTGGTAGCCGTTGACCACATGGATCGTCACGGGCGTTTTCTCGCGCCGGAGCCGGTTGAGGAAATTATCCTGCAAATTAAGCTTTTCCGCCATCTCATGCCTCCGTGAAATAGCCGCACACCGCGTCTGAGAGCGCGGCCGGGCCGTTATACTCCGTCGCGTCGAACCAGCGGATACGCGTCTCGCGCCGGAACCACGTGAGCTGCCGCTTGGCAAAACGCCTCGTCTCGCGCTTAACGGCTTCGATTGCCTCCGAAAGCGCGCATTCCCCGCGAAGATACGCCGCAAGCTGTTTATACCCAAGCCCCTGCATCGCGGGACATGCGGGGTCGATGCCGCGCCCGAGCAGCCCACGCACCTCGTCGAGAAGCCCCGCCCTGAGCATCTCGTCCACACGCGCCTCGATGCGCGCGTAGAGTGCTTCGCGAGGCAGGTTCAATCCAGCCATCACGGGGATGTAGGGCAGGCTTTCGTCGTCCCGTCGCGTGAAATCGCAGCCTTGTTCCGCGAGCATCTTCCCCGTTGCTTCGCAAATCTCAATGGCGCGGATCACGCGCTTGACATCGTTCGGGTGCAAACGCGCCGCCGTTTCCGGGTCGAGCGCACGCAGTTTTGTATGCGCGCTGCCCTTCTGCTCCGCTTCCCTCTTGTTCCAACAGGCGCGCAATTCCTCGTTCGGCGGCGCCAATGGAAAGTCGAGCGGATAGACAAGTGCGTTCACATACAGGCCCGTCCCGCCGACGACGAGCGGTTTCTTCCCCCGAGAAAGGATGTCGGATACGCAGATGAGCGCCTCCTCGCGGTAGCGCGCCACGCTGAAATCGCGCTCCTTGGGGTCAACGACGTCGAGCATGTGATGAAGTATCCCCCGCTGCTCCGCCCGCGTCGGCTTCGCGGAGCCGACGTCCATGCCGCGATAGACCTGGATCGAATCCGCGGATACGATTCCCGCATTCAGTCGAAGCGCGAGCTCTATGGAAACGGCCGTTTTGCCCGAGGCCGTCGGCCCCACGAGGAAATAGAGCTTCTCCTTCTCCATCACAGCACCCGCTTGAACAGCTTTTCGAACTCGAGCCGCGACATCGCGATCATGACCGGCCTTCCGTGTGGGCAGGTCATGGGGATGCCCTCACGCTCATAGCACGCGAGCAGCTCCGCAATCTCCGTCGGATCTGGCCTCTCCCCTGCCTTGATCGCGCGGCGGCATGCCATACGGATCAGCGCCGCGCGCTTCAGTTCCAGCGTGTTGAGCCGATATTTCTTATCGAGCTGCTCGATGGCCTCGCGAAGAAACGCCGTCGTCTGCGGCGCGCCGAGAATCGATGGCATCGCGCGCACGCTCACGGTCAGCGGCCCGAATTCAGAAATATCGAATCCGAGCTCGGCGAACGCCTCGATATTCGAAAGCAGCGTTTCGTTTTCGTAGGGCGAAAGCTTCACGATTTCCGGAATGAGCAAAATCTGGGAATCGACGTTGAAGCCGTTCTTCAAAATCTGCTCGTAGAGCCTGCGTTCGTGCGCCGCGTGCTGGTCGATGAAGAAGACCTTGTCGCCGAGCTGTGCGACCCAGTAGCAATCGAAGATCTGCCCGATAACTTTGATATTCTGCATCCCAAGATCCGTCTGCTCGATGCGTCCGGCCGGATGCGGCACAGGCGGTGCAAAAGTGGCCTCCGGCGGAGCGAACTGAGGCTGAGAGACCGTAGCCGCGCCGGAGTCGTTGAATACGAGCCTTTCCTTCGGCTTTGCAGCGAAGGCGTCTGGCGGCAAAGCCTCCAGACGCAGATATTCATCCGTCCGGCTGAAAACCGGCCTTTCTTCTCGGTGTTCCATGGGAAACGCCTGCGCGGGGGCTGTTTCGGCCGGGGCTTCATTGAGCGCGCTTCGCGTCGCATACAGGAGCGAACGCACGACGCGCTCTTCCTGCCTGAAGCGCACGTCGAGCTTGTTCGGGTGGACGTTGACGTCGATCTCCCGAGCGTTGATTGCAATCGAAACGGCGCAGAAGGGGAACTTGCCCGTCATTAGCCGCGCATCGTAGGCGCGCTGCAGCGCGAAGGAAAGCTTCTGAGATTTAATGTAGCGCCCGTTGATAAAGAAGGTTTGCGCGGTGCGGTTCGCACGGCCGATCTGCTCCGTGCCGGCGCAGCCCGAAAGGTTTACATAGCCGTCGTCGTACTCGATGCTTTTCAGATGCGGCATGACCTCCGCGCCGTAGACGCAGTAGACGGCATTAAGGAAATTCCCGTCACCCGCGCTGCGGTAGACAGACTTGCCTGATTGCGTGAGCCGGAAGGCGACGTCCGGCCGCGCCATAATCATGCGCGAAACGTAATCGCTGATGTATGCCGCCTCTGCGCGCGCGTTTTTGAGGAACTTCAGCCGCGCGGGCACGTTGTAGAACAAATCCGCAACCTCGACGCGCGTGCCGTCGGGCACGCCTGACTCCGCAAAAGAAAGCACATCCCCACCGGCTAAACGGATCTGCGCGCCGGTCTGCGCGTCGCGGGTCTTGGTTCGCATCTCGACGTGCGCTACGGCGCTGATCGAGGAAAGCGCCTCTCCGCGAAAACCGAGCGTTTCGATGCGCGCGAGGTCTTCGGAATCCTCTATTTTGCTCGTCGCGTGACGAAGGAAGGCGGTCTGCACCTCGTCGCTCGGGATGCCGCAGCCGTCGTCCGTCACGCGGATGAGGCTGAGCCCGCCGTCCTGCGTTTCGACGGAAACGGCCTTTGCCCCGGCGTCTAGCGCATTTTCCACAAGTTCCTTGACGACCGAGGCGGGGCGTTCCACAACCTCGCCCGCGGCAATGCGGTCCGATGTATATTTGTCGAGCACGCGTATGCTTTTCATCTTAATCCTTCAGCTTCGCTCGCATGTGCAGGTCATAAAGCGCGTTCATAGCCTCCATGGGCGTGAGGGAATTTACGTCGAGCACGCGCAGGGTTTCCACAATATCGTCCGCCTTGGGGGAGCCGAAAAGTGTGAGTTGCTGCTCGTCCTCCTTATCCTTGACGCAGGTGCCCATGATGTCGCGGTTGATATCCGCGGCCTCGAGCTGTGCGAGCAGTTCCTTCGCGCGGGCGATCACGTCATCCGGCAGACCTGCAAGCCGCGCCACCTGCACGCCGAAGGACTTGTCCGCGCTGCCACGCACAATGCGCCGCAGGAAAATAACGTCGTCCCCAACCTCCTTGACGGAAATGCGGTAGTTTTTGATGCCGGGAAGCCTCCCCTCGAGCTCGGTCAGCTCATGGTAGTGCGTCGCGAACAGCGCCTTTGCACCGCAGCGCGCGGAGTCGACAATATACTCAAGCACGGCCCACGCAATGGAAAGGCCGTCGAACGTGCTTGTGCCGCGACCGATCTCGTCGAGGATGAGCAAGCTTCGCGGCGTCGCGTTGTTGAGTATGCCTGCCACCTCGCTCATCTCCACCATGAACGTGCTCTGGCCGGAGGCGAGGTTGTCGGATGCGCCGATGCGCGTGAAAATGCGGTCCACGACGCTGATGCTCGCCTTCTTCGCGGGCACGAAGGAGCCGATGTGCGCCATCAATACGATCAGCGCGACTTGGCGAAGATAGGTGCTCTTGCCTGCCATATTGGGCCCCGTGAGGATCAACAGGCGGTTTTCCTTCTGGTCGAGCTGCGTGTTGTTGGGCACAAAGCCGTCCTTCGCACCGCGCTCGACAATGGGGTGTCTGCCATCTGTGATGCTGATGGCGCCATTTGCGAGCATCTTAGGACGGCAGTAGTCATTTTCAAATGCGGCTCCGGCGAGTGCGCAGTATACATCGAGTTCCGCGATGAGCGTTGCATCGTTCTGCAGTCGCTCGATGCAGGAAGCGAGCGTTTCGCGAACGCGCACGAACAGCTCGTATTCAAGCTGGATGAGCCTCTCCTCCGCGCCGGTTATGGTCTCTTCCAATTCCTTCAGCTCGGGCGTGACGTAGCGCTCGGAACCTGCAAGCGTTTGCTTTCGCTGGTAGTTGTACGGAACGAGGTGCTGGTAAGATTTCGTTACATCAATATAGTAACCGAATATACGATTATAACCTATTTTGAGATTTTTGATGCCCGTAGCCGCGCGCTCGTCCGCTTCCATGCGGGCAATCCAATCCTTGCCATTGGATGAGGCTTCGCGGAGTTGGTCAACCTCGGCATCATAGCCTGTTTTGATGATACCGCCGTCCTTGACGCCCGCGGGCGGCTCGTCTACGATGGCCTCGTCGAGAAGCGCGTGGATGTCCTCCATGGCATCGAGGCGCGATGCAATGCGAAGGTATGGGGCAGCGCGCAGCTTCCCCGTGAGCTCCATGATGGCGGGCAGCTTCGCGAGAGACGCACGCAGGGCCACGCAATCCCTTGCGTTGACCGTGCCGTAGGCAATGCGGCTGCACAGCCGCTCAATGTCGTAAATGGAGTCGAGCGCAGCGCCCAACGCCTCGCGCCCCTGCAGGCTGGAAACGAGCTCGCCGACGGCATCGAGCCGCGCTTCGATTTCATCGATGTTCTGCAGCGGCTGTTCGATCCACGCCCGAAGAAGCCGCGCGCCCATGGCGGTCTCGGTCTTGTCAAGCAGGTACAGAAGCGTGCTGCGCTTGCTCCCCTCGAAATGCAGGGGCTTTGTTAATTCGAGGTTTCGCCGCGTCGCGGCGTCGAGCGCCATGAAAAGGCTCCTGCGCGTCACGGAGATTTTGCGGATGTGCGCAAGCGAATTCTTCTGCGTTTCCTCGAGGTAGGCCATCAGTGCGCCCGCGGCGGGCACGGCGAGGGCCATTTTGTCGCAGCCGAACGGGGAGAGGGAAGATATGTTAAAATGGCGCAGCAGCCGCGCCTCGGCCTTGGCGGGTTCGAAATTCCGGCTGTCCTCGCAGTGAATGCGGTATGCACTCTGGATGCGCTTGACGAGCGGCTCCTGCACGAAAAGCGAGTCGTTGGCAATGATCTCATTGGGTGAAATGCGCACGAGCTCGTCGAGCAGCGCCTGATGCACTCCCTCGCCCTGGAACTCCATTACGCAGAACCCGCCCGTGGAAACATCCGAAAAGGCAAGGCCCACGCCGCCGTCGAAATAGTAGAGCGACACGATGTAGTTGTTCGCGCGCTCATCGAGCATGGATTCCTCGATAATCGTGCCCGCCGTGTAGATGCGAACGACGTCCCTTTCAACAAGGCCCTTGGAGAGCGCAGGGTCTGTGAGCTGCTCGCACAGCGCAACCTTATAGCCCTTATCGATGAGCTTTGCGATGTAGTTGTCAACCGCGTGATACGGCACGCCGCACATAGGAGCACGTTCCTCGAGACCGCAATCCCGTCCGGTGAGCACGATTTCCAGCTCGCGCGAGGCGGTGAGCGCGTCCTCGAAGAACATCTCATAGAAATCCCCGAGGCGGAAAAAGAGCAGGCAGTCGCCGTACTTCTCCTTGAGCCGGAGATATTGGCTCATCATGGGCGTGACGTTCGCGGGCATATGTCGGCCTTTCTTAAAAGCTCAGTGGCAGCCGCGACAGCCAGCGCAGTCCCCGCCGCATCCGCTGCCTTCTCCGTCCTCTTCCATATCCGCGCCGATACACACGCCGATCGCGCGGTTCACGCGCTTCATCAACTCCTGGAACGCGCCCTGCGTTTCGAGCATCCTGACGAAGGCGTCGTTTTCGATAAGGGATGTGCGAATCGCCTCCATTTCGGAGGAAAGCAGCGAAAGCTCTGCCTGCGATACATCATCGCCGCTCATCAACTCCATGATGCTGCTCTGTTTTTCGTTGAAGGCGGCGAGCTTTTCCATGAGCGCCTCGTCGCGCTCCATGGCAAGCTTCGCCTCGTTCATAGCTCTGAATTCCTCTGATTCGCTCAGCGCGATGCCGAGCTCCCTCGCTTTTTCGATGATCATCTTTGCATCCTTTCTATTCCGCGCGCTCGCCGATGAGCGAGTTCGCCGACGTTTTGGTTATGTTCACTTGTATGAGCCTGCCGATCAGTCTCTCGTCCCCCGGGAAGTACGCCATTTTAAAACTGGGCAGCTTGCCAAATGCCATGGCGTTGCCCCGCCTGTCGCAGCCTTCCACCAATACTTCGCCCGTCATGCCGATGTATTTCTCGTTCCCCGCGCGAAGCCCTTCGGCGACGGCGTCGTTAAGGCGCTTGAGCCGCTCCTTCTTGACCTCCTCGGGAACCTGTCCCTCCATGTCCGCCGCCTTTGTGCCGCCGCGCTTTGAATATTTGAAGGTGTAGGCTGCGGAAAAACCCGCCTCCCGCGCGAGGCGTAGCGAGTTGAGAAAATCCTCCTCCGTTTCGCCCGGAAAGCCCACGATGAAGTCCGTCGTGATCTCGATGCCCGGCACGGCCTTTCGCAGATTCGCGACGAGCGCGAGGTAATCCTTCGAGGTATACCCGCGGTTCATCAGGGCGAGCACGCAGTCGCTGCCCGACTGTACGGGCAGGTGAATGTGGGGGCAGACCTTGGGAAGTGCCGCTATCGCCTCGACCAAACGCACAGAAAGATCCTTTGGGTGCGAGGTCATGAAGCGGATGCGCGCGATTCCCTCGATTTCACTTGCCATACGCAGCAGCTCCGGGAAGTCGATCTCCCCCACCCCCCGGTAAGAATTGACGTTCTGCCCGAGCAGCGTGATTTCCTTCACGCCGCCTGCCGCGAGCGCACGGATCTCCGCGAGGATGCGTTCCGGCTGCCGCGAGCGCTCCCGCCCGCGCACGTAGGGCACGATGCAGTAGGAGCAGAAGTTGTCGCACCCGTACATGATGGTGACGAACTGCGACACGCCGCTGTTTCGCAAAACGGGCAGCCCTTCTGCGATTTCGCCATCCAAGTCGCGCACGCGCGCAAGGCGGCGGCCTTCCATGGCTTCTTCCAAAAGCTGCGGGAACAGGTGCAGCTCGTGCGTACCGAAAATGAGATCGACGAACGGAAAGCGCTTGTAGAGCTTGTCCGCGACGCCTTCCTGCTGTGCCATGCAGCCGCAGACGCACACGAGGAGCCCCGGCCGTTCATCCTTGAGCTTTTTGAGAGCGCCCACGTTGCCCATCAGCCGCTTTTCGGCGTGCTCGCGCACACAGCAGGTGTTGAAGAGGATGGCGTCGGCGGCGAACTTCGTCTCGGACTTTGCAAAGCCGCATGCTTCGAGCATGCCTGCGAGCTTCTCCGAGTCGTGCTCGTTCATCTGGCAGCCGTAGGTTTCGATAAAATACGTCAGATCGCGCCCTAAGAGGCGTTCCCGCAATCGCGAGGCCGCTTCCCTGCCCGCGCACAGCTCTTGTTCGGGCACAGCGGCGGTCTTTTTCAGTTCAAGGTCATTTTCCAGCTTATACATCGTACTTATTATAACCGTCTGTTGGGGAAAGAGCAACGACAAACCACAGCATATGCCCTGTCGAATGGTCGTTGACACCGCAAATGCCGAATGCTATAATAGCCACGTTAACTTTAGGGGCATGATGTAATGGTAACATAGCGGTCTCCAAAACCGTTCTTGAGGGTTCGAATCCTTCTGCCCCTGCCAAAAAAACACCATCAATTTACCTCGGTTGATGGTGGTTTTTGTTTTATGGTAAGATGGTGCCGTAGGGTAATTTGTATTAGCGGGGGTAAGCGCGAAAGGGTGCCAGTTGACAATCAAGAAAACGCCGCCTGCGGGCGCGATTCGCGTAGGGGCCGATTCCATATCGACCCTGCGATTTTCGTGCGTTTATACCATGCATTGCATCACGGAGGCGCGTTTGCTATACTGAATCATGCTTCTCAGGGAAGCATCGCCGAAAGGAGCGTGAAACCATGCGCGCCGAAACCAAACGCAACTGGATCGATATCGTTAAAGACCTACCCATTGACATAATCGGCGGCGCACTGTACGCCGCAGGCATCTACAGCTTCGCCTCGGCCGCGCAGTTCGCGCCGGGGGGCATCGCGGGCCTTTCCGTGATCATCAACCATTTTACGAGCCTCCCCATCGGCGTGCTCACGCTGCTGCTCAACATCCCCGTGATCCTGTTCAGCTACCGCACACTCGGGAAGTGGTTCCTGTTTAAGTCGCTCAAAACCATGGCAATCGTGACCGTGCTGCTCGACGTGGTATTCCCGCTCTTCCCCGTCTATTCCGGGGACGCTATCATGGCCGCGCTCTACGCGGGCGCGCTTTCGGGCGCGGGACTCGCGCTGATCTACCGGCGCGGCTCCTCAACCGGCGGCACGGATTTTCTCATTATGAGCCTGCGAAAGAAGCTGCCCCATGTCTCCATCGGTATGCTCTCCATCGTCACGGACGGCGTCGTAATCCTCCTGGGAGGCGTGGCCTTCAGCCGCATAGATGCGGTGCTGCAAGGCATCATGATGAGCGTAGTTGCGACCGTGCTCATCGACAAGATCACCTACCGCCTCACGGCGGGTCAGCTCGCCATCATCGTGACGGGCGAGGGCGAACGCATTGCCGCGCGCATCAACGCGGACATCGAGCGCGGCGTAACCTCCGTCGAAGCGCTTGGCACGTTCACCGGCAGCGTGCGGCGCGTGCTCATCTGCGCCTGCTCTCGCGCGGAAGCGCACCGTATCCGCAAGCTCGTCTACGGCATCGATGAGGGTGCGCTGATCATGTTCTGCCCATACGACGCGGCCTACGGCCTCGGCTTCCAGCACCCTTCGGCATAAGAGGAATCCGTATTCCACATCACTAAAAAGCGAGGAAAACAAAAATGTTCCGTCAAATGAGGAGAATCCGCCAATTGCTCTCAAAAGAGGATACTGCCGCCGTCATGGAGCGGTGCACGAACGGCATCCTCGCGTGTCTGGGCGACGAGGATTATCCCTATGCGGTGCCGTTGAGCTACGTTTACTTCGACGGCAAAATCTATTTCCACTCGGCCAAGACCGGACATAAGATCGACGCGCTCGCCAAGAACCCTAAAGTTTCCTTCGCGGTCGTCGACGAGGACACGATTGTAGGCAAGGAATATACCACTTATTTTCGAAGCGCCATCGCCTTTGGAAAAGCCAGGATCGCCGAGGGTGAAGAGCGTCTTGCGGCCTTCGGTGCCTTGGTGGAAAAGTATTCCGGCGACCAGCCCGAGGATGCCCGGAATAAGGCCGTCGAGCGATGCGAGCAATCGAGTTTCGTCGCCATCGACATCGAGCATATGACCGGCAAAGAAGCCATAGAGTACGTAAGGGCAAAGGCGAAATAGCCCCGAAAAAACGCGCTAAAAAGAGCCCTCCCGAAAGAGGGCTCCTTGGTTGCCCGCACCGTCAATCAGCCGGGCAGTCGGGCATGTGTCGCTGCCCTATGCAGGTTCACAGAGGTCTGGTCTCCTTATCGCTGCGCCGTTCGCGCTCCGTATCGCGATTTTGTTCGGCCTGATTGTTCTGTCCGCCCTGCTTGTTGCGGTGCTTCCTCGAGAGGTTTCTCTCCAAAGGCAGATACTCATCCTCATAGATGGGGCTCATTACGCGCTCCTCCTTTCAGACTATCTACGCGTATTGTTCCATTGCTTTGAAACGAATATGCCTGAGTTCATTTTCAAGCAAACGCATATGTTGGAAGCGCTGTGAAGCCGCAATAAATCTGCAATTTTCTTCTTGCAAATGAAAAGCCTTTCCGCTATAATAACAATGTTTGAGCAAAACGCTACGCTACCGGTCGGTAAGGAGGTGTACAGCATGGCCAAGTTTTGTGAGGTTTGCAACAAAGGCGTCATGTCGGGCAATCTGGTCAGCCATTCCAACAGGAAGACCAAGCGCGGCTGGGCGCCCAACATTCAGTCCGTCCATGTCGTTGTCAACGGCACGACGAAGCGGATGAATGTCTGCACCCGCTGCCTTCGTTCCGGCAAGGTCGAGCGCAGCGTCTGATAGACAAAGCGCATGAAGCCTCGCTTGTATAGCGAGGCTTTTTTACGTTCCAGGTTACTTGAATACGAACAGCCGCACGACGATCACCGTCGCGCTGGAGAAAAGCAGCGAGAGCAGGAAATCCACGCCGCAGCAGAGCAGTATGATCGCCACGACCGCGAAGATCAGAGCGCTGCGCAGAGTCCTTCGCTTGATGCTTCCCTTTTTAATACATACCATCGACGGTCTTGTCTGCATACTGATCACGCCTTTCATGCTCCATAATACTCCGGCGGCCGCCGTCATGTTCACCCGATGGCAATCGAGGGAATACATTGAAGTCATGGAGGCAAGTATGGAAGAAATTGTTGTCGACATCAACGATGTCAGCTTGATTTATCATGAGCGCAGCGGGGAAACGCCCGCTGTGGACCACCTCTCCATGCAGGTGAAGCGGGGCGAATTCGTCGCCGTCGTGGGCCCTTCCGGCTGCGGCAAGACGAGCGTGCTCTCGCTCATTGCGGGCATCATAGAGCCTTCCTCGGGCAGCGTGCGCATCAACGGCTTCAAGCCGGGCTATATGCTCCAGCGCGACCATCTGCTTGACTGGAGGAACATCGAGGGCAACATTCTCTTGGGACTCGAGGTGCAGAAGACCCTCACGCCGCAAACGCGAAGCTGCGCACTCGGCCTGCTCGATACCTACGGCCTTTCGGCCTTTTCCAGGCATTATCCGCGCCAGCTCTCGGGTGGGATGCGCCAGAAGGTGGCGCTTATCCGCACGCTTGCGACCTCGCCGGATGTGCTGCTGCTTGACGAGCCCTTTTCCTCGCTGGACTATCAG
>JAPXSN010000026.1:0-17425 GCA_033813015.1 Clostridia bacterium | reverse complement strand
CCACGGCGATGGTCGCCGGGAACATCACGATGACCTGCTGCAGCGCGTAGAGCAGCAGCTTCCCTATCGGGGGCTTTTCGTCGGGGAGATAGCCGAGTTTCCGTTTGTCCACTTGTTTTTTCCCTCTCTTTTCTTTGGATTTGGATTTATTGCATATCTATGGAAAACGATTATGTGGCCTCCATCAGGCACGTGCGCATGGCCTCGTCGAAGGGAGGTATCTGCACTTCGATCAGCTCGTTTCTCGAGGTGGGGACGTTCTTGCCCACGAAGTCGGCGCGGATGGGCAGCTCCCTATGGCCGCGGTCTACAAGCACCGCGAGCTGAATGACCCGCGGGCGGCCGCAGGCGATGACCGCCTCCATGGCCGCGCGCGCCGTGCGGCCGGTATAAAGCACGTCGTCCACGAGGACGACGCTTTTACCCGTCACGTCGAAGGGGAGGTCGGGCTTCCTCCATATGGGGGATTCGTTCATGAGGGTGAGATCGTCGCGGTAATACTTGATATCGACGCTCTCGCAGGGCACGCGCACGCCCTCTATTTTTTCGATGTTGTCGCAAATGATGCGGGCGAGCGGCTCGCCGCGGCGACGGATGCCCACGAGGCAGAGCGCCTCGACGCCCTTGTTCTTCTCGACGATTTCGTGGGAGATGCGCATCAGCGCGCGCCGCATCGCCGTTTCGTCCATCAGTTCCGCTTTGAATGAGAGCATATACCCTCCTTTGCCAACAAAAAAACCTTGCTTTTTTCCGGCAAGGTCTAAAGTACGCATATGGGCATTGCGCGCTTCTTTCGTTTTGCCGGCATCTCGGTACCAAGCTTAAAAACTTTAGGTTGGCTTATTATACAATATGCCTCCTGAAATGGCAACAACGAATTTGATTTGGCACAACATATAGTATTTCGCGCGGAATTTGTATCCTCTGGTGCAATCTGCCGTTTGACTGTTCCCGCGCGCCGTTTTTCTTAATATTCCGCGCATAAAAAGAGTGCCAAAACCGCCGCTTTGTATTATGATAAAGGGAAATAAAGGAAGGTAGTTTCGACTGAGTTGTACAAAGAATAAATGGAGGAAAGGGGAGTCGGATTATGAAGGTGTTTATGATCGGCGGCACGGGCCTACTCGGGAGCGAGGGCGCGAAGGAGATGATCGCGCGCGGGCATGATGTTTCCTCTATTGCCCTGCCCCCGATTCCGGAGGGCGCGCAGATCCCGCAGGAAATGAAGCTGACCCTGGGTAATTTCATGGAGATGAGCGACAAAGAGCTTAAGGCGCAGATGAAGGGCTGCGAGGGTTTCGTGTTCGCCGCGGGCGTGGACGAGCGCTTGGAGGGACCCGCGCCCATCTACGACATGTTCAAAAAGTTCAACATCACGCCGCTCGAGAAGCTCCTTCGCATTGCCAAAGAATGCGGCGTGAAAAGCGCGGTCATCTGCGGCTCCTACTTTTCGCATTTTGCGAAGATCTGGCCGAAGCTTGAATTGACCAAATGGCATCCCTACATCCGCAGCCGCATCGACCAGGAAAACATGGCGCTTTCCTTCGCGGATGACAAATTCAGCGTCGCGGTGCTCGAGCTTCCTTATATCTTCGGCGCGCAGCCGGGCAGGAAGCCCGTGTGGGTGTTCCTCGTCGAGCAGATCCGGGCAATGAAAGGCGCGACCATGTATCCCAAGGGCGGCACGACCATGGTGACGGTCAAGCAGGTCGGTCAGGCGCTCGCGGGCGCGCTCGAGCGCAACGTCGGAGCCAACGCGTACCCCATCGGCTACGAGAACCTCACATGGGTGGATTTTCTCAGGCTCGTCCACAAGCACATGGGTACGCCGGAAAAGAAGATTGTCACCATACCTAAATTCCTCTTTACCATGGGTGCGCGGAAGATCATGAAGGAACAGCATGCCGCGGGACACGAGCCGGGGCTCGAAATGGTGAAGTTCGCCGATCTCCAGTGCGCGGAGCTGTTCATCGATAAGTCCCTCGGCTGCGAGCTGCTCGGCGTCATGCCGGACGACATTGACAAGGCCATTGGCGAATCGATCCGCCTGAGCGTCGATATCCTCGACGGCAAGGCGAAGGCCATCGGAATGAAGGCGGAATAGGGGCAAACAGAATCGCTTTGAAGATTCAAAGGCCGGGGTTTTCCACCCCGGCCTTTGCATGTTCTCCCGCGTCCTAATCGTTCCCGCGCAGCAGGTTTTCGGCATAGTCCTGCAGGCTCGAGAAGGAGTTGACGTTGCCCGCGCGGGTCTGGATCTGCTCGCGCATATAATCCGGCAAGTCCTCAAAGTAGCGCTGCGCTTCGGCGTCTCCCTCGAAAAGGGAATACATATCCTTATATTTGGGCCCCATAAAGCTCACCTCCGTGCCTAGCTTGCCCCAAAAAGCACGGGGCAATGCCCGCGACACCCCGCCGCTGTGCGGTCTATTGTATCCCAAATGCGCGCAAAGCGGAGGGCTTCGGCAGCAAAAGGCAGCCGCAAAGCCCGCATAATCCGCGCCGCGAAAATGAAAGCTAAGAAAAAAGGAGCTTTCCCATGCCAAAGAAGCAAAAATCCGATGAGGAATACCTCGACATGGCTCAGAGCGTCAGCGCCAACGAAACCACAGGCGCGATGCCGACTCTGCCGCGCACCAAGGAGGAGTACGAAGCGCTGCAGGACCTCGCGGGCATAAGCACCCCGCGCGGGCGCAGGCGCAGATATTGATGCGCAAATAAGATCATCCGCAATCATCCGACGCGCCGCGAGGGAAGCTTCGCGGCGCGCGATAAATTCCCGCCCCCTTCCCCGCATATACATAAAATGCGGTTGAAAGGAGGTTTTATGGAAGAATTCTTCACCTGGTCTGCGCTCGCGACCTACGCGGGCGCGCTCGTGGCAACAATGCTGATCACGCAGCTCTTCAAGGAAGTGAGCTTCATCGGGAAGCTGCCCACGCGCATTTTCTCGTGGATCGTCGCGGCAGTGGTCCTGATACTTGCGAACCTGTTCACGGGCGCGCTCACATGGGGCAGCGCGGTGCTCTCGCTCGTCAACGCCGTGGTCGTAAGCCTTGCCGCCAACGGCGGGTATGATTTCATCAAAACGGAAGCCTGGAAAAAGAAATAGGGAGCCCCGCTCTATTTTAGACTCCTGATACATGCGTTAGCCCGCGCGAAACCGACTTTTTGCGCGGGTTTTGCCGCGCCGCGTCGCCGGAAAGGGATTTGATAAGCCGGTTTATCGTAAGCCGCGCTATCCTTCGCCTCACCGCATCCCGAAGCGCAAAACCGACCTCGGGCAGCCGTCCGCGCATTCGCCGCAGCGGATGCAGGCGAGGGATTTGACGCGTCCGGATTTGATCTCCGCTTCGACGTCGATGCTCATGGGGCACTTCTTCGTGCACAGGCCGCAATCGACGCATTTTTCCGCCTCGGCGCGGATTTTCAGCTGCGGAACATGCAGCGCGCGCCCGATGAGCTCACCCGCGGTCAAAAAGGGCGCCATCCAGCAGACGGCGTGGCACGCGCCGCGGCGGCCGATGGCGAGGGTCAAAACGAGCAGTAAGAGCAGCACGAAGTAATAGGTGATGAACTTCATCGGCTCGTCGATGGAAACGATGCGCTCCGTCAAATGTAGCGGGTCGAGGCCGCGTATGCCGCCCGCGAGCACGAACGAGGTAACGAGCACCGCAAACCATACGCCGAAGACGGCGTAGCGGAGCACCGCGAGCCTTTTTATGTTGACGCGCCTGTCTTTGACGCTGCGCCCGATTTCCGCGATGCCCGCGACCGGGCAGGCCCACGCGCACCACGCGCGCCCGAGGAACACGCCCGAAAGGAACTGCAGCGCGAATACGAGCACACTGCCCGAAACGAGCCCTGTCATCGCGCCGTCTATGCTGACGTAGGGAGAAAGATAGTTGAACGTCAGCGGGAAAAGGAACATCGCCGCGTACGCGAGGATCAGCCTGACTTTACGCCTCATACTTCATCTTTCCTTCCAGATAGCTTTCCGTTTCCGCGCACCGGGCAAGGTACGCCTCGTTCGCCCTAAGGCCGAAGTCGATCACGCGAAGGATGTCGCCCACAAGTTTCTCCCCGTCAAAGCTTACGAGAAAAAAGAGAAGCGGCTCAGCGAGGTATCTTCTTCCATGTCGCCGCGAGCGCCGCGCCGAGCACGATGACGCCGCCGACGATTTCCCGGAGCGACGGCGCCGCGCCGAGCAGCAGGTATGCGAACAGGATGCCGTAGACCGCCTCCATGCCCGCGACAATGCCCGCGGTCTGCGCGCGCACGCGCTTTTGCGCCGCCACGAACAGCGAGAATGCCAGCGCCGTGCAGAATATGCCGATGAAGGCGATGACGGCGATATCCTGCGGGTCCGGCCGCTTGCCGTCCATGAGCGCGAAGGGCAGCAGCGCGACGGCAGCGATTGCCTGCTCAAAGAGGGATATCTTCGCGCCGCCGTGGCGCATGGTGAGGGAGCGGTTCAGCAAGCTGAGCCCCGCATAGGTGAGGCTCGAGAGCATGCCCCAAAGAACGCCCCGCAGCGTTTGGTCGGAAAACGAGAACGCGGGGATGGTCACCAGCACGCCCGCGAGCAGCAACAAAGCGAAGAGCAGGCTGATTTTGCGGAATCTCTCGCGATAGACCAGCGGCTCAAGGAAAACGAGGAACAGAGGATACGTCGAAAACGCGATGGTTGCGACGGCGACCGAGGCGACCTTCACCGACTCGAAGAACGAGACCCAATGCAGCGCGAGCAGCAGCCCCGCCGCGGCGAGCCGCGGGACATCCTCCCTGAGGGAAACGCGAAGAGGCTGCCGCGTGATCAAAAGCAGCGGCAAAAGCACGCACGCGGAAACAACGCAGCGGCCGAACGCGATCATGACCGCGCTTGCCGCGGCGAACTTCGCCGCGACCCCCGAGAGGCCGAAGAGCATCACGGCGATGTGCAGCATCAAATTGCTTTTTGCGCTGGCGCCCCTTTCCATGCTTCAGTAACCCCTTCGTGTGCTTTGCTGGACTTATCTGATATTATAGCGCGCCCGGGAGCCGGTTTCCATCCCCTCTGCGGCGCGGTTCGGGCGGCTTAGGCAAAAACCGATATTTTCCGGGCAATAAAAGTAATATATTCTCGCTGTTGACAAACCTTTTTGCTGCGTGTATAATCGTGCCTAATTTGATAAACAAATGCGCTGACAGCGAAGGAGTACCGGGAGGGGCAATCGCCCCGGAGGCCTTCCAGAGAACCGCCGGATGGTGCGAGGCGGCAGGTACGGCCCGGGAATACACGCTTTGAGCAGTCCATCGAAAGGCAATGCCGAGTAGGCTGGAACGGGTTCGCCCGTTATCGCGGTAGAGTATCGCGGAGTCATCCGTCGTACTTGAAAAGGCGTGCGCCGTGAGGCGCAGGCGAATTGAGGTGGTAACACGGGATTTGGCGCTCGTCCTCTGGCAACGGAGGAGGAGCGTTTTTATATGTTCTCCCCGGGATGGGGCATCGGGCCAAAGGGTGCTTCCCCAAAAATATTTTTTAAGGAGAAGACACCCATGGAAACCATCAAGTTCGCAAGCGGCAAACAACTCCCCCTCGAAATGCACAAGGTTCGCATCGTGCAGAAGCTCGGCCTTCCCCCGGTCGAGCGCAGGCTCGAAGCCGTCTCCGAGGCGGGCAACAACACCTTCCTCCTCACCAACAAGGACATCTTCCTCGACATGCTCACCGACTCCGGCGTCAACGCCATGAGCGACAACCAGCTTGCCGCCATGATGATCGCAGACGACAGCTACGCGGGCAGCGCCACGTTCACGCGGCTCGAAAACAAACTCAAAGAGATCTTCGGCATGCAGTTTTTCCTGCCCGCGCATCAAGGCCGCGCGTGCGAGCACATCCTCTCGCAGGTGCTCGTCAAGCCTGGCAGCGTTGTGCCTATGAACTTCCATTTCACCACCGCCAAGGCGCACATCACGCGCATGGGCGGCATCGTGGAAGAGCTCGTCATCGACGAGGGGAGGAAGGCCGTCAGCGATTTCCCTTTCAAGGGTAACTTCGACCTTGATAAGCTCCGCGCGCTCATCAAAAAGGAGGGGCGGGATAACATCGCCTTCATCCGCATCGAGGCCGGCACGAACCTCATCGGCGGCCAGCCCCTTTCGCTGGAGAACATACAGGCGGTATCCGATATCGCGCGCGAGAACGGCATCATCGCTGTCCTCGACGCCTCGCTCTGGCAGGACAATTTATTCTTCATCAAAAAGCGCGAGGAAGCCTGCCGCGATATGACTACGCGCGAGATCACGCGCGCCATGGCGGATGCCGTGGACATCATCTATTTTTCCGCGAGGAAGCTCGGCGCGGCGCGCGGCGGCGGCATGTGCATGCGCTCCAAGGCGCTCTGCGAGAGCATGAAGGAGCTCGTGCCCATGTTCGAGGGCTTTTTGACCTACGGCGGCATGAGCGTGCGCGAGATGGAGGCCATCACCGTCGGCCTCGAGGAAACCATGGATGAGGACAACATCTCCCAAGGGCCGCAGTTTATCGAATACATGTGCAATGAGCTCGACCGGCAGGGCGTGCCCGTGATACTGCCCGCGGGCGGCCTCGGCTGCCATCTCGACGCGCTGCGCTTTTTGCCCCACGTGCCGCAGAGCCAGTACCCGGCGGGCGCGCTGGGCGCGGCGCTGTTTATCGCGGGCGGAATCCGCGGCATGGAGCGCGGCACCATATCCGAGCAGCGCGAGCCGGACGGCTCCGAGCGCTTTGCAGACATGGAGCTGCTGCGCCTCGCGCTTCCGCGGCGCGTGTTCACGCTCTCGCAGGTCGAGTACGCGATCGACCGCATCGTGTGGCTGTTCAAGAACCGGGAGCTTGTGGGCGGGCTGAAATTCATCGAGGAGCCGTCGGTGCTGCGCTTCTTTTTTGGCCGCCTCGCGCCGGTGGATGACTGGCAGCAGAAGCTTGCTGCTAAATTCCGTGAGGATCTTGGCGATAGTCTGTAAATGATTGACAGCGAACAATGAATTGACAATCGGCGTAATTCGAGCGGTCTTCGTTATAACGGCGAAGGCCGTTGTTTGCGCATTACACAGCCAAACGTATTCTCTTCGTTTACAAACTCATCCGCTGCTGTTATACTGTGCGCGAAAGCGAAGGTTCTGCCATGATATTGAAGGGGGAAACTATGAAAACCATCATCCTGTATTATACCTTTGGCGGCGCGACCATGCGGGAGGCCGAAAAGCTTGCAGCTGAGCTCAAGGCGGACTGCGTGCGCGTGCGCGAAAAGAAGAATCGTAGCCTGATAGGCTCGTTCATCCCGGGCTGCCCGCATGCGATGAAGAGAAAAGCGTCCGCCATAGAGCCGCTCGGAATCGATCTTGCCGGGTACGATCGCATCGTGCTCGGTGCGCCCATCTGGGCGAGCTATCCTGCGCCTGCGTTTAATTCCATCGTAAAGCAGCTTCCTAATGGCAAGGAAGTGGAGCTGTTCTTCTGCTCCGCCGGCGGCGGCTCCGCCGAGAGCCGCGAGGGCACCGTCAAGCTCGTCGAGGACGCAGGCTGCATCGTGGTTTCCTACCGCGACGTGAACACGGGCGAGAAGCCGAGCAAGCTCAAGGAATAATAGAATCCATGGATGTAAGGCGGGCGTGCGCTAATCCGCTTCGCTTCTTTTAGGTCCGCTTTATGACACTCGTGAACGTACGGTACAGCATTGAACGATTCCTCCCTTGAGATTCAAATACACCCGAACCGTGCCTGATTAGGCTAATGAATGCTCAAATGCCATATAAACTTTCGCCCGCACCTCTGATCATCAAATAGCTACATAGGCAAGAATCCCCAGACATCCAGCCTTTTTCGCTCTACACAACAAAACCCGCCTCACTCCGAGACGGGTTTCATTGTATCAACTGGTGTTGATAAGTTGGTGGAGCTTACCGGATTCGAACCGGTGATCTCTACACTGCCAGTGTAGCGCGATAGCCAACTTCGCTAAAGCCCCGTTTGGACGCGAAGTTTATTATACGTTATCGGTTTTCATTTGTAAAGCCCTTTTTCGGCGGAAAGCGCGCGGATGCGGCGCAACGCAAAAGAACGCGGCGGCGGCGAAAAATGTCGCGCGGGGGGCTTGAAAAAACGAGTCAACGGAATATAATCATGCTATGCTGACCGGCGCGGTTAAACCGGTCCGGTCAGGGGAGGCGGGCGTGAACGAAAAATTCATGGAGCTGCCCGAAGAAAAAAGGCTGCGCATCATCAACGCGGGCTTCGAAGTTTTCGCTAAAAACGAGTTCAGGCAAGCCTCCACGGAGGAGATCGCCCTCAAAGCGGGCATCTCGAAGGGCTTGCTGTTTTACTATTTCCACGACAAGAAAAGCTTCTTCTCCTTCCTGTTCGAGCAGGCGGCGGAGGAGGTCAAGCGCTTCGTCGCGGACGACAGGCTGGGTGAGATCACGGATTTCTTCGAGCTGTGCGATTACGCGGCCGCGCGCAAATGCGCCCTGCTCGCGCAAAACCCCTTCGTGTTTGATTTTATCCTGCGCGCGTACTATTCCCGGCAGGAGGCGGTCCGCGAGGCGCTCGACAGGCGGCTTGAGGGCGAAACGGCCGCGATCTATTCGGTATATTTCAAAAACGTCGATTTTTCGAAATTCCGCGATGACGTAGACCCGCAGGAAGTTTACCGCATGCTCGCGTGGATGTTCGACGGGTACATGCACGAGCTTAGGCGCGCGGGGCAGGACGCCACGCTTGAGGATATGATGGAAAAATACAGGCTGTGGTCGGCCTATTTCAGGAGAATTTCGTATAAGGAGGAATACCTCGGGTGAACGCGGCGATCGAAACGAAACATCTGACCAAATACTACGGCAAGGCGCGGGGCATCGTGGATGTCAGCCTCACGGTGCAGGAGGGAGAAATCTTCGGCTTTATCGGCCCCAACGGCGCGGGCAAGTCGACGACCATCCGCACGCTGCTCTCCCTGATCAAAAAGACCAGCGGCGAAGCGAAAATATTCGGGCTCGACTGCGAGGCGGACAAGGTCAAAATACTGCGGGATGTGGGCTACCTCCCCGGCGAGGTGTTCTACTACGACAACATGCGCGCCATAGACCTGTTCCGCTATTCCGCAAGCTTCTACCGTAAGGATTGCACCGCGCGCATCCGCGAGCTGTGCGAGATTATGCAGCTGAACGCGCACCAGAAAATCGAGGATATGAGCCTCGGCAACAAGAAAAAGGTCGGCATCATACAGGGCCTGCTGCACGCCCCGCGCCTCATTATCCTCGACGAGCCGACCAGCGGCCTTGACCCGCTGATGCAAAAGACCTTCTTCGACCTCATCAAACAGGAGAACCGGCGCGGAGCGACCGTACTTTTCTCCTCGCACATCCTCAGCGAGGTGCAGCGCATTTCGGACCGCGTCGCCATCATCAAGGAGGGGCGCATCGTGGTCGTCCAGTCGGTCAGCGAGCTGCTGCAGACCGCCTACAAGAACGTCAGTTTGACGTTCCGCTCCGACGCGCCGGAAGGCTTCGCCCTCGAAGGCGCGCAGAACATGCAGTCGGAAGGCGCGCGCGCGAGCTTCATCTACAGGGGGGACGTCAACTCCCTGATCTCGCTTCTCGCGCGCCATCCCCTCGCCAACGTCGACATCACGGAGCCGACGCTCGAGGAAATCTTCCTGCACTACTACGCCGACTGAGGGGGTGTGCGCTTGAACGTATTCCTTTTTGAAACAAAGGCGCTTTTCAAAAGCTTCCTCGTATGGACGGCGAGCTTGCTCATCCTGTTCATCCTGATCGGCACGGCTTTCTTCAGCATCTTCATGCAAAGCCGGGAAGCCGTCGAGGCGGCGCTCGCGAGCCTGCCGCCCGCGTTTGCCGCGGCGTTCGGCATAGAGCTCGACACCATCTTTTCCTACGGCGGATTCTTCCAGTTCGTGTTTACCTACCTCGCGCTCATCGGGGCGATCATGGCCTCCTCGCTCGCAGTCGCGGCCTTCTCGCGCGAAAAGCGCGCCAAGTGCACGGATTTCCTCCTGACCAAGCCCGCCTCGCGCGCTCGCCTGTTCGCGCTCAAGCTCCTCGCGTGCCTCGCGCTCATCGTCGCGGCGAACGCGCTTTTCCTCGCGGCGTCGGCTCTGTCCTTTACGGGCAACGGGCAGGATCCCGCGAACCTGCCCACGCTGACGCTCGCCTCGCTCGCGCTGTTCTTCATGCAGCTCGTGTTCCTCTCGATCGGCGCGCTGTACGCCGTGCTCGCGCGCAGGGTGCGCTCGGTTTCCGGCGTTGCCACGGCCTTGGGCTTCGCGGGCTTCATCATGATGGCGCTGTGCTCCATCACCAAGGAGGAAGCGCTCAGCTACCTGTCGCCGCTCACGTATTTCTCCCCGGGGAGCGTCTTTCAAAACGGCGGCTATGAGGCAAAATACGTCCTTACGGCAATTGCCGTCGCGCTCGGCTGCATGACTCTCGCCTGCGTTCGCTACTGCAAGAGCGACGCGCGCGCGGATTGAAGGAGGGATTGCGATGAATATGTTGAAACGCGAACTGCGCGCGGGCTTCAAGGCTTTCCTCTTCTGGATGATCGGCATGTTCCTCTTGTGCTTCACAGGCATCGTCAAGTACCAGGGCTACACCGCCTCGGGCAGTATGATGGAGCTTGTCAACGCGTTTCCGCGCGTCGTGCGGGCCGTGATGGGCGTCTCCGACCTCGACATCGGCACGTTGCCCGGCTATACGGCGCTGCTGTTCTACTACGTGCTCGTCTGCGCGGTGATCTACGCGGTCCATTTGGGTTCCGCCGCCGTGACGCGGGAAACCTTGGATAAAACCTACGAATTCGTCTTCACCAAGCCCCGCTCCCGCGCGCACATCCTCGCGATGAAGCTCGCGGGCGCGTACATCTACCTGCTGCTGTTCTCGGCGTGCAACGCCGGCTTCTCCCTGCTTGCCGTCAAATACCTCAAGACCGACGAGAACGTCGCGCATCTGGTGCTGCTGCTCTCGGTTTCGGTGTTCCTGATCTGTTCGCTGTTCGTCGCGCTCGCGGCGTTTTTCGCCTCGCTTGCGAAAAAGCCCGAGAAGGGCGCGCTCTACGGCAACCTCGCGTTCCTGTATGCGTTCCTGCTCGGCGTCGTCCATAACATGCTCGAAAAGCCGGGCCTCCTGAAATTGATTTCCCCGTTCAGCTTCTTCGACCCGCAGGAGCTGATCGCCGGGAAGCTGGACCCGCTCTACGTGCTCCTCGCGCTCGCGCTCGCGGCGGTGTTCCTGTTCGGCGCGTTCCGCCTGTTCGAGAAAAAGGATTTGACCGAAGGATAAACGCGATGCGCTCTTTGGTGCGCACAGGGGCGGCCGTTTGGCCGCCCCTTTCATATCCTGTATGTCCGCTCAGTTCCCCGGCGGCTCCGCCCGCCCGCGCCTTGGTGCGAAATACTGATACAGCGTGCACGGCATACCGCCGTTGGAGAGTTTGCGCCGTTTGTCCGCGGGCTTGCCATAGACCTGCTCAAAGTCGCGGTTCGCGCTGATGATCGAAACGCTCCAACCGGGAAGCGCGTCGAAGACCCTGCGCATGTCGCGGCAGAGGGCGTCCGCCTCGCCCTTTTTGAGCATGCGTTCGCCGTAGGGCGGGTTGCATACGAGCGTTCCATCGGTCTTGCTCGTCCGAAGCTCGCTTACGGTCGCGACCTCCCAATCCACGATGACGCCCGCCTTTTTAGCGTGCTTTTTGCACAGCTCTATGCTGCGCGCGTCGATGTCGCGACCGAGGATATCGGGGCGGATGCCGCGCGCTTCGTCGCGCGCGCGCTCGCGCTCCGCGGCAAAAACGGATTTGCCGAGAAAATCCCACCCTTCCGCGGAAAAGCTCCGTCCGAGGCCGGGGGCCATGTTGCGCGCGATCATGGCAGCCTCAATGGGCATGGTTCCACTGCCGCACATGGGGTCTATGAGGGGGATGTCAGGATAATAGCGCGCGAGCGTCACGATAGCCGCGCCGAGCGTTTCGCTCAAGGGTGCTTCCACGTTGTAGGTGCGGTAGCCCCTTCGGGAAAGCCCGGCGCCGCAGGGGTCGAGCGCGACCGTGACCTGATCGCGCAGGATGCCTATTTCGATTATGACTTCCTTTCCGGTTTCCGGCAGCAGCTCGGTTCGGTACGCGGTTCTGAGGTTTTCGACGATGGCCTTTTTGGATATGCTCTGGCAGTCGCTCACGGAGAAAAGCGCGCTCTTGGCGCTTTTGCCGTTGACGTGGATGAATGCGTCGCGGCGCAGGTATTCCTTCCAGCGGACGGCTTTCACGCCCTCGAAGAGCGCGTCAAAGCTTTTGGCCTCGAACGAACCAACCTCGAAAAGCACCCTTTCGGCGGTGCGCAGCCAAAGGCATGCGCGCGCCATGGCTGCGTAATCCCCCTCAAAGCGCACGCGCGCATCCTCGACGGTCAAAACGCTGATGTTGAGCTTGCGAAGCTCCGCGGCGACCAGCGCCTCGAGCCCGAGCTTACAGGTTGCGATGAAGATCATTTTTCCCGCTCCAGCCTCGTGAGCGCATTTTTGAAGCGCAGCGCACTCACGCCGTACCGCGCGCAGATGTCGGTCTTGATGGCCTTTTCGCCGACCTCTCGGCAGGCGACGTATTCGAGCGCGGCCGCCATGGCGCCTGCCTGAGCCCGCGAAAGGCGGGGCAGGGCCTCCCCCGCACTGCGGATGAACTTTTCCCACAGCGACACGGCGCGGCTCGCGACCCGGTCCGGCCGCCGCCCGCGCATCGTGCTCAGGCACAGCACCAGCGCGTCCCGGTAGGGCTTGCTCACGCCGCCGCTGAGCATGCGGCTCACGCGGCTCTGCACGAGCACGCCGCCTAGGTAGGAGGTATACGGTTCCACCGCGCCCTGCCGCGTGAGTAGTGCCAACGCCTCGTGCTTCAATTCGTCCGGCTGGTCGCGGCGCAGGATGTAGTCCCTGAGCATCTCCTCCCCGCGCGGGTCCGCAAACGTGGCAATCAGCGTGAGAAGCGCGCGCTTGATGCCGCGATCCGGCAGCGTAAAGCCCCATTCGATGAGGCTCTTGAGCTCCGCGCCGCGCTCCCACGCTTCGCTCAGGTCGTCCTTGGACTGGGCGACGATCTCGTTGAGCCGGTTGATGCGCGCGAGCATCTCGTCGAAGGGTACCTGGTAGTTAAGCATGTATTTGCGCTTGGCGGCGCTGCTCGGGCCGCCTGAAGCCTGCGCCGCGCGGCACAGGCCGCGGTAGTAGCGCGCGATGGTATCCTGCGAATTGATCTTCAACAGCGTGTCGTAGCTGCCGATGGCTTCGTCTATCTGCCCGGTTTCAAAGGCGCACATCGCAAGGCGGTGCAGCGTGCCCTCGTCGTAAGGGTAACGACGGCGCAGCTTTTGCATGAAGGGCAGCGCCTCCGCGAAGCGGCCGAGGTCCATCAATACGAGCGACATGCGGTTGAGATCGTCCGGGTCGTCCGTTTCGCAGCGCGCCAGAACATCCGCGGTGCGGTTGGCGGCGGCCTTGTCGCGCATGGCCTGCTGAATCATGGCGAGGTTGCACAGCGCCTGCAGGTTCTTGGGTTCACGCTCGAGCACGGTCTTTGCCTCGTTGGCCGCGCGCCTGTACTCGCGGCGACAGAAGTGGACAAGCGTGAGGTTGTTGCGCGCCCAGTGCAGCTCCGGATCGAGGTGAAGCGCCTGCGCGAGCTTTTCCTCTGCCTTGTCGTAATGCTCCTGCTCGAGGAACTCGCGCCCTTCCTCGGCGGCGTCGTAAGCGTCTGCCTTTTTGTTGACCGCGACCAGCACGCCATCGCCGTTGCGGTAGAACTCCGCGTCGTCGATGGCGTCGAGCATGTCAAAAGCGTCGTAGACGAACTCGCCCTCCGGCTCGAGGTCGGCGTAGCGCTCGAATGCGTCTTTGGCGTGCTCGAGGTCGTTGAGCCCCATGAAGTTGCATCCGAGGCCGAAGTAGCACTCGGAGTCGTGCTCCTCGCGCCGCATCAGGGCAAAGAGGATACGGTTGGATTCGTCGTAGCGCTCCATCTCCGTGAGCACCTCGGCCATGGCGAGCAGGATTTCCTCATTGCCGGGGTCGCGCTCGCTCGCGAGGCGGTAGTTGCACAGCGCCTCGGAGAGCTTGTTCTCATCCAGCCGGTTCAATCCCCTTCTATAGAAGAACTCGCCTTTCTGCTCGAAAGAGAGCACTTTGCCCGGCTTATCCGATTTATATAATGCCAGTTTATCCGTCATTTCTATCCCTTTTGCCCTCGGCGAGGAGCTGCCGGAGCTCGCTTTCATTGAAGTTGTATACGGCGTTGCAGAAATGGCAGGTAAGCCGCGCGCCGCGTTCCTTTTCGATCATATCCCCGAGCTCCTCGCGCCCCAGGGAGAGCAGCACGCGCTCGAGCCTCTCCCTGCTGCAGTCGCAGCGGAATTCAGGACGGTAGCTCTGCAATATTTCCATGTCCATGCCGGCAAAGATCGAGGCGGCGACGGAAGGCAGCGCCTCCCCGGCCTCGAGCCGGAGGGTCAGTTTCGATATTTCTTCGGCGCATGCGGCGAGTCGGTCCGCGTCCTCGTCGGGACAACCCGGCAGCGTCTGCACGAGCATGCCGCCCGCGGCGAGAACCCTGCCCGTTTCGACGTCTACGCGCACGCCGAGGTACACGAGGGAGGGAAGCTGCTCGCTCACGGTAAAGTAGTGCGCGAAATCCTCCGCGATCTCGCCGGAGACGATGGGGCTTCGCCCGACGTACGGCTCCTTGAGGGACATATCGCGCACGATGGTCAGTTCCCCTTGGGAGCCGACCGCGCCCGCGACGTCCAGCTTGCCGGAGGGCGTCGGCGGCAGCTCCACGGAAGGGTTTTCGATGTAGCCCTTCACGCGGCCGGTTTCATCCGCCGTGCACACGATGTTGCCGGAAGGCCCACCGCCCTTTATGATGCTCGTCACGCGCTCACCCGCGCCCTTAAGGGCGACGCCCATCATGGATGTCATCATCAGCGCGCGGCCGAGGGCGGCCGTGCATACGCGCGAAAGGGAATGGAGCCCCCGCGCCGTTTCGGCGAGTTCCGCGCCGGATATGGCAGTGAAGCGCGCCCTGCGCTCGAGCAGCACGCCCCGCAGGATCAGGTCGTTTCCCTCAGCCATGTTGAACCTCTTTCCGGAACGGAAGCCGAGAACTGCAGCCGCTCGCTCGTTTTCTTTGGCGCCTCGTATGTGAACGCCTCGTAGACCCGTATGTCGCAAAATCCCGCGCGCATAAGCGCGCCTTCAAGCTCCCTCTTCGAATGGGCGCGCTGCAAATGCGTTTCCGCAAAGCGCTCGTAGCGCCCATCCGGCATTCGTTCGAAGAAGGTGACATCCATGCGGATGCGTCTTGATGCTTCATCATATTCATTTTGCCAGATATATGCCGCCCCTTCTTCATCCTCTGCGAAGGTATTCCTGCCGAGCACGTTTTGGAGCTTATAGCGGCTCGACACGTCGAAGAGGAGCTTCCCTCCGGGCTTCAGGTTTTCCCGCGCCGCCAAAAAGAATGAGCCGAGCTTCTTTGCCGAGGGCAGGTAGTTCACGCCGTCGCACGCGCAGACGATCGCGTCGGCCGCGCGGTGGAGTCTGAGCTCCTCCATGCGCTGCAGCACGAAGGGGATGTTGAGCCGCGCGAGCCTCGCTTTTTCACCGGCGACGGCGAGCATCTCAGCCGAGGCGTCGAGGCCTATTAGGGCATGTCCGGCCCGTGCGAGCGGCAGGGTCAGCGCGCCTGTGCCGCAGGCGGCGTCGGCGATGCTGAGCTTTCCTTGCGGGAGGAGGGAGAGCAGATACTTCGCCCACTCGTCGCGGTCGATTCCTGCCATGAGCCTATCATACACTGCGGCGAATCTCGCGTACATGCGCATACTCCCCCCATTCTTGAATAAGGTGTTAACAATTGTACATCAAAGCCGATGCGCTGGCAAGTCGGCTTGAAGCGACGCGCGCTTCGTGGTACAATCCATGTGGCTTGCGAATAATGTCGTATTGCGATGCAAAAGTTTCGCGAAAGCGTGATGGAATATGGAAGAAAAGGCAAAAACGAAGAAGAAGCTCCGCCCGCTGGCGAAAATAGCGCTGGCGCTGGTCGGCCTTGTGCTCGCGCTGGGGCTCGCCGTTGGAATACTCGGCACGAACCTATTAAACCGCCTGACCCGCACCGACCCGGACGACGCGTATCTGCCCCCGGCAACCGTCACCCCGATCGCGACGGACGAGGCGCCCGACATGACGCCGACCCCCACGCGAAGCCCCGAGCCGGCCGAGACGCTGCCCCCAGATGTGACCCCGACGCCGACTTTGCCGCCGTTGCCGCTGAGCGAATATTATAACCAGACCCTGCTCACCCCCGAGCAGCTTTTGAACTTTCAGCGGGATAATCTGGACGAGCGGTTCGTCAGCGTACTGCTCATCGGCGCGGACAGGCGTGCCAAGTCCGGCTCGTACAATTCCGACACGATGATGATCGCCACCGTCGACAAGCTGCACAACCGATTGAAGCTGACCTCGCTCATGCGCGACATGCTCGTGGATATTCCGGGCTATGGCTACGGCAAGCTCAATTCCGCGGCCGCGCGCGGCGGGATACAGTTGCTCTTCGACACGATCTACCACAACTTCCACATCAGGATTACGAAGTATGTGCTCGTGGATCTTCATTCCTTCGTCGAGATTATCGATGCGATGAACGGCGTCACCGTCGAGATGACGGCTGAGGAAATCAGCTCCGCCAACGACAACATCGCGGGGCTCAACAAGCAGCTCGGCGTCGCTTATCTGTGGGACGGTTTCATCTTCGCCGAGCCCGGCCCCGTGCTCCTCACCGGCAAGCAGGCGCTCGGCTACATCCGCATACGCCACCTCGACAGCGAGTTCGTGCGCGTGGAGCGGCAGTATACGCTGCTGCAGACGGTGTTCGCGCAGTTCATGAAGATGAGCGTCAAGAAGCAGTACAGCGTGCTTTACGACATGCTGCCCCTCGTGGAAACGAACCTCACCAACGCGCAGATCGTGGATATCGCCATGGCCGCGCTGTCGATGAAGGCGAAAGGCATCCTGTTTTACCGTGTGCCGGTTAACGACCTGTATCAGAGCGGCAAATGGGAAAAGCGTTTCGTGTTCTTCTGCGATATGCCCGCGATGAGCCTCAAACTCAACGAATTCATCTTCGATTCGGACAAGGCGCCCAAGCCCGTCGAGCTGCACACGCCCAACCCGTCCCTTCCGCCGCGCACGCCGGGAGGGGGCGCGGTTACAGCTTCGCCCGGCGGTGGAGTGCTCGCGCCCGATTCGCCCACGCCCGAGCCGACTCTTCTGCCGTCGCCCGATGCGACGCCTTCCCCGGGGCCGACGCCCTCGTTTGACCCGGAGCCGACGCCCGGCGCAATCCCATAG
>JAPXSN010000025.1:0-18326 GCA_033813015.1 Clostridia bacterium | reverse complement strand
CGCGAGAGGTGCGAAAGCCTGCGGCTTTCATCCGTTTTGACGCACATGTCGTCAAAGCCGGAATATAAGTCAAGGGGCCTCGGCCCCTTGACAATTCCCGAGGAGAAAGGTATTTCGCAAGATTTTTCTTTTATGCCACAATGCTTCTTTACTGGGGTCAAAAATATGGTATAATATTTTTATATAGATTATTCGTTCATTCATGCCGCACTTATTGAAAAGGAGTGTTTGTATGGGTGAACTTTTTTTGGTTACCGGCGCGGCGGGGCATCTGGGCAGCGTGCTGGTCAAAAAACTGCTTGAGCGCGGCGCGCGTGTGCGTGCGCTGGTGCTGCCGGGTGAAAAGCATGTGCCCGAGGGATGCGAGAAGGTCTTTTACGCCAACATTTGCGACGAGGATAGCATCCGGCCCTTTTTCGACATCCCCGAGGGGGATGAGGCCGTCGTCATCCATACCGCGGGCATCGTATCCATCGCCTCGAAAATACCGCCCCTGCTTCGGATCGTCAACGTCACGGGCACGAGGAACATCGTGTCCCAATGCGAAAAGCATCCTGTGAAAAAGCTCGTTTACGTCAGCTCCGTACACGCCATACCGGAGAAGCCTAAGGGTCATGTCATCACGGAAACGGACCTTTTTAACGCCGTGCTCGTCAAGGGCGCGTACGCAAAGACCAAGGCCGAGGCGACGCGCATCGTGCTGGACGCGGCGGCTCGCGGGCTCGACGCGAGCGTGGTGCATCCCTCGGGCATCAGCGGGCCGTATGATCACGGCCGCGGGCACCTGACTACGCTCGTGATCGACTACTGTAAAAGAAGGCTGACCAGCGGCCTCGAGGGCGGCTACGATTTCGTGGATGTGCGGGATGTGGCCGAGGGCATCGTCGCCTGCTGCGAAAAGGGAAAGCGCGGGGAGTGCTATATCCTTTCGGGCAACTATTACAGCGTGCCTGAAATACTCGAACTGCTGCACGAAACGACGGGGCAGAGGCGTGTCAAAAGCTTTCTGCCGCTGTGGTTCATAAACCTGGTCGCGCCGCTCGCCGAGGCGTATTACAAGATACTGCGCCAGCCGCCGCTGTTCACGAAATACTCGATCTATACGCTCAACTCAAACGCCAACTTCTCGCGTGAGAAAGCGCTGCGGGAGCTCGGCTACGAGCCGCGCTATTCAATGAAGGAAACGCTCGGGGATACCGTCGCATGGCTGCGCCAGCAGGGCAGGCTCGGCAACGAGGGGGATGCTATTTGCCAAGGCTCGTGAGCCTCGCGTAATGGAAGATATACTGCTGCACGATGCCGCTCTCGCTTCCGAGGGCGCGTATCGTTTTTTCGAGTTCTTTCCGCCCGGGTGCGTTACCCTCAAAGAAGAGCGCCTGCATCGCACGCTCAATCCACACATCCACAGGGAAGGCGTCGGCATGACCGAGGGAGAAGAGCAGCACGCAGTCCGCGACCTTCGGCCCTACGCCGGGAAAGGACAGAAGCTCCCTCCTTGCCTCGTCGAGCGGCAGATCGCGGAGCTTTTCAAGCTCATACCCCCGTGCGACGCGCGCGGCGCTTTCCCGCACGAACCGCGCGCGGTAGCCCGCGCCGAGAGAAATCAGCTCTTCGGCCGAGAGCGCGGCGACGGCGGCGGGGGCGGGGAAGAGGTGGTATTCCTTCCCGCGAAAGGCGGTCTTTTCCCCAACCTCTTCGCAGAGCCGTTCCACGATGCCCGATATGCGCTTGATGTTGTTGTTTGAGGATAGTATGAACGTGATGAGCGCCTCGAATGGCTCCTGCCCGAACACGCGGATGCCCGAAGCGCACGGCACGCAGCCGCAGAGCGCCGCATCGCGCGAAAGCTTCTCTTCGATAGCGGCGTAGTCGCGCGCGAGGTCGAAATAGTTGAGCCAGATCGGAATGTCCTCTTCTTTGCAAGGGGAGAGCGCAAGCGCGTCCCCGTCCTGTTCGGCGTAGACCATCCTACCCCAAGCGGGCGCCGTGAAGCCTGCGCCGTCCGGCCGCCAGCGGAAGCTCTGTCCGCACGCGCAGGAGCGCGCGAGCGAAAGGCGGTCGATGCCGTATATTTTTAGAGTGTCGTTTTTGACTTCGTAGTGGGTGTACATGGGGGGATTATAGCATAAATGCGGGCGATTCGGCAGGTAAAAAGATGTTTTTATTGCCTGTATGCCTGGCTATCGCATGCTCCAAAGGAGGAAGTCAATCTTCTTTACATTACTCAGCCATGCGTACATTGGAAGGGCGCGGTCAAATATCGCGATGCATTCCTTAGCATCGTCTGTGCTGAGAAATTCGCCATACCATTTCTCAATGCCGAAATGCAGCGTGACGGCGTTTTTGAGCCGTTCCTGCTTGTTCTTGCCGGTGAGCTGCAAGTTAAGGTTGTGAAGCACATACTGATCCCATATGGGCTTATCCGGATGCAAGGTTGCGAGCATTTTGCTTGAAAAAGAAGCCTCAATATTTCCTGTCTTTTCAAACAATGTTGTTATAATTTCCGAAAAGGTAACCGGACCGGCTTTGGCCGTTTCAAAAAGGTCGTAGTAAATCTTTCGCCACTCCGCATTCCGGCGAATACGATAGAAGCCGTTGAATTGCCTCTGAAAATCCGCGTCTTTTGACACGTTGACAACATTCACACGGTTCATGATGATGTCGTATTTATTGAGTCCTCTTCTAATAGCAGGTGCTTCCTCTATCAATTTGTTGGCATCTATTTTCATGGCTTAATGTTCCTTTCATCAGTTGCCTTTTACATACCGGCTACAAATTCTCCCTGCAAAGTCCGATTGCCCCGCAGGCCGGGGAATCATTGAACCACAACGTATATACAAGCATAGCACGAAGAATGAAAATCTGTAAACATAGAGTAGCTCTTGTTTCCGAGGTTTCAAGCGTAAAATTCAGCGCCGCTCATCTCTGAGCGGCGCTAGCGTTACGATTATCTGACCTTTTTAGTTCGCGGCGGCCTGATCCTCGGCATAGACGCTGACCTGCTTCTTGCCAAGATGCTTGGTCTCGAAGCGGACGATGCCGTCTATTTTGGCGAAAAGCGTGTCGTCCTTACCCCTGCCGACGTTCATGCCGGGATGGTAATGGGTGCCGCGCTGACGCACGAGGATGTTGCCGGCGAGCACGAACTGACCGTCCGCACGCTTGAGCCCGAGCCGCTGGGCCGCGCTGTCGCGCCCGTTGCGGGAGCTGCCGACGCCCTTCTTGTGCGCGAAGAGCTGCAGATTGATCATCATCGTGTTACACCTCCCTTTCGATCAACTTGATGGATGTTGCATAGGTATCGGCGAGGGACCGGAGCCCCAGCGCCATCGTTTCGAGTATGATTTCCGCTTCGCGCCACGCGGTTTCCCCGATGTCGGACGAAATCATGCAATAGAGATATCCGTCCGCAATCTCCCACGCGCAATCGATGCCGAGATACTCCCGGATGCCCATGAGCGCGGTCTGCGTGAGGGCGCTGATCCCGGCGCAGACGATGTCCTCTCCCTCGATGGCGCAGCCCGTGTGTCCCTGCGCCTCGAAGCCCGCCATCCTGCCGCCGGAGCGGAAAAAAGTCACTTCTGTCATATCGGCCTTAGCCTATCGCGTTGATCTTGACCTTGGTATACGGCTGACGATGACCCTGCTTCTTGCGGAAATTCTTCTTGGGCTTATACTTAAATACGATAAGCTTCTTGCCCTTGGTTTGCTCGACGACTTCGCCCTTGGCGAAAATACCTTCCACGACGGGCTTGCCCACCGTGACGTTTTCGCCGTCGCAAAGCATCAGCACTTCAAAGGAGACTGCGCTGCCGTCCTCGAGATCGAGCTTTTCGACGAGTATTTCGTCGCCCGCCTCGACCTTGTACTGCTTGCCTCCCGTACGAATGATCGCGTACACGTTCCATACCTCCTGATCACAGTCTCGCCCGCAAACGGCGGTGGCTTTCGCCACACTTAAAAAGCCGGCGCGGAGCGGCTCACCCGAGAATTCTATCACACGGGACATGGGGTGTCAACAAAAGTTTAGGCCGGATTCGCCTTGTTTTTCAGCCCTTGCGCGCTTTTTTCAAACAGCTCGTCGACGTAATCGAACAGATTCTTGCCGATGAACACGCCGCGCTCCATCATAGCATAAATCTCATCGCAGGTCTTCCATTTGGCCGCACAGGTTTCATTTTCCTGCAAAATGATTTTATCGAGCGGCCATTCGAGCGAAAAGACCCACACGTCGCGAAAGTCCGGGCAGCGAGGATAATCGATCCGGTCGCGCCTGTCCGTACGATCGCGGGGAAGCGGGCGGAATGCGCTGTTTACAGGGGCCGCGCGGATGGAATATAATGGTTCCATTCATAGGCAAATCATAAAGAAAGCGATGGTTGGGCACATGGAGAGGATCATCGAGGTCGAAGGGCTCAAAAAGAGCTACGGCGCCGTCGAGGCCGTCCGGGGCGTCGATTTCTACGTCGACGCGGGCACGCTTTTCGCGTACCTCGGGCCCAATGGCGCGGGCAAGTCCACGAGCATCGACATCATTTGCACCCTGCTCAAGCCCGACGCGGGGCGCGTCGCCGTGGACGGGCATATCCTGGGCCGGGAGGACGATAAGATTCGCCGCGCCATAGGCGTGGTCTTTCAGGACAGCGTGCTCGATGAGTTGCTCACGGTGCGCGAAAACCTCATGATGCGCGGCAGCCTCTACGGCCTTGCCGGGGATAAGCTCAAGCGCGCGGCCGCGGCAGCGGCGAAGGCAGCGGGAACCGAGGATTTCATCAATAGGCCCTACGGCAAGCTCTCGGGCGGGCAGAGGCGGCGCGCGGACATTGCGCGGGCGCTGGTCAACACGCCCAAAATACTCTTTCTCGACGAGCCGACGACCGGCCTCGATCCGCAAACGCGAAAGAGCGTGTGGGAAACGGTGCGAAGCCTCCAAAAGGAATCCGGCGTGACGGTCTTCCTCACCACGCACTACATGGAGGAGGCGGCCGGTGCGGACTATGTCGCCGTCATCGACGACGGGCTTATCGCCGCAAAGGGCACACCCGCGAAGCTGCGGGAAGAGTTTAGCCGCGACCATCTGCGCCTTGTACCAAAGGATGCGGAGGCGCTCACGGAAAAACTTCGCGCGGGAGGGTACGCGTTCGAAGCTTCGGGCGGCTCGCTTCGCATCACGCTCAAACGCACGCTCGACGCGCTGCCCATACTGAAAATCTGCGAAGGGCTGATCTCTGGCTTTGAGGTCGCCCCGGGCAGCATGGAGGATGCCTTCATCGGCATCACGGGGAAGGAGATGAGGAACTGATGCTCTTCACCATTGCGACGCGCAACATCAAGCTGTTTTTTCGCGATAAAACCGCGGTGTTCTTCTCGCTGCTGGCGGTGTTCGTCATCATTGGGCTTTATGTGCTCTTCCTTGGCAACATGCTTACCTCCGATACGGAATGGCTCGGCGAGGACGCGCGCTTCATTATGGATAGTTGGATCATGGCGGGGCTTCTCGCGGTGAGCGCACTCACGACCACCATGGGCGCGTACGGCATCATGATCGAGGATAGAACAAAGAAAATCCTCAAGGATTTCACGGCCTCCCCGGTGAAGCGTTCCGTGCTCGTGGGCGGATATGTCGCGAGTGCCTTTATCATAGGCGTCGTGATGAGCGTCGTCACCTTCGTGCTCGCCGAGGTTTATATCGTCATCTACGGCGGGGAGTTCGTCAGCCTTGCGGCGATGCTGCGCGTGCTGGGCTGCATCCTCCTGAGCGTTCTCTCGAGCAGCGCAATGGTGTTCTTCCTCGTGTCGTTCTTTAAGAGCAACAGCGCCTTTGCGACGGCGAGCACCGTCATTGGCACGCTCGTGGGCTTCCTTACGGGTATCTACATCCCCATCGGCTCTTTGCCCGATGCGGTGCAAACGGCGATCCGCATATTCCCTGTGTCGCACGCGGGCGCGCTGATGCGCCAAATCATGATGCAGGCGCCGCTCGAAGCGGCTCGGCTCCATCCCCAAGCCGAGGAGGGTTTCCGCCTCGCGATGGGCATAAACTACAAGTTCGGGGATACGGTGCTTCCTGCGTGGGGCAGCGTGCTGATTTTGCTCGCCACGGCCGCCGTGTTCTACGCGCTGGCGATACTCAACATCTCGCGTAAGCGCAAGGACTGAACCTCATAAAATCCCCCATACAAAAAAAGCGGGTTCCCTTCGGAGCCCGCTTTTCATTTGGAAATGCCTTCTTACAGATCGCCCATCCAGTTGAGGCAGAGCACTTTTTTGAGTGTGCTTTCCGCCTTCCGGCGGATGGCCGCTGTTGCCGGGGACGGTATTTTGCCACAGATGTCCGTCAAAGCCGCGCCGTGCTCACTCCGCTTTTCTTCAATCCACCTCGCGCTGCCGCTCCTTTTCTGCGATGTCGTTGGTGTCGAGGGTCTTGCGGAACACGACGTAGCGGTCGTAGAGGAACTCCGTCACGAAGTTGAGCACCATGTTCATCAGCGTCACGAGGTTGCCGTTCCAGCCGAGCGTGCCCTCGAGGTATTTGCCGCCGATGGTGGAAAGCGGCGTGAACACGCAGTAATAGGCGAACACCAGCAGCATTGCGACGGGCACGTTCGCGGCGGATTTGAAGGTGAAGCGCCGGTTGAGCGTGAAATTCCACACGACCGAGAGCACCAATGCCACAAGGTAACTTACCCAATAGTCGATGTGCAGCGCGTCGTACATCAGCGCGAAGCTGCCGAATTGGATGATGCCCGCGCTCGCCGAGAACAGCGCAAACTTGATCGTGCGCCAAAGCTCCTTATGATTGTTGGCCATGTGTCAACCGCCTGTCTTGTTTTTATTTCCTTATGTATATCACGCGCATCACCGCCGTGTCAAACAGGGCGTGCCGCGCTTCGACTTGGCGGAGGCCTCGCGCCTAATCGCGCAGCAGATTCCCGCCTGGCCGGATGGCACGGTGTTTGTCTGCGCCGTGGAGCCGACTTCCGGCGCGGGCAAACGCGTACTCGCATGTTTGAGCGCATGCGGCTCCCTCGTCGTCGGCCCGGACAACGGTGTGCCTCGCCGCCGGCAAACCCCGCATCGACGAGCTCGGAGAGCTTGTCGAGCCGGCGGAGCTGAAGCAGGCGCCGTGACGGCGTTTGAACATTTCCGCAGCATGGATTGGCATCGCCCGCCCGTGCCTGCCCCGGACGCCGCTCGAGGCTCGGGGGGAGGATTTGAAAAAGAGTCGCCAAAGTCCATTGCATCGTCCTGCATAGGAATAACAATTGACAACGCGATTGTTCATATGCAACAATATAGTATAAAAAATAGTAATTACCTTCCCCGAGAAGAGCGCTTACCTATGCGCGATTCCGCATGTAATTCGCAGCGGCAGCGATATCTTTGCCGCAGCCCGTGGTACTGTTGTTCTTATTTTTCTGGCTGGGAGCAATCTGAAAATGCCGGCAATGCTGCTTTCGCTGAAGAACATCTGGAAAAAAGCCGCCATCCTGTGCGCGGTCGGCGTTGCGCTTTCGCTCCTGCGCGAGATGCTTATCAGCCCGGCGCCGGGCATGCTGCTGACGGATACGCTCTTTGCGATAGGCACCGTGTTTTTCTGCTTCGGCCTCGGTGCTCTGGTTCGGAATCTGGGTGTGTTCAACAGCCTGAAATACGGCTTCAAAAGCCTGTTCAATATGTTCCGCGGCAAGCGTCAGGAGCCTGAGGACAAGATGGTGGGCGGCTATCTCGAATATATCAAGTCCCGCCCCAAATCAAAGGATGTGCCCTGGATAATGGCTTTCGCCGCGGCGTTTTTCGTTCTGTCCCTGCTCGCCGCGCTGCCCATGCTTTAAGCGTGCGCACGGATACCATAGGGGCGCAGCACAATCATTATGTCAATTTTTCGGGCACTAACCCGAAAATAAAAAAGGAGGGTTCATTAATGAAGAAACTCTTAGCCATTCTGCTGGCGGCGGCCTTCGCGCTGGGCATTCTGGCGGCGTGCACGCCGGTAACGCCGACTCCCGACAAGACCCAAGCGCCTGGCGCGACGGTTGCGCAGCCGGATACCACGGAGCCCGTCGTCGCCCCGACCGACGAAAAAGTGTATCATACCTATATGGGCGCCGACTGCCCGATCCTCAACGGCCACGATTCCGTTGAGTCGCAGCTCCAGACTCCGCACGACTATTGCTCCTCTCCGCTCTTTCGCCGTTATCCCACCGCGGACGGGAAGGGCTTCGAGTACATCGGCGACCTGGCGGCGGAACTGCCCATCCAGATCGACGAGTACACCTGGCAGATCAAGATTCGGCCGGAAGCCTGCTGGCAGAACGGCGATCCCATCAATGCCGACACCTTCATGTACTCCTTCAAGATGCAGCTTGACCCGATACTCGCCAACCAGATGGCGGACTTCCTTGCCGACTACAGCATCACCATTGTCAACGCCAGCGAATACGCGCTGCAGGGCACCAGCAACACCGTTGCGTGGGAGAGCGTCGGCATCAAGAAGATTGACGATTACACCATCCAGATTACCACGGTCGACCCCGAGCCCATCACGGATGTGTGCTCGCACTTCACCGACCGTTCCTGCTTCCCGGTCTACGAGCCCTTCTACGAGGCGGGCATGAACGCGGAGCGCACCGAGACCACCTACGGCACCACGCTGGAGAACTGGATGGGTTGCGGCCCGTACAAGTTCGACTCCTGGGTGGTCGACTCCATGCAGGTCTATGTGAAGAACCCCGACCATTGGTTGAGCGACCTGTTCAACTACGACCGCGTCGAGGTTCGCATCATCCCCGAGATGAACGCCCGCGTTGAGCTCTGGGAGCAGGGCATGCTCGACGATCTCGTGCCGGATGCCAACACCATTGAAACCTATATAGACGATCCGCGCATGATCTCCTACCCGTCTACCGCGGTCTACCACATCGACATCAACTGCAAGAATCCCAACAACCCGCTGAGCGGTTCCGTCGCGTACCGCAAGGCGCTGTATCACGCCATGAACCGCGAGGTCATCGCGCGGGATATCTTCGGCCACATGGAGCCCACCGGAACCTATGTCAACGGCCAGGCCGGCATCCTGAGCGCGAGCAAGCTGACCTATCGCGATTCCGAATACGGCAAGGCCGTCACCGCGATGGTCGAGTCCTGGGGTCCCTACGGCTACAACCCCGAGCTCGCCCTCGAGTATTTCAACCAGGCCTGCGAAGAGAGCGGCGTCGGCCCCACCGATGTCGTCACCATCACCTGGGTCGTCGGCGATTCCGACACCGCCTGGCAGGCAACCGGCGAGTATCTTAAGGAAGAGTTCCCGAAGATCTTCGGCGGACGCCTTGAGATCGACATCGTTGTCACCGCCCTGAGCGCCACCGAGTTCAAGCAGACCGGCGACGATAAGTGGGATCTGAGCCCGAACGACTGGTCCCGCGGCGCTTCCCGCACCGCGCCGTACACCTGCTTCTACTACTACCTGACCAGCTACGGCACCTCCCCCAACAACTACTTCGTCGAGGCATTCGACGCGCAGTATGCCGTGTGCGATTCCTCCGAGGTGAAGGCCGATTACAATCGGATGCTTCAGGAGACGAAGAAGCTCGAGGAGCTCTACCTCGAGTATGTGATCCATGTTCCGGTGGTGCAGGATATCGTGTACCAGATGTTCTCCGACCGCATCCAACTCAAGGTCGAGAACTACATCCCGGGCTTTGGATGGGGCACCATTTACGGCGACATCGTCGGGTGATCCAACGCGCTTAAATAACCTGTAAACGCATGTGAAACGGGTGTGCCGCCGCGCGGCGGCACACCCGTGCGTAAAAAAACATATCTTGCCGGAATACGCAGCCCGGTTATGTTTTTTCCCGGAGAAGATGGGAGGCTCTGCATGTTCAAATACATACTGGGACGAATCGGCGCGATGCTGCTGACTCTGTTCCTGATTATGACGATGTCGTTCTGGATCATCCGCCTGATGCCGTCAAGCATATTCGAAAATCCCGAGGTTTCCCCGGAAATCCAGAAGATTCTGGAAGCGGAAATGCATCTGGACAAGCCCATGATCGTCCAGTATTACTATTTCATAGAGGGCATGGTGACGGAGGGAGACTTCGGCACATCGGTCAAGGTGCGCCCCGGCATGGATGTCTTTGAAATACTAAAGACGAGGATTCCCCCCACGGTGGTGCTCAACGTCTTTTCGCTGCTCATATCGATCCCCCTAGGCATCGTTGTAGGCACCATCGCCGCGCTCAAACGCAACAAAATTGCGGATAATATCATATCCTTCTTAATTGTGATATTCATATCCGTGCCATCGTTCATCTTTGCGTCCGTGATGCAGTATACGCTCACATTTAAGTGGCCGCTTTTCCCAACCTTGTATGATTCCACGGCGGTGACGCTCGGTACGATGCTCTTTTCGCTGACACTGCCGATCATCGCCCTCGCTCTGAACCCCATCGCGACGATCGCGCGGTATCTGCGCGGCGAGCTCATTGAAACGCTCTCCTCTGAGTTTCTCCTGCTTGCCCGCACGAAGGGGCTGACCCGGACGCAGGCGACGGTGCGCCACGCGTTCCGCAATTCCCTCGTGCCCATCGCCAACACGATCATCCCGATGATCACGGGCATCATGGGCGGCTCTCTGGTGGTCGAGAAAATATTCGCGGTGCCGGGCATGGGCGGCCAGCTCATCGACTCCATACTCGCCGGCGATCACTTCCTGACCGTTGCGCTGCTCATTTTCTATTCGACAATCTCCCTTGTCACAATCCTTATCGTCGATATTTCCTACGGGATTATCGACCCGCGCATAAGGGTAGGAGGCGGAAAATGATAATCGACAAAAATCAAGGCATTCCCGATGAAATCCTCAATCTGCCCGATTCCCAATTCGAGGTCGTGCAGGCTGGCACAATAAAGGATGAAAAATTCAAATCAAAGCCAATCGGCTTCTACAAAGACGCGCTGCTCCGCTTGGGAAAGAGCAAGGTGTCCGTCATATCCTTCTGGATCATCGTCGCGGTCATCGTGCTCGCTCTCGTCGTTCCGATGCTGACGGGCTACGCTTATACCGCGCAAAACGTCGGGCAGAAGAACCTGCCGCCCAAGATACCGTATCTTGAGAACATCGGCATCGCGGACGGGACCCGCCTGCTCACCAACCGCAAGAAAAGCAGCCTCGAGGACACGAGCCGTTACCCCGAGGGCAGCGTTCTCAAAATCATCCGGGAATACGAGGCCAAGGGCGTCGCCATGGTCGACATCCGGGTGGATTATTACATCTACTCCGGCGTCCCCGAGGGCGAATATCACTGGTTCGGGACGGACTATCTGGGCCGCGATCTGTGCACGAGGCTCTTCCGAGGCGCGCGTGTGTCGCTGATGATCGCGTTCCTCGCGGTGATCACCAACGTGATCATCGGCGTGATCTACGGCTCCGTCGCAGGCTACTACGGCGGCAAGACGGATATGTTCCTCACCCATTTCGCCGAGGTGCTGGACGGACTGCCGTATATTGTGGTGACGATTCTGTTTATGATACTGCTCGGCTCCGGCATACTTTCAATCGTATTGGCTTTGACGGTGACGGGCTGGATCGGCACGGCGCGCCTAACGCGCTCGCAGTTCTATCGCTTCAAAGGCCGCGAATATGTCCTTGCCGCGCGCACTCTCGGTGTTCCGGACCGCAAGCTGATTTTCAGGCACATTCTGCCCAACAGCATCGGCCCGCTTATCACCAAGGCCATGATCGCCATACCGGGTGCGATCTTCTCCGAGTCCTTCCTCGCGTATATCGGCCTTGGCATCAAGCCGCCGGAGCCTTCGATAGGCATCCTGCTCTCCAACGGGCAGGACGTGCTGCTCCAGCATCCGTATCAAACGCTTTTCCCGGCGATTCTGATTTCCGTGCTGATGATCGCCTTCAACCTTTTCTCGAACGGTCTGAGGGACGCCCTCGACCCGACGAGGCGCGGAGAGGAGTAATCGTATGGCAATCAATCAAAACGAAACCATCCTCAAGGTGGAGGATCTGCGCATTTCCTTCAAGGCGTACGGCGGCATGGTACAGGCGGTGCGCGGCGTCAGCTTCGACCTCAAGCGCGGCGAAACCGTCGCCATCGTGGGCGAATCCGGCTCCGGCAAGTCCGTGAGCATCAAGGCGGTCATGGGGATACTCGCGCCCAACGCTATTATTGAATCCGGCTGCATCGAATACAGCGGCATGGACCTCACCAAGGTCAGCGAGGACGATTTCCATCAAATCCGCGGCAACCGCATCGGCTTGATCTTTCAGGACCCGCTTTCCGCGCTCAACCCTATCATGAAAATAGGCAAGCAGATCACCGAGGTGCTGCACCTGAACAAGCGGATGAGCAAAAAGGAAGCAAAAAAGCAGGCGCTTGAGCTCATGCACGCCGTGGGCATCCCCGAGGCTGAGCGCAGGTTCAACCAATATCCCTTCCAGTTTTCCGGCGGCATGCGCCAGCGCATCGTCATCGCCATCGCGCTCGCGGGCAACCCGGAAATACTTATCTGCGATGAGCCGACCACCGCGCTCGACGTGACCGTGCAGGCGAAGATACTCGAGCTGATCAACAAGATCAAAGAGGAGCGACACCTTTCCGTCGTCTTCATTACCCACGACCTCGGGGTCGTGGCGAACATGGCGGATCGCGTGAACGTCATGTACGCCGGAAAAATCGTGGAAACGGGCACGAGCGAGGAGATTTTCTTCAAGCCCGCGCACCCCTATACCTGGGCGCTGCTCAGTTCCATGCCGGACCTGCACACCAAGGAACGCCTGCTGGCCATTCCCGGCACGCCGCCGAACATGATCTACCCACCCGATGGCGATGCGTTCGCGGCGCGCAACACCTACGCCCTGAAGATCGACTTCGAGCAGGAGCCGCCCTTCTTTAAGCTCTCCGATACGCATTATGCGGCCACGTGGCTGCTGCACCCCAAGGCGCCCAAGGTCGAGCTGCCGGAGGTGCTTCAGGCCCGCATCAAACGAATGGAAGGGAGCGGAGCGATCCATGGCTGATTCCAATTATCTTCTCGAGGTCAAAAACCTCTGCCAGTATTTCACCTCCGGCAGAGGCGCGAATAAGCTGACCGTAAAGGCGGTCGACGATGTGAGCTTCGGCGTGAAGCCCGCCAAGACCTTCGGCCTCGTGGGCGAATCCGGCTGCGGCAAAACCACGACCGGGCGCACGATCATCCGCCTGTATAACCCGACATCCGGCGACATGTATTTCAATGGCCGGAGCATTGCGGGCAAGATGAACAATGATTTGCGAAAATACCTCACGGACAACATCGCCATGATCTTCCAGGACCCGATCGAATCCCTCAACCCGAGGATGACCATCGAGGAGATTGTGGGCGAGGGCTTGCGCGTGCGCGGCATGACGGACAAAGCCGAGGTGCGCCGCCTCGTGCATGACGTGCTCGACAAGGTGGGTCTTACCGAGGAGCACGCCACGCGCTATCCGCATGAGTTTTCGGGCGGTCAGCGACAGCGTATCGGCATCGCGCGCGCCATCATCATCAAGCCCAAAATGATCATTGCGGACGAGCCGGTTTCCGCGCTCGACGTGTCCATTCAGGCGCAGGTCATCAATCTGCTCAACGATCTCAAGCAGGAAATGGGCCTGACGATGCTGTTCATCGCGCACAATCTATCCGTCGTCAAGTATTTTTCCGATACCATCGGCGTCATGTACTACGGCCGCCTCGTGGAGGTTGCCAACGGCGACGATCTGTACGCAAAGCCGCTGCATCCGTATACACGCGCGCTGCTGTCGGCCATACCGGAGCCGAACCCCGTTACCGAGCGCACGCGCCAGCGCGTCGACTACGACCCGGAGCGGGATCACGACTACTCCTGCGAGCAGCCCTCTATGGTTGAGGTCGAGAAGGATCACTTCGTGCTCTGCTCCCCCTCGGAATTTGCGAGGTACAAAAAACAGATCGGCGTCTGAAAAACCGGCCGGCATAGGCCGTTGAAGCAAAGATCATCAAAGGGAAGCATAGCCGCTCTTTCATCCTGCGGCCATGCTTTCCTTTCGATTGCGCGAAAAAAGCTAAACGGGTTCTGGTTGTCTGCACCTCTGGAGAAACAGGCGGATGCGCTTTTCCTCCCTTTCGCGGTCGCAGTTCGTTCTGCCAAGCCTGTCGCATAGGCCGAGCAGCGCCACCTCGTCGATGTCCGCGTCGCGAAGCATACCCTTCACATCCGCGAAGGGCAGGTCTTTCACCACGAACAAAATCTGCATGTGATAGCGGATGAGGGTTGCTACCATTTCGATGAAGCCGCCGTCGTCCGTGAATGCCCGCAGGAACTCCCGCGCGAGCTTCGCGCCGAGCTTGTCGTGGTCGTAGGCGGTAATCCTGCCTCTGCGCAGCCTCGTCGTGCCCGGCTTGCCGATGTCGTGCAGGAGCGCCGCCCACATGAACACGCTCGGATCCTTGCTTCGGGTTTTGACCTTCGCGGCCTCGTCGACGACGAGCAGCGTGTGGAGCCATACGTTCCCCTCGGGATGATGCTCGGGCGACTGCTCCGTTTCCTTGAGCCTGTGGAGCATGCGAAACGGATGCTGCCGGAACAGCGCATGCGCATAAATGCCGCTCAAATAAACGGAAGGACTGTCGTCCTGCAGCAGATGGCTCTCGATATCCGAATACAGCTCGCGCGGGGTCAATGCCTGTTGTCCGCGTCTCTGTCCCCGCCGACGCCGAAAACGGCCCGCGCGCTCTCCGCCCGGGGGTCGTGTTTGACGTGCTTGGAGCGGAACGTCCCGTCCTCTTTTTTTCTGTTTCGTGTGCTTTTCATCTTGTTTCGTTCGCCCATAGCGCATGGCCCGCCTTATCGTTTTTTTCGTCTCATGTCTTCCTAAATAGTATGCCGCCGCGCCGGGCGAATCTTTCACGGAGTTCGCGCGGTTATGGGCCATTCGCCAGGCTTGTGCTCAAAGCTTTGTCTGGCCGCTTCACGGCGGGGTTGCTGTTGGCTTCAAGCCATATGGCATCGATGTGGGGAGAACGGCTCTCCGGCATGGGAGCCATGCGCGCTGCGGCGCGGGCGCGTTCGCATCAACGAATCAGCCGATAGGGCTTGTCAAAAACCTCCGCGCGGGTATACTTGTTGGTAGGAGCCGGCAGTGCCGGGCTCGTGCGCAACATGGATCATACGGAGGCTTTTATGATGGGAAATCACACAATCGCGAAGATCGCCGCGCGGGAAATACTCGACTCGCGCGGCAACCCGACCCTCGAGGCGGAGGTCACGACGACAGGCGGCGCAGTTGGTTGGGCGGCCGTGCCATCCGGCGCGTCGACCGGCGCGTACGAGGCGCTGGAGCTGCGCGACGCAGACAAGGGGCGCTATCTGGGAAAAGGCACGCAGAAAGCCGTGCAAAACGTCCGCGACCTGCTTGCGCCGCGGCTTCTGGGAATGGACGTCACCAACCAACGGGCGCTCGATTCCGCAATGATCGAAATCGACGGTACGCCGGATAAATCAAAGGTCGGCGCGAACGGCATACTTGCGGTATCTCTGGCCTCGGCAAACGCGGCGGCCAAGGCGCTGGAAATGCCGCTGTACCGCTACATCGGCGGCGCGAACGCGCATGTTCTGCCCGTGCCGATGATGAATGTCATCAACGGCGGCAAGCACGCGGACAACAACATCTCAAGTCAGGAGTTCATGGTCATGCCTGTCGGCGCACCGACGTTTTCCGAAGGGCTGCGCTGGGGCACGGAGGTGTTCCACACGCTCAAAGCGATTTTGCACAAAAAGGGCCTGAGCACCTCCGTCGGCGACGAGGGCGGCTTCGCGCCGAACCTTTCCGGCGAGGACGAGGCGCTCGAAACTCTGCTCGAGGCCATCGCAAAAGCCGGGTATGCTCCGGGAAGGGATTTCATGCTCGCCATGGACGCCGCCTCGACAGAAATGTTCGACGCAGCGAAGGATTCCGCAAAGGCGGGACAGTACCTTTTCTGGAAATCCGGCGCGCTCAAAACCTGCGACGAGATGATCTTATACTGGCAGGAGCTTTGCGCGAAGTATCCGATTATCTCGCTCGAGGACGGGCTTGCCGAGGAGGACTGGGAGGGCTGGAGGAAGCTTCGCCAAACGCTGGGCAACACGGTGCAGCTCGTCGGGGATGACCTTCTCGTGACCAATACGCGGCGGCTTGCCCGGTGCATCTCGGAGGGCTGCGCAAATTCCATTTTAGTCAAGGTCAATCAGATAGGCACGCTGAGCGAAACACTCGAGGCCATCGATATGGCGCAGCGCTCGGGCTACACGGCGGTCATCTCCCACCGCTCGGGCGAAACGGAGGATACCGCCATTGCGGATATCGCCGTGGCTGTCAACTCCGGTCAGATTAAGACGGGCGCGCCTTCCCGCACCGACCGGGTCGCCAAGTACAACCGGCTCCTTCGCATTGAGGAACAGCTGGGTTCTGCCGCGCAATACGCGGGCAAAACCGCATTCGGCCCGCTCGGGAAGAGGATTCAATAGAGCCTATCGCGCCACCTTCGCCGCGGCCTTGTGCATGAACTTTTCGCGCTCGACGATGAAGCGCTCGTGCTCTGCATGCCCGATGAGCCCCGCGTCGTCATACGCGGCGAGGGAAAAGCGCAGCTTTCTGCCCTCTATTTTGACCAGCTCGCTTTCGCAGCGAACGACGCCTCCCACAGGCGTGGCCGAAACATGCTCTATTTGGATCATGGTGCCCACGCTCGTCTGTCCCGGCGCGAGATGCGGTCCGACGCTTTCTGCGGCGGTCTTCTCCATCAGCGCTGCCATCGCGGGCGTGGCGAAAACGGGCAAATCTCCGCTCCCCATAGCTTCGGCCGTGTTTTTGCCGTCCACCGCGGTGCGCCCGCTCCCCTTCATGCCTATTTGCAGTGTTCCATCCATGGATAAATCCTCCGATGCTTCCTTTTTTTCGTGGCCGGGAAATTCGCGAATGCCGCGTTTATTATAACATAACCGCTGAATATCAGGGAGGCGGATCCGCCGTGCACAAAAAACCCGCCTCTTTTGAAGCGGGTTTCGTTGTATCTTGTGATATGGATGGCTTCCCGCTTATCCGCGGCTCGGCTTCATTTTCCTGCGTACGGCCAGCGCGCCGAAGCCCGCCGCTATGCCGCACATCAGCCAACCGATCCACGCGGCGCCATGCTCGCCCGTCTGGGGGATGGAGTATTGCCCGCGGGATACGAACACCGCGAAGGGCGACAGGCTCGTGACGCTGATCGTCGCCTTCCCGTCCTTGACCGTGTGCCCGTGGTGAGGGTTTCCAGCATGCCGCTGTTGCAGTGCAACACCGTCACCGTTTTGCCGTTGTATGCGCTGCCTACGGGGAAGGCGATGGTGAGCGTGCCGGCGAAGCCGCTCGAAAGGGAAATATCCTTGCCAAAGAGCACCATAAGGCTGCCGTCCGTCATGTGCTGGCGTATCGCGTCGCAAGCTGCGCAGGCGCCCGCGAAGTGCAGGACATTGTCTTTCACCGTCAGCGCGGCGCTGTCATGGATTATGCCGGCTACCGTGATGCCTGTGGCGGGGTCGGTCAGCGTGCGGGCGGAATAGCCGTATTCGGTAGGATCATCGCTCGGCACCAGCTTGCTCTCAAGCATCGCCAGCGCGGCTTCAATCTCAGCCGGGGAAGTTGCGGCGGCGATGGCGGCCCTTACTTTCTTGGCAAGCTCCTTGGCTACCTGCACCTCGCTCGCGAGCGTATAGGCCACGACGCCGCGGCCGGAAAGCGCGGTTTAACTAATTTTTACATAATAATTTCTTACACCTCCTCTCGCTGAGGCTGATTCGCCGGTGCGCAGACGCTGCATTAATCCCTCTCCGATTGTTGCAGTTTCTGCAATTCTTCTGTTGCTTTCTATCGGAATCCGTGTATATTAGAGGGGTGGAGGTGTCGCTATGAACCTTGCTAAAAGATTGTTGGAAGTCCGGGAGAATGCAAAGCTCTCGCGCGCGCAGTTGGCCGGTCTTTTGAAACAAAAGGGGTTTGACGTCAAGACATATACTCTCTGCAAATGGGAAACCGGGACTTCGAAGCCCACGGTTGAAGCTTTCCTCGCGATTTGCGATATTTGCCAGGTCATAGACATCCGCGAAACATTTGCCGGTAAAAGGCTCCTTCGTCTATACGACATGCTGGTGTCGGCGGGTCTCGGCAATTATCTTGACGGCGGCGGATACGAGATGATCGAGATCGAAAGCACCGTGCCGAGCTTGGCCGATTATGCGCTCAGGGTCAGCGGCGAGAGCATGACGCCGCGCTTTGTGGACCGACAAA
>JAPXSN010000024.1:0-19328 GCA_033813015.1 Clostridia bacterium | reverse complement strand
AGCAAGAAGATCTGGGATTCCCTCATGCAGGACGACCAGATTACCGATAAGGTCTTCGAGGGCATGGGCAAGGAAGTCGTCAAGGGCGGCCTGATTGCCACCATCGACGGCATCCGCGCGTTCGTCCCCGCCTCGCAGCTTTCCACGAAATATGTCGAGAACATCGGCGATTTCGTCAATAAGCCCATCATGCTCAAGGTCATCGAGGTCGATAAGGCCAGGAAGCGCATTGTTGCCTCTCACAAGGCCGTGATGCTCGCCGAGGCTGAAGAGGCTCGCAAACAGAAGTGGGCGGAGCTCGAGATCGGCTCCAAGGTCAAGGGCGTCGTGAGACGGCTCACGGACTTTGGTGCGTTCGTCGACATCGGCGGCGGAATCGACGGGCTCGTGCATGTGACTGACGTTGCTTGGGGCCGCGTGAAGCATCCTAAGGATGTGCTCAGCATCAACCAGGAGGTCGAGGTTATCATCCGCGATGTAGATGTTGAAAAACAGCGCGTTTCCCTCGGATACAAGCAGCTCCAACCCAAGCCCTGGACCATGGCCGACCAGAAGTACCCCGTGGGCACCATCGTGGAAGGCAAGGTCGTGCGCATCGTGCCCTTCGGCGCGTTTGTCGCGCTTGAGCCGACCATTGACGGCCTGATTCACATTTCGCAGGTTGGCGTGAAGCGCATCGCTAAGGTCGAGGATGAAATCAATGTAGGCGACATCGTGCGCTGCAAGGTGCTCGATGTGAACATCGAGGCCAAGCGCATCAGCCTGAGCCGCCGCGAGGCGCTGCTGGACGAGCATCCTGAAATCGTCGAGGAGCTTGCCGCCGAGAGGGCGGAGCGCGAACGCGCCAACGCCGAGCGGCAGGAGCAGCGCGCCGCCGACGCCGCCCGCTCGCAGCAGCAACAGCAAGAGCGCCGCACCACCGAGCGCCAGGAGCGCGGCGACCGCCCCGAACGCCGCGAGCGTAGCGACCGTCCGCGCCGCGAGGAGAATGATTATGATCTCCCGCCCATGCAGTCGGTGAGCACCTCCATGGCGGATATCTTCGCCGCGGCAATTGGCTCGAGCGAAGCCGCCGAGGATAAGGACGAGTAAGATCAAATGAAACGCAGAGCGAGCCGAAAGGTTCGCTCTGTTTTTGCGTGAACGCAACGGAGGATGCGATGTCCGGTTCAATCGGCAAAAAGGAGCGCGCATTCCGCTTCCTGACGCAGAGCGGCGGGCTGTTCCGCTGTCCCCTGTGTGGGGCGGACATGTGCGACGCGGAGCCTTTTTTCCGCTGCGGCAGCGGGCACAACTTTTCCGTTTCAAGAAAGGGCGTCTCGACCCTCCTGGGAAGAGGACAGCTCAAGAAAAGCGCGGTCTACGACCGGGAGCTTTTTGAAAACCGGCGGCGCTTCATCGCCGGCGGCTATTATCGCGCGGCGTATGAGGCGATCCTCGCGCTCGTTGTACGGCATGAAAAGAAGGAGGGCGCTATCCGCGTCCTGCTCGACCTCGGCTGCGGGGAGGGGAGCCATGCCCGAGCGCTCCGGGCGCGCCTCGCGCCCGGCAAAGCAAAGCTCATCGGCATGGATCTCTCCAAAGAAGCCGTGGAGCTCGCGGGGGATTATTCGGACGACAAAACGTTCTTTTTCGTTGGGGATGTGACGAACATTCCGCTTCGGGAAGCCTCAGTCGACCTTGCGCTCGATTTTCTTTCGCCCTATCAGGCCAAGGAAACCCGGCGCGTGCTCGCAGACGATGGCCTGTTCGTCAAGGTTATCCCCGGGGAGCGCTATCTTGAGGAATTGCGCGCGCTCGCGGGACTCGCCGCGTATCCGGGCTATGAGGAGGAAAAACTGATCGGGAACGCGGACTTCCGCCTGCTCGCTCGGCACCGCGTGACGGACGTGTACGCGCTCGACGAAGGCGCGCGGCAGGCGGCTTCGCGCATGACGCCGTTGACGAAAAATATCCTGCCCGGCGGCATAAAAAGCACAGCGCTGCCGGAGCGCGTCACCATCGACCTCGAAATCCTGCTGCTTTCGAAGTGAGCCAAGGAAACTGAAGCCTCGGATTTGGGATTGCCGCTTTCCCGAAGCTACATTATATTGTATAATAGCCTTGCAGAACTTAGAGGTGGGCGATGAAGAAATCCGCGAAGCGCAAAAAGAACAAGGCCGACGACCGCACGCCGGAGCAAACCAAGCGCGAGGTGTTGGGCGTATGCCTGATCGCGCTAGGACTGTTCGCCGGCGCGAGCCTTTATTCCGACGCGGTCGGCCTCGTCGGGGCGGCAATCGGCGGCTTCTTCTTCGGGACGATGGGCCTTTTCGGCTACGCTGTGCCTGTAGCACTGCTCGCATGGGGCGTTTTGGTCATCGTTTTTTCGGAAAAACCCGTGCGCCCTCTCATGGCGTTTCTCGCTGCGCTGTTTCTCATCGCGCTGCTGAGCGCGGTGCACATCGGTGCGCGGGATGCGATCGACTCCGTCAAAGCCTTTGAATATTATAGGGACGCTTACGCCTTCGGCCAGACCTACCATAAGGGCGGCGGCTTCCTCGGCGCGCTGTTCGCCTATCCTGCGCTGCTTCTCATAGGTAAGGTTGGCTCCTACATCGTGTTTATCGCGACAATGCTCATCACCTTCCTGCTTACGACCCGGCTTTCCCTTAAGCGCGCGGGCGAAAAGCTGGGCAACGGCATCAAGCTCGGCGTGGACGCCGTGAGCGAGCGCGTGAACGAAAGAAGACAATACCTCTACACCGAGGATCTCGCGGAGCCCGAGGAGATTCGGCCTAAGCCTGCCAAGGCGAGAGGCAAAAAGGATAAGCCCGCAGCCGCGAAGAAGGCCGAACTCTACCGCATGGAGCCCATCCGCGAGGAATATGCTGTGGGTGGCCCGCGAACCGTAAAAAACGCGCGCGATGAGCTCGAGTTCCTGCCGACCACCGGCGCTCTTGAGCGAAAGCCCGAGCGGGAAAGCCGCCTCGAACGCGACTTTGATAAGTTGCGCGGCGAGCCTGCGCCCGACGGAGAATACTTCATTTCAGACGACGCGGAAGATTTGGCCTCCAGCGCAAGCCGCATCTCGCGCAACGCGCCGGCCGCGCCCAAAGCGGGGACTGTCAAGCCGTCGTCTCCCATAAGTGCGCCCGCAGCCCCCGAAAAGCCGCCCGAGCATGTGCCCATCGTCTACCAGCGCCCGCCGTATGATCTGCTCAATCCCGTGGAGGCGGGCTACACCGCCTCCGAATCGCCGCTTGAAAAGGCGAAACTGCTCGAGGAAACGCTTGCGACCTTCAACATCAGCGCGAAGGTCATCAATTACAGCGTCGGCCCCGTGATCACGCGCTTCGAGCTGCAGCCCGCCAAGGGCGTGCGCGTCAACCGCATCACGGCGCTTTCGCAGGACCTCGCGCTCGCGCTCGCCGCGCAGCGGGTGCGCATAGAAGCGCCCATCCCCGGCAAGCAGGCCATCGGCATTGAAATACCCAACAAGAACACGGCCAAGGTGCTGCTGCGCGAGGTCGTGGAAAGCCGCGAGTTCCAGGCCGAACGATCTGCCATCGCGTTCGCCCTTGGGAAAGACATCGCGGGCAAGATCATCACGGCCGACTTGGACAGGATGCCGCATTTGCTCATCGCAGGCGCGACAGGTTCAGGCAAGAGCGTGTGCATCAACGACATCATCATCAGCATGGCTTACAAGTCCTCGCCGGAGAACCTCCGCATGGTGCTCATCGACCCCAAGGTCGTCGAGATGCGCATGTACGCGCCTCTGCCGCACCTGCTGTTGCCCGTCGTGACCGACGCGAAGAAGGCCGCGGGTGCGCTTCGCTGGACCGTCATGGAGATGGAGCGCCGCTATAAGCTCATCGCCGAGCTCAACGCGCGCGATTTGGGCCGATATAATCAACTCGCGAGCGGCGAGGCGGAAAAGCTGCCCAAACTCGTGGTCGTCATAGACGAGCTCGCGGATCTCATGATGGTCGCGGCCAAGGAGGTGGAGGATTCCATCTGCCGTATCGCTCAGCTCGGGCGCGCGGCGGGCATCCACATGATCGTGGCGACGCAGCGACCCTCTACGGACGTCATCACGGGCCTTATCAAGGCGAACATCCCCTCGCGCATCGCCTTCGCGGTGTCCTCCGCGGTCGACTCGCGCGTCATCCTCGATGAGGGCGGTGCGGAAAAGCTCTTAGGCAAGGGCGACATGCTCTTTCACGCCAACGGCGCGAGCAAACCTGTGCGCGCCCAGGCCGCGTTCGTGACCGATGAGGAGGTCGAGCGCGTGATGGACTTCTTCACCGAACATGTCGAAGCTCAGCCCATGCGCGAGGACGATTTTGAGAAGATCGCCTCCGCAGCATCCGCCAATGCCGCGCAGGGCAACGGCAAGCAGGAGGACGATCTTCTGCCCGAGGCCGTGAAGATCGTGTTGAACGATGGCCAGGCCTCTATTTCGATGATTCAACGAAAGTTGCGCGTAGGATATGCGCGTGCGGCGCGCCTCATAGACATCATGGAGAACATGAAGATTGTCAGCTCCTCCGAGGGCAGCAAGCCCAGGCGCGTGCTCATCGGCCGCGCGGACTACGAGCGCATGTTCGGCAACGGCGCGGCAAGCCGGGGGGAAGCGAATTATGAGGACTGAGCGCCTCAGCGCGGGCATGATCTCACTCGGCTGCTCCAAAAACCGCGTGGATTCGGAAAGGATACTCGCGTGCTTTAAGGACGCAGGGTTCGAAATTACCGGAGATGAGGCCAAAGCGGACGTCGTCGTCGTCAACACCTGCGGCTTTATCGAGTCTGCCAAGCAGGAATCCATCAACGTCATCCTCGAGGCCGCGCGGGACAGGAAGCAAGGTTCCGTGCTCGCGGTCGCGGGGTGCCTCTCACAACGCTATCTCAGAGAACTTGCCCAGGAGTTGCCCGAGGTGGACATTTTCCACGGCGTGGGGGATCACGAAGGGCTTGTGGAGAAGATCCGCGCAAAATTCGGCCAAACGGAAATGGTCCGCTACTGCGGCGGCCGCGTGCTTACGACGCCCGCCTACAGCGCGTACCTTCGCATTGCGGACGGGTGCGACAACCGCTGCACTTACTGTGCCATTCCGCTGATCCGCGGGGGCAGGCGCAGCGTAAACGCGGACGCGCTCATCGACGAGGCGCGAAGCCTCGCGCAAAGGGGCGTGAAGGAAATAACGCTCATCGCGCAGGATACTTCGGCCTACGGCCTCGAGCTTTACAGCAGGCCCTCGCTCGCGGGACTGCTGAAACAGATCGCTCAAATCGACGAACTTCATTGGATTCGCGTGCTCTACGCTTACCCGAACACTGTGGACGAACGGCTTGTGGACGCGATGCTCGAAAATGAGAAGATCGTCAAATACATCGATATGCCTATCCAGCACATCGCGCCTGAAATCCTCGCGCGCATGAACCGGCACGGCTCGGCGGAGCATATCAGGCGCATGATCGATTACATTCGGCGTGCCTCGCACGACTTCATCCTGCGCACGACCGTCATGACGGGCTTCCCGGGGGAGACGGAGGAACAATTCGACCGTTTGGCTGAATTTCTTGGAGAGCATCCGTTCGACCGGCTCGGCGTGTTCGCCTTCTCGCCGGAGGATGGCACACCCGCTGCGGAATTTTCGGATATGGTCGACGAAGCCACGGCGAAGCGGCGGCTGGACGCGATCATGCGCCTGCAACGCGGGATTTCGTTAAGGCTTAACGCAAAGCGTGTGGGGAGGGAATACGAAGCGCTGGTCGAGGAGATAAAAGACGGTGTGGCGCTCTGCCGCAGCTATGCCGAAGCGCCGGAGGTCGACGGAAAAATCGCCGTTTCGGGTGCGCCGGAGGGGACGATGCCGGGCGACTTTATCCGCACACGCATTGTTTCAGCCGGAGCCTATGATCTGAAGGGGGTCTATCTGTGAACACGCCAAACAAACTGACGATTCTTCGCATGGTCCTGACGCCGGTGTTCGTCGCCTGCTTCTACATCCCGTTGGAGCACAGGCTTTATATCGCCGCCGTCGTATTCGTCATCGCCTACGCCACGGATATCCTCGACGGGCGCATCGCAAGGAAGCGCAACCTCGTGACCGACTTCGGCAAGCTCATGGATCCCATCGCGGACAAAATACTTTCGGGCGCAGCCATGATCATGCTCACGGCAGAAGGCATGCTCTCGCCGCTTGCGACGCTCATCACGGTCGCGCGCGAGTTTGTTATCAGCGGCATCCGCGCGGTGAGCGCGGGCAAAAACATCGTAATTGCCGCGGGAACCATAGGTAAGCTCAAGACGACGCTGCAGTGCGTCGGCATCACGCTGATGCTTCTGGGCAACCCGGTGTTCCGCAGGTGGAACATACCGCTCGATCAAATCGCAATCTGGATTTCTGTCTTGCTCGCAATATGGAGCATGGTGGAATACATCGTTAAAAATGCCGGAGCGTTGAAGGAAAAGGAATGAACGAACATGACCTGTGAACTGATCTCGGTCGGGACCGAGCTTCTATTGGGCAACATACTCAACACGAACGCGCAGTATATCTCGCAAAAGCTTGCCGATCTCGGAGTGAACTGCTACTTGCAGGTCACGGTCGGCGACAACCCGGAACGACTTGAGGAAGCCGTCCACAACGCGCTCGCGCGCGCCGATATCGTAATTTTGACCGGCGGCCTGGGACCCACTTGCGACGATTTGACCAAGGAGACCGTCGCTTCGGCATTCGGCAGAAAGCTCGTGCTCGACGAGGAATCCCTTCTGCACATCAAGAGCCGTTTTGAAAAAATGGGCAGGGAAATGACGCCCAACAACATCAAGCAGGCGGAGTTCCCCGAGGGCAGCACCATACTGCCCAATCCGCACGGCACTGCGCCCGGATGCATCATCGAGGATGGCGGCAAGGCGGCTGTTCTGTTGCCCGGGCCGCCCAATGAGATGGAGCCGATGTTCGACGCCTCCGTCATGCCGTACCTTGAAAGGCGAAGCGGAACGAGGCTCTATTCGCGCATGATCCGCATCTTCGGCAAAGGCGAGTCGGCCGTGGAATACGAGCTGCGTGACCTTATGGACGGAATGAATCCCACCATCGCGCCCTACGCGCTCTCAGGCGAGTTGAAGCTTCGCGTGACGGGGCGCTGCAAAACGGAGCAGGAGGGGGAGAGGCTCGTCGCACCCGCGATCGCGGAAATACGAAAGCGCCTCGGCTCCGTCGTCTACTCCGACGAGGGCAAGGAGTTGCACGAAGTCTGCGCGGATTTGCTGCTTGAACACGCAAAGACCCTCGCCGTCGCGGAAAGCTGCACGGGCGGCATGCTCGCTTCAAGGCTTGTGAGCGTGTCGGGAAGCTCGCGCTGGTTCCTCGAAGGCTGCGTGGCGTACGCGAACGATGCGAAGCTCAGAAGGCTTGGCGTATCGCCGGATACGCTTGCGCGCTTCGGCGCGGTCAGCAAGCAGACGGCGCTTGAGATGGCGCGCGGCATCAAGCTTTCCTCGGGCGCGGACATCGGTCTCGCGACAACGGGCATTGCGGGTCCGGACGGCGGCACGCCGGGAAAACCCGTGGGCCTCGTCTACATCGCGCTTGCCTCGGGGGAGATTGAAGAGGTCACGGAGTTGCATCTTACGGGGGGCCGCGAACGCATCCGCAACAGCGCATGCCTGAACGCACTGGATCTGCTCAGAAGAAGTTTTTGATGCCAAAAAAGAGAACATATGTTATAATTTTGCTCAAAGAATGAAGGGATGGGGAATCGCACTATGATGGAAAAGGAAAAAGCGCTTGAGATGGCGCTCGGCCAAATCGAAAAACAATTCGGCAAGGGCGCCGTGATGAAGCTCGGCGACGCCGCGGCGAAAATTGCCGTGTCGACCATTCCCTCCGGCTGTCTGGAACTAGACATTGCCTTGGGTGTGGGCGGCATCCCGCGCGGCAGGGTCGTGGAGATCTACGGGCCGGAGGCTTCGGGCAAGACCACGCTTGCGCTGCACGTCGTCGCGGAAGCGCAGAAGCTCGGCGGGACCGCAGCATTCATCGATGCGGAGCACGCGCTTGACCCGGCCTACGCTGGCAACCTCGGCGTGGACGTGCCGAACCTCTACGTTTCACAGCCGGATACCGGCGAGGAAGCGCTGCAGATCTGCGAGGCGCTGGTACGCAGCAGCGCCATAGATGTGGTGGTCATCGATTCGGTCGCGGCGCTCGTGCCCAAGGCAGAAATCGAAGGAGATATGGGCGACTCGCACGTCGGATTGCAGGCGCGGCTCATGTCGCAGGCGCTCAGGAAGCTCACGGGCGTGATCTCTAAATCCAACACCATCGTCATATTCATCAATCAGCTTCGCGAGAAGGTCGGCGTGATGTTCGGCAACCCCGAGACCACGCCGGGCGGCAAGGCTCTCAAATACTACGCTTCCATCAGGCTTGACGTGCGCCGCATTGATTCCATTAAGAACGGAAACGACGTCGTGGGCAACCGCACGCGCATCAAGGTCGTCAAGAACAAGGTCGCGCCGCCTTTCAAGGTAGCCGAGTGTGACATGATCTACGGCGAGGGTATCTCGCGCGAAAGCTCGGTGCTCGATCTTGCTGTGAATAACAAGATCATTGTCAAATCCGGCGCTTGGTATTACTACGGGGATATGCGCGTGGCGCAGGGGCGCGAAAATGCCCGGCTTTTCCTCAAGGACAACGTCGAGCTTTGCGCGGAAATCGAGCATAAGGTGCGCGAAGCGCTCATCAAGCCCGCCAGCGCGGATGACGGCGCAGGCGGCGAGGATTAACGCAAACTGAAGAAATCGAAAACAGTCGAGGATGCGCAAGCGTCCTTGACTTTTATTTTTCAGCGCGATACAATTATTAAGAGTAAAAATATGCCGGTGTGTATTTTCATGGATTGATATAGATCATTTTATGAAATTGTCCATGCATACTGAGTACATGTCATACTCGGATACTTCAAGATAAACCTGGAGGTGCTGATTTTTGTTCTGGGATATTGCAATCCCAATCATCGTCGGGGTAGTTTGCCTTGTCATAGGTGGTTCCATTGGGTACGTTTACAGAAAGAACATCGCGGAAGCCAAGGTAGCCAAGGCGGAGGACGCCGTCAGACAGATGATTGATGAGGCGCAGAAGCGCGCCGAAACCATCAAAAAGGAAACCGTACTGGAAGCAAAAGAGGAAGCGTATCGCATCAAGAGCGAGAACGAGCGCGAAAACAAAGAAAGGCGCAACGAGATTCAACGCTCGGAACGCCGCCTGCTCCAGAAGGAAGAGATGCTCGACAAGAAGGTTGAGGCTGTTGAGCAACGCGAGGAGAACCTCAACAAAAAGCAGAAGCTTATCGACGACCTTGAGGCCGAAGCAAAGGCGATTCATGATCGGCAGCTTAACGAGCTGGAAAAGATCTCCGGTTTGTCTATGGACGAGGCAAAGGAGATCCTTTTGGGCAATGTCGAGCGCGATGCCCGGCACGAAGCTGCCGTGATGCTGCGGGAGATCGAAGCCAAAACGAAGGAAGAGGCGGACAAGCGCGCGAGAAACATCGTAGCGCTTGCCATACAGCGCTGCGCTGCGGATCATGTTGCGGAGACCACGGTTTCCGTCGTGCCGCTGCCCAACGATGAGATGAAGGGGCGCATCATCGGCCGCGAGGGACGCAACATCCGCACGCTCGAAACGGCGACGGGCGTCGACCTCATCATCGACGACACGCCCGAGGCGGTCATTCTTTCCGGCTTCGACCCGGTGCGCCGTGAGGTTGCGCGCATCGCGCTCGAAAAGCTGATACTAGATGGCCGCATCCATCCCGCGCGCATCGAGGAAATGGTCGAAAAGGCGCGCAAGGAAGTCGACGTTCAAATCCGTGAGGCGGGCGAGCAGGCGATCTTCGAGTGCGGCATACATGGCCTGCACCACGAGCTCGTCAAGCTGCTCGGCCGACTCAAGTATCGCACGAGCTACGGGCAGAACGTGCTCAAGCATTCCATAGAGGTTTCACACCTCGCGGGCATGATGGCCGCGGAATTGGGCGCGAATATCGCGCTGGCCAAGCGCGCTGGCCTACTGCACGACATCGGCAAGGCTATAGACCACGAGGTCGAGGGCCCGCACGTGCAAATAGGCGCGGACGCCGCCAAAAAATACCGCGAGAATAACCTCGTCATCAACGCCATTCAGGCGCACCACGGCGATGTGGAGCCTACCAGCATCGAGGCTGTGCTCGTGCAGGCCGCGGACGCCGTATCTGCCGCACGCCCCGGCGCGCGCCGCGAGACGCTCGAAAACTACATCAAGCGCCTCGAAAAACTCGAGGAGATCGCCAATTCCTTCGAGGGCGTTGACAAGTCCTTCGCGATCCAGGCCGGGCGCGAGGTGCGTATCCTCGTCAAGCCCGAGAGCGTCAGCGACCAGGACACGATCGTCATGGCGCGGGACATCGTAAAGCGCATCGAATCCGAGCTCGAGTATCCCGGCCAGATTAAGGTCAACGTCATCCGGGAAACCCGCGCGACAGAGTTCGCGAAGTAACGTTTACGGCAGGCCGTAGGGGCGGATGTTCTCCGTCCGCGAAATGAGAATAAGCGTGTGGGCGGATTCCATATCCGCCCGTACGTTTCTTTAGAGGGATTGGTTTTATGGAAGAAACCCTGCGGAGCATCCCCGTCGCAGATGCACATTGCGACTTTCTCTATTACATGAGCCGCCGCGGCCATTCATTCACGGAGCCCAAGCACGATCAGGCCGTGAGCCTGGCTTCGATGCGCTCGGGCAACGCAGCGCTGCAGCTTTTCGCCGCGTGGATTGACCCGAACGACCGCGAGTCGCCCCTGCAACAATGCCTCTCGCTGATAGACGCCTACAAGCGCTTGCTCGCTTCCTGCGAAGCGCTCACGCCCTTCACAAAGGATTTTGACCCCGTATCGGGGAAGATCGCAGCGCTTCTCACCATAGAGGGCGGGGAAGCAGTCATGGGTAAAACCGAAAACCTGAGGCTGTTCCGCGAGCTTGGCGCGCGCGCGATGACGCTGACATGGAACGCGCAGAACGACCTCGCGAGTCCCGCTATGGCGCGCAGGGACAGGGGTTTAACCGCGATGGGGCGAAAGATCGTGCGCGAGATGGGGCATTTGGGCATGGCACTCGACGTGGCGCACCTTTCCGATCGCGGCATAGACGACGCGCTCGACATGGCGGACGGACCCATATTTTCCTCTCATACGAACGCGCGCGCAGTATTCCCGCACAGGCGCTCGATCAGCGATCGACACATCCGGGAGATCGCGGCGCGCGGCGGCGTTGTGGGCGTTAACTACTTTTCGCCGCAGCTCGTGAGTTTGGGCAAGGCGAGTATTTCGGATGTCGTCGCGCATATATCGCACATAGCTAATGTCGGCGGTCCCGGCTGTGCTGTGCTTGGCTCCGACTTCGACGGTATGGGTGCGCAGTCTTACCCCGTGGGACTCTCAAGCTGGGCGGATATGCCAAAGCTCCTCGACGCGCTCACAGGCGCGGGGTTTTCAAGGGAAGAAGTCTATCAAATCGCATACGGGAATCTGGCGCGGTTTTTGAAACAGTTCGTATAAGCGCCGTTCCGCCGCGCTGGTACCGCCTCCTGAATGATAAGTCACGGCACTTCTTATAAGGATAGGATGAGGTTGCAGGAAATATCAACGCGATGATTCGGGAGGGCAAATCGAACGGAAAGTGAGAAAAACCAGGTCAAGGTTCTTTGCCGCCTTGGTAGAAACATAACGCCAACGGGGGCGGTTGTCGAGGGCGGCGTAGTCGCATGTTTACCCTTGACGCCCGTCGCCGGTGGTGTTATCCGGGCAAACAGTCGGCAAAGAATACGGCTATTTGCGCGTGGATGACGCTCCAGAGCGAAGGGATTTAGCCGCTGTTTGCGGCGAAATCCCTTCGTTTTTTCATCCTTACTGTTTAATTGTCCTGCGTTCCTCTATTTTGCTTGGTTATTAGAGGGTGCCAATTGTCGATTACCCCGCGTCTCAAATCCCCATTTCCTTCTTGACTTCCCCGAAGCAGCGCACCGCGAAATCGAGGTCTTCCTTCGTGTGCCCGGCGGAGACCTGCGTGCGGATGCGCGCGCGGCCCTGCGGTACGACGGGGTAGAAGAAGCCCACGACGTACACGCCCTTTTCGAGCATCCTTGCCGCGAACTCCTGCGCGACGTGCGCGTCGTAGAGCATCACAGGCACGATGGGATGCGTGCTTTCGGGCACGTCGAAGCCGAGCTTGCAGAGTTCCGCGCGGAAATAGCGCGTGTTCTCGTGCACCCTGTCGCGAAGCGCGGTGGATTCCGCGAGCATATCGAGCACCTTGATGCTCGCCGCGCAGATGGCGGGCGCGACGGTATTGGAGAATAGATACGGGCGGGAGCGTTGGCGCAAAAGGTCTATGACATCCTGGCGCGCGGCCGTATAGCCGCCGCTCGCGCCGCCGAGCGCCTTGCCAAGGGTGCCTGTGATGATATCCACCCTGCCCATGACGCCGCAGGCCTCGTGCGTGCCGCGCCCGTGCGCGCCCATGAAACCGACCGCGTGGCTGTCGTCCACCATGACAAGCGCGCCGTATTCATCCGCAAGGTCACAGATTTCGGGCAGCTTGGCGATAAAGCCGTCCATCGAAAACACGCCGTCCGTCGCGATGAGCTTGACGCGGCAATCCTTTGCCGCCTCAAGCTGCGCGCGAAGGTCGCTCATGTCGCTGTTCTTATACCTAAAGCGCTTCGCCTTACAGAGACGCACGCCATCGATGATGCTCGCGTGGTTGAGTTCGTCGGATATGACCGCGTCCTGCTCGCCCAAAAGCGTTTCGAACAGCCCGCCGTTGGCGTCGAAGCAGGAGGTGTAGAGGATGGTGTCCTCCATGCCGAGGAAATCCGCAATCTTTCTTTCCAAATCCTTATGGATTTGCTGCGTGCCGCAGATGAAGCGCACCGACGAGAGGCCGTAGCCCCATTTGTCGTAGCTCGCCTTGGCTGCCTCGATGATCTCTTTGTTGTTGGACAGGCCGAGGTAGTTGTTGGCGCACATGTTGAGCACACCCTTTGTTTTGGTCGTGTCGATGCGCGCGCGCTGCTCGGTCGTGATGATACGCTCCTGCTTATAGGTGCCCGCGGCCCGGATGTTTTCGAGCTCTCCCTTGAAAACCTCGTATGCCTGTTTCATGCTGCCTCCTTTGTCATACCCAGTTGAGGATAACCTTCCCCGATTCGCCGCTGTTCATGGCGGCAAAGCCTTTTTCATACTCCGTGTAGTGGAAGCGATGCGTGATGATGGGGTTGAGGTCGAGCCCGGCCTCGATCATGGCGATCATCTTGTACCACGTTTCGTACATTTTGCGCCCGTAGATGCCCTGCAGCGTCAGCCCCTTGAAGATAACGTCGTTCCAGTCAATGATTGTGCCCGGGCCCGCGATGCCCAAGAGCGCCACCTTGCCGCCGTTTCGCATGGACTTCAACAACTGGTTGAGCGCCGCGCCGTTGCCGCTCATCTCGAGCCCCACGTCGAAGCCCTCGACCATGCCCTGGTTCTTCATGGCCTCTTCTAGGTTTTCGTATTTGAGGTTGACCGTCTGACTCGCGCCCATCTTTTTTGCGATGGCGAGGCGGTAGTCGTTGACATCGGTGATGATGATCCGCCGTGCGCCGTTCTGTTTGCAGATACCCACCGCCATCATGCCGATGGGACCTGCGCCCGTAATGAGTACGTCCTCGCCAACCACGTCGAACATCGTGGCCGTGTGCGTGGCGTTGCCGTATGCGTCGAAGAAGGAGATGATGTCCTCACTGATGTTCTTTGAAATGGCGATCACGTTGGTTTCGGGAATGCAAAGGTATTCGGCGAACGCACCGTCCCGATCGACGCCCACGCCGCGCGTGAACTTGCACCAATGGCCGTTGCCCGCGCGGCAGTTGCGGCAGTGGCCGCACACGATGTGCCCTTCGCCCGATACGAGCTGGCCGACGCGGTAGTCGTGCACGCCGGGGCCGAGCGCCTCGATCTCGCCCACATATTCGTGGCCAATGGTCATGGGCGGATGGATGTGCTCTTGGCTCCAGGGGTCCCAGTTGTAGATGTGCACGTCCGTGCCGCAGATCGCTGTCTTGTGGATTTTAATCAGAACCTCGCCGATGCCGGGCTTGGGGATCGGCACCTTAACTAGATCGAGGCCCCTGCCGCTTTCGCGCTTGACGAGCGCATCCATCATGTCTTGCATATGACGCCTCTTTCCGTGTTTTCATAGGATTTGGCGATGCAATATGTCCTTGCATCACATACACATTATATCCTCGCGCTCGTCCAAATACAACTATACGGTGAAAATACAGGCTGATATACACATAAAAAAGCGGATTGCGTTTCGTGCCCGAAAACAGCAGTCCGTGTTTTGCGGACGGACTTAATCGAGCGGGACTTCCTTGCCGGTCTTGTCGAGTATGTAGCGGTTCCCATCGCGCGTGACGACGGCCATGCCCTCCGAGAAAGGCTCCGCCTTGTCGTAGAGCGGCTGTATGGCATATACGCCGGAGGGGGCGATGTAGCCCCAAAGGCTGGAGGAGGAGTCCTTCACGGCGGCAAGGCCGTTGGAGAAGGATTGCGCCTCAAGGTATTTGCAGGCGATTTCGAGATAGCCCTTCAGGTTGATGTAACCCCAAAGTCCGGCCGACTTGACCGCGGCGTAGCCGTTTGCGAAAGGGAGCGCGCCGTCATACTGCGTCTTAAAAGCGCTCGCGCCCTCGCGATTGAGAAAATAGAACGATTCGCCCTCCTTAATGAGCGCGAAGCCTTCCGAATACGGGCTGCCCTGCTGGCGGGAACTGAGGGTCGCAATCTTCTCGCCGACCTTGTCGATGATGTAGCTATTGTCGTTGCTGGAGCGCACAAAGGCGACGTCCGCCGAAAAGTCCGTGGCGTACGCCCATTTCTGGGATATCGCGAACGCGCCGTTGATGTCGATATAACCGTACTCCGAGCCGGTACGGGCGATGGCGCGGCCGCAGTGGAACGAGCCGACCTCGCTGAACAGATAGTCGATCACGAGCCTGCCCTGCGCGTCTGCAAAGCCCCATTTGCCGCCGGACTCGACCGCCGCGCGCTCTTCGGAGAAGGGCTTCACAGCGCTCCACGCGGGCGGGGCGATCCAGTTGAAGCCGCGCGAGATCAACCCGTACAGGCCGCCCTTGGAGGCAAAGGCGACGTCGCCCTGAAATTCCAGCGCCGCGTCGTATCCGGGCTCCGCCACGGTCTCACCGTCGGCATTCTTGTAGCCCCACAGGCCGTTCGCGCCAAGGAAGGGAATCAGCCTACCAGCCGTGCTCGGCGCGGGGGAGGGCGTGACGGAAGGTGTGCCATCGGGCGTGATTTCGGCGCTTCCTCCCGGGGAAGCAGACCCTTCCGGCGACGCGGAGGCATTGGATGCGGCGTTGACCAGCACGTTCGCCCCGCCGCCGGAATAGCACAGCGCAAAGACGGCCGCGCTAACGGCCAGCGTGCCGATCAGGTACAGGTAGAGCCGGGTCAACGGGATCCGTTTCGCGCGTTTTTTCTCGTCCATGCGTACCCCATACAAAGAATTATTCGAAATATCACAAATACCGTCTTGATTCTAGCAAATTCGCCGCTTAAAATAAAGAGACCAATCCATGAATTGTCAGGGAGGTGCCATGATGAACTATCGAATCACATCTGACTCGACGGTCGACCTCGGCAGGGAGCGCATGGAGGAGCTCGGCGTGCCCTATGTCCGGCTCGTCTACATCCGCGAAGGTGTGGAGAAGTTGGACGGCATGACGGACCAGTGCGCGCTCGAAATTTACGACAATATGCGAAACGGCGTCGTCTACAAGTCCGCCCAAGCGAACCCGGATGATTTCACTGCGATTTGGACGCCCATGCTCGAAGCTGAACAAGACATCCTCTACATCGGCTTTTCCTCGGGGCTTTCAGGCACCCTGAACAGCGCCGTCCTCGCGCGCTCCGAGCTCGGGCCGAAGTATCCCGAAAGGAAGATTTATATCGTGGATTCCCTCTGCGCGTCCGGCGGGGAAGGGCTTTTCCTTGAGAAAGTCGTGGATAAGAAGAACGAGGGCGCGAGCATAGACGAGTGCCGCGATTACGCGGAATCGCTCAAGCTTCACGTCAACCATTGGTATACCGTGGCGGAGCTCGCGTATCTCAGGCGCGGCGGCCGCGTGAGCGCCACATCGGCCATCGTTGCGGATATCCTCAACATCAAGCCCGTCATGGATATGAACGACCAGGGCAAGCTCATCCCGCGCGAGCGAGCCAAGGGCCGCAAGGCCGCCATCCGCCGCCTGTTCGAGCACCTGTGCGAGCGCGTTGACATGAAGCAGAACACATACTTCCGAATTACCCATGCGGACTGCTTGGACGACGCGCTCTCCCTCAAGCAGATGCTGCAGGAGAAGTTCGACAACATACCGGTATATATCTCGATGATGGGCGCGGTGATCGGCTCCCACTGCGGACCGGGCACGCTCGCGCTGTTCTTCATTGGGGAACCGCGCGGCGAATAACGCATAAAAACGGGAGGCTAGTGCCTCCCGTTTGCGATTTTCGGTACGATCGTTTACTTTTTCTCCAGCACAATCTGGATGAACCGCTCCGCCGCGGGGGAGAGCGGCACGCCCTCGAGGGAGATCAGCCCAATGTTGCGCGGGGGCATGGGCGGCGTGAGCTTTATTTCGAACAGCTCGCCGGTGTTGATTGCGTCCGCCGCGAACTCGTAGGTTACGCACGCCACGCCAAGGCCGATCTTGGCGAATTCTACGAGCAGGCTGTGCGCGCCCAGCTCGATTTCGGGCTTGAGCGTCACGCCGCAGACTGCCGCAAAGTCGTCGAGATACTTGCGCGAGTTGGAGGCCTTCTCAAGAAGCACCAGCGGCTCGCGCGAAAGCTCGTCCATGGTGACCGGGCGCTCCAAAAGATGCGAAAAACGGGAGGACACCACGAACACATCGTGCACATTGAGCACCTCGCGCACAGACAGCGCGCCGTCGATGACCGGCAGGTTCACAAGCGCGATATCTACCTTGCCGACCTTTAGCAGCTCCACCGTATCCGGCGTGGTGCGGTTGGTGACCTGAAGCTGAATTTCGGGATACTCCGAATGGAACTTCTCAAGGTACGGCAGCAGGAAGAACTGGCAGAGCGTGTCGCTCGCGCCGATCATCAGCCCGCCGGATTGGAGGGTACGCATGCGGTTGAGCCTGTCCTCCGCAGCAGTGATGAGGCTCACAGCCTTATCCGCATAGCTGTAGAGCATGCGTCCCTCGCTTGTGAGCGAAATGCCGCGGCTGGTTCTGGCAAAAAGCGTGCAGCCGAGCGCGTCCTCGAGGCGGTGCATGGACTGGCTGATGGCGGGCTGGCTGACATAAAGCTCGCGCGCGGCGTGCGAGAGGCTCCCGCAGCGCGCGACGGTGCAGAAAATGCTGTAAAGGTCGAGGTCGATGGCCATGCGTTCACTCCGTTTATAAATATGGATTATAGGTATTATATTGGCTCGGCATGAATTATGCAATAAGCTGAACCTATATATCGTGCAAATTCACAAACTTGATGTTATAATTTATCCGAAAGCGCATATGCAGGAGGATTGATCGCATGAATCAGATTAACATCGCGTCCGCAACAGGGCTGTGTAAGCTCCACGTCCGCGTCTGGGAGCCGGAAGGACGCCCGAAAGCTGTGCTGCAGATCGTCCACGGCATGGCGGAGCACATCGATCGTTACGATGATTTTGCAGGATTTTTTGTGCGCAACGGCATTCTTGTCGTAGGCGCGGACATTGCCTCCCACGGCAAAAGCCGGGAGTCGGGCGGCGCGAAGGGTTATTTCGGCGAAAAGGACGGCTGGAGCAAGCTCGTTGAGGACATCCATGCGCTGTATCGCGCCATAAAGCAGGTTTATGACGACGTACCGTATTTTCTCTTCGGGCACAGCATGGGCTCCTTCCTCGTGCGCACCTACGCCGCGCGCCATGGGGACGATATGGACGGCTTTATCCTCTGCGGCACCGCGGGCAACAACCCGGCGCTGCCCGTCGCAAAGTTCATCGCCAAGGCGGAAATCAAAAACAAAGGCGCGACGGCGCAGAGCAAGGCGCTTAACGAGCTCTCTTTCGGTGCGTATAACAAGGCGTTCCGTCCGAACCGCACGGAGTTCGACTGGCTCTCGGTCAACGAGGCGAACGTCGACGGCTACGTCGCGGATGAGGAGTGCGGCTACGTTTTCACCGCGGGCGGCTTTAGCGACCTGTTCGACGGTCTTGCGGAGATTGGCGCGAAGGACTGGGCAAAAAAGGTCTCTATAAAGCCCATGCTTCTGATTGCGGGCGCTTTGGATCCAGTCGGCGCGATGGGGAAAGGGCCGCGGGAGGTCGAAAAGTCGCTCACCGCGACCGGGCATGACGTGAAGCTGATTCTCTACGAGGGGATGCGGCATGAAGTACACAACGAAAACGGGAAGGAGCAGGTCTATGCGGACATCCTCTCCTTCCTCGAGGCCCATATCTGACGGAGGTAAAGCGTGACCCGCTACGACTGGGGCGAACTGTATACCGCGCTCGCGGCCTGCGAGGAATGCGGGCTTTCCAAGACGCGCAACCACGTCGTCGTCGGCATGGGCAACCCGCAAGCCGAGATCATGTTTGTAGGCGAGGGACCGGGCAGGAATGAGGATTTACAAGGACTTCCCTTCGTGGGCGCATCGGGGCAGCTTCTCGATAAAATGCTCGCTGCCGTCGGCCTCGACCGCACGAAGGTGTACATTGCAAATATAGTCAAATGCCGCCCGCCGGGCAATCGCACGCCCGTGGACGACGAGGCGCACGCCTGTCTGCCATACCTGCGCGCGCAGGTGGCGCTCGTGCGGCCGAAGATCATCGTGTGCCTTGGCAGGGTCGCCGCACGCTTCATTTTCGATGAGGAAATCCGCATCACGCGCGATCGCGGTGTGTGGCGATGCAAGAAGAGCGTGTGGATGCTTGCGACCTACCATCCGGCGGCGCTGCTGCTCGACGAATCCAAAAAAGCTGCGGCATGGGCGGATATGAAGGCCATCAAGGCGAAGCTTGAGGAGCTTGGCGGCGAAAAGTGAGCCAGCGGGCTTGTACGGGGTTGCGCCCGGTGGTATAATCAATCGTTAATTTGATTCGGAGGGACCGGCCATGTCAGGACATTCCAAGTGGGCGAACATCAAAAACAAGAAAGAGAAAACGGATTCGCAGCGCGGCAAGATATTCACTAAAATAGGCCGCGAGCTTGCCATAGCGGTCCGGGAG
>JAPXSN010000023.1:0-19342 GCA_033813015.1 Clostridia bacterium | reverse complement strand
GAAGAAGCCGATCCTCCTGAAACACGATGGCGACGCGCTTCCCCTCCATGCCGGAAAAGCGCCCCGCGGCGGGCGCGAGCAGCCCCGCAAAGAGCATCAGCAACGTGGTCTTGCCGCTGCCCGATGGGCCGAGCAGCGCGACAACGCCCGCATCCGGCAGACATGCGGATATGTGCTCCAATATCGTCTTTTCGCCCCGCGCGAGGGTCACGTCACGCAATTCAATCATAATTTTCCGTCCCCGCCGCAGCGGCCGTTCCCTGATTGTCAATTGTCAATTGTCAATTACCCTTGCCCCTCGCGCTCGTGCGTCAGCCGCCCTAGCAATTTGAGCATCATTTTTTCAAGCAAAATGCTAAGCAGAATAACAGCCGCAGTCCACGCGAACAGCTCAGGCGTTTCGAAATAGATTTTGCTTTCGTTGAGCCTCTGGCCGATGGAAATGCCGCTGTTGGCGATGACCTCCGCCGCGACGCCGCTTTTCCACGCGAAGCCGAGGCCAATGGTGCACGCGGCCGCGAAATCCGGAAAGGCTGAGGGCAGATACAGCTTCGCGAGGCGGCGGAATCCCGGCACACGATAAGCCCGCGCCATTTCGACAAGCAGCGGATCGGTCGAGCGGATGCCCGCGCGCACGTTCGCCCAGACGATGGGCGTCACCACCAGGAAGGCTATGAACGCGGGCGTGAGCGAGCTTGTCAGATACAGCAAAACGAGTATGATGAAGCTCGTGACCGGCGTCGCCTTGACGATGGAGCGAAGCGGAGCGAGGAATTCATCCGCAAGCTTCGAAAACGCCGTGAGCATGCCCAGCAGGGAGCCTGCAGCGACCCCTGCGGCAAAGCCGCCGACCACGCGCAAAAGGGTCATGCCGATGCTCGCATAGAATTCGCCGGTGCCCGCGAGCATGATAAGCGCCTTTGCCGTATCGAGCGGCGAGGGAAGGATAAACGCCTTGCCCACCGCCGCCGCGGCGATGTGCCACACGGCGAGGTAGCAAAGCGTTATCCCGATTGCCTTGAGGGCGCGACGAATCATTTGCCGTTGTAATAGAAGTCGTCGCCCGGCATGGCTCCGCCGACGCTCTTGGGGTTCGCGTCGAGGAGGACTTTAAGCATGGCTTGCGCCATTTCGCGCGCATCCTTGCCCACGACGTAGACGATGTTGGACTTGCCTATGGAAGCTTCGCCCGCGGCGGCGGAATCCACCACGCCGTAGGCTTCCATCAGAAGCGACGCCTTCGCGTGGTGTTCATTTACATATTCGACCGAGGCTTTATAGTCCCCAAGGAAAGCCTTGACGGCCTTTTCGTTGGCCTCAAGATATGCCTTGCGCACAACGACGCAGCCCATCACGGGCGCAACGCCCGCCTTTTCCTCCCAGAGGGCGTTCAAGTCGAGCGCGACGCGCACATTCGCGTTCTTCATGGTAACGCTCGTCACCATGGGTTCGGGCAGCATGCCAAGCGTCACGTCGCCGGAAACCATCAGCGTCGCCAGCTCGCTGTGCTCACCCTTATATTCGATGGTCACCTGATCCGTCAAGCCGTACTGCTCGAGCAGATAATTGAGCATGTATTCCGGCGTGGCGCCCTGGCCCGTGGCATAAAGGGTCTTTCCCGCGAGGTCGCCGATGGACTGGATGGAATTCCCGTTTTCTAATATATAGGACACGCCGAGCGTGTTGACCGCGAGCATTACAATCTGCCCCTCGGTCTTGTTGTAGAGCACGCTCGCGAGGTTGAGCGGTACGGCCGCGATGTCGACCTCGCCCGAAATGAGCTTGGCGCTCACATCATCCGGCGCGGCGGAAAGCGAAATGTTGTACTTTTCCTTGAACTCATCCCCCATAAGCACGGTCATGCCCATGCCAGTAGGCCCCTTGAGGCCGGCAATGTTAATCGGCGTTTTGATTGTGTTTGCCGAAGCGCAGCCCGCGGCGAGCATGGCGGCCATAACGGCGACGAGCAGAAAGGATAGCGTTTTCTTCATGATTGATGTTCCTCCATATGCAATAGATAAATGGTTTTTCCGTCCCGACGGAGCTTTTTCTCAGCCTCGAGCGAATCGAGAACGCGGTAAAGCGAGGCGCGGCTCACACACAGCGCGTCCGCGAGCGCCTTATACCCCATGGGCAAAGCCAGCCTACCATCCCGCGCATTGAGTTCAAGGTAGTTCATGAGCTTTTCCGCGGCGCCCGGCGAGCCGATGCTCTCGATGCGCCCGGTCAGGAAACGTACGCGATCCGCGAGATAGCGCATGTAGTTCTCCGCGAGGTCGAAGTTTTCCTGCATGAGCGCACGAAACGTCCCCTCGTCCAACACCGCGAGTTTGCACGGTCTGACCGCCAGCACCTCGGTAACAGGCCGGGCATTCCGCACGAAAAGGCAGCTCGCGCCTGTCATCGCGGGCGGCTCGAGCACGCTCATGAGCACGCGGGATTCCCCCGCCGCCTTGTAGACGTGCGCCCTGCCGGAAAGCAGGATGCCGAGGCCTTGCGCTTCCCCGCCCTCGGAAAATAGCGTTTCCCCCGCGGCGAAAGAAACCACCTTGGCGCACATTGCCGCGCGCGCGACGAATCCCTCCTCCAACCCACGGAAGAGCGGCGTTTCCGAAATGGCTTTGAGAACGCGCGGGTCCGGCATAAGCCCCCTCAATCTGTCTTATTTAAGACAAATATAATATACCATCTCTTTCCTTTGGCGTCAACGCCTACTGGTAAAATAAATTTCCGGCGTGCGGTTTTTCGCGATGCAACCCGCAGGGGTGCTCGGGCGTTATAGTAGATGCTAGGAGTAATGATAAGTTCATTTATTATTCCGTTGCGGCAGGAATCATTGCGGGTTTATACTGTTAAAAGATGGATTTTGGGGAGGTGTAGCCTTGGAAGCTGCTCCGATCATTGAGGTAAGGAATGTCAAGAAGGTCTACTGCGTGGGCTCCGTGGACATCCACGCGCTGCGCGGGGTAGACCTTGAGATCAAGCCGGGCGAAATCTGCTGCATCGTGGGCCGTTCCGGCAGCGGCAAATCGACGCTGCTCAACGTGCTCGCCGGGCTCGAACACGTCACCTCCGGCGAGATCCTCATCGCCGGAAAACGGCTCGATCGCATGACGCAGGGCGAATTGATCGTATTTCGCCAGAAGCACGTGGGCTTCGTATTCCAGTCGTTCAATTTAATGCCCTATTACACGGCACTTGAGAATGTGGCTTTCCCGTTGACCTTCAAGGGCGTGCCGCGCGCCAAGCGCGAGCGCGCCGCAAAGCAGACGCTCACAGAGCTCGGGCTTGAGACGCACCTCAAGCACAAACCCGCACAGTTGAGCGGCGGTCAGCAGCAAAGGGTGGGCATCGCGCGCGCTCTGGTGGGCAATCCGGACATCGTGTTTGCGGACGAACCCACGGGCAACCTCGACTCTGCCACCTCGGACGAGGTGATGAAGTCCATCTGCACGGTCATGCGCGAGCGTCACAAGACCCTCGTCATGGTCACGCACGACCGCAACATGGCAGCTTACGCGGATAGGATCATCAGCCTGCTCGACGGCAGGGTGGTGGACATCACGATAAACGATCACAGCAAGGCTGATTTTGATATTACGGAGGGTATGCACGAATGAAACTCAGGAGATTTCTCGCACTTTTCTTTGCGCTGGCGCTGGTACTTTCTATAGCGCCTGCGGCGCTGGCTGATCCCGTTGACGCAGTGACCGTCGGCGTAACGCTTACCGATGCAAATTCAACGGCGGGCGTTGCGATGGTCATTGCCACAATAACAAACAACAGCACTGAGACTATTACACTTTCAAAAGTTACGTGTACTTCCAAACGCGCAATCCTAACCGGAAACATGAATGTTTCCTCGAAAACTTTACTGCCGGCTGAATCGTATCAAGTGCTACTAAAAGCATCTGCATCTTCAGGAATAACGGGTTCCGTTACGGAAGTGTTTGATTTTGAATTCACCGTGAATAGAGGAACGCCGGAAATACCGGATAATCAAACTATACACGTTATCCCCAGCGTTACCATCAATTTCACAAAAACATCAACGGATGATAGCACGTCCGGCGATGCTTTCCGTCTGAGCGCATACGACGTGAACAAGAAGCTGGTCGCTGCCCCTTCGGGCGATGCGGGCGATAAAATAACCGTCCGCATTCCTCTGCTGTGCGTTGAGGGAATTGTTGAGAGCGTGAGCATTTCGCCGAAACTTTCAACAAGCCTCGACGAATGGCCGTTTGCTATCGAGCAGACGGACTACACCTATTACTACAATGGCTCTCCTATTACGACAAACCAAATTATTGAGCTTGACTATACGCTCCGGCTTGCAAAAAAGGTAACTTCCGGTGTAAAAAAGGTAGATTTCATCGTAAACTATTCAAAGAACAGCTTCACCGGCGGCGAAACGCAAACCATGACTGTGAGTATCTATATCAACGTTGTCCGCGGCTATACTGAGCCGGTTCAAGGCGAGACTCCGCCGATCTCCCAGCCCAAGCTGATACTCGAAAAATACTCGCTCGGCTCCGACAAGATTTACGCGGGCGAGGAATTTGAAGTGTACTTCACGCTCAAGAACACCTCCTCCGTCGAGGCCGTGAAGAACATCCAGATCAGCATCTCCGACACCGCGGACACGGGCAAGATTCTGCCCGCCAAGGGCGGCTCGAACACGATCTACATCGACAGGATCGAATCGGGCGGCACGTACGACGTAACCTACAAAATGCAGAGCTCCGCAGACATCGAGCCCAAGGCGTATAAGCTCGGCGTTGCGATGGCCTACGAGGGCGCAAAGAACGTGACCGGCTACACGGCGAGCGACACCATATCGGTGACTATCCTCCAGAAGATACGTCTCAAGTTCGACACGCCCATGTTCTACGACGAGTGCTATGTCGGCCAGCCCTGTGGCGTATACCTGGCGATGTACAACATGGGCCGCTCCGCCGTCTACAACTGCATGGTCGGCATTGAGGGCGACGGACTCCAGCTCGAGGAAACCTACTTCGGCGGCACCGTGACCTCAGGCGGTACAATGGGCGCGGACTTCAACATTTTCACCAACACGCCGGGTCAAATCGAGGGCTTCATCGTGGTGACCTATGAGGATTCGCTCGGCGAGCAGATGCAGGAGAAGATACCCATTTCGCTCTACGTCAACGATATGGGCGGCGGCGAAGTAATCGACCCCGGCGTGATCGACCCCGGCTTTGAGGAGCCCGGCATCGACGCAGGCGGCGACGTGGCCTCGGGCGGCCTGCCCCTGTGGGCATGGATTGCCATTGGCGTGGGCGCGCTCGGCTGCGCGGGAGCCGTGCTGCTGGTGGTTAAAAAGAGGCGCAACAGGCATCTGGAGGATGTATGAGATTCATCGATCTTCTGCGCACGGCGTTTTTGAACCTTTGGCGCCGTAAGCTGCGCGCCGTGCTGACGGTGCTGGGCATGGTCATCGGAACATGCTCGATCGTGGTCATGGTATCCCTCGGCATCGGCATGAGGCAGGCCATGATCGACAGCTACGCGCAGATGGGCAGCCTCACGAACATCACCGTGATGAACTGGAAATATACCGACATGGGCGACGGCATGGGCAACTACGAAGAGGTGAAGCTCGACAAGAAGGCCGTGGATGCCATTAAGCAGATTCCCGGCGTCGTGGCCGTTATGCCGCAGATCACCGCGTGGGGCATAGTCAAGAGCGGGCGGTACGTTTCCGACATCAGCATCATGGCCATCGATACGGAGCAGGCGGTTGCGTTCGACATCAAGCTCGAGAGCGGAGATTTTCCCTCGGGTCGCTCCTCCGGCGGCACATATGAGATCGTGTTCGGCAACGGCGTCATGAGCTATTTCTACGACCCGAAGACGGGCAATCAGGCGATCGATCGCGACGGCAACTCGAAGATCACCCTCGACTCGCGCTTCCAGCTCACCTTCGACTACAACAACATCTACAATTACGGCGGTGAAACCGACCCCGGCACACCGCGCGGCAAGTTCTACAAGCTCGTGCCCACGGGCGTGGTGAGCGCGGAGAGCAACGAGTTCGCGTGGTACTGCCTGATGGACATCACAGCCATCGAGAAGCTCGCCAAGGAAAACGAGAGCTTTATGAACCTCGACACCAAGAATTACAGCCAGGTCATCGTCAAGTGCGAAAGCACGGATGCGGTCAAGTCCGTCAAGGCTGCCATCGACGAGATGGGCTACGGCACCAACAGCCTGCAGGACTGGATCGAGCAGAGCGAGGAGCAGATCCGGCAGACCCAGTACCTGCTCGGCGCCATCGGCGGCGTGTCCCTCTTGGTCGCGGCCATCGGCATTATGAACACGATGATGATGAGCATCTACGAGCGCACGAAGGAGATCGGCATCATCAAGGTGCTCGGCTGCCGCATGAGCAACATCGCGGGGCTGTTCCTGACCGAATCCGCGTATATCGGCCTGTTCGGCGGCGCGATCGGCATCAGCCTCAGCTACGGCATTTCGACCGTGCTCAACAAGTTGCTCGTCGACTCGGGCCTATACAGCCTGATCCCGCTTTACCTCGCCGTAGGTGCGGTGGCGTTCTCGATGGTGGTAGCGCTCGTGTCGGGCTTCTACCCCGCCATCCGCGCGATGCGCCTCTCGCCGCTGGCAGCGATCAGGAACGAGTGAGTAATTGACAATCGGAATTGAATCAAAAAGCGCCCTTCGCTTGAACTGCGGAGGGCGCTTTTTGATGGCAGGTTTACGGAGGGGCGGGGACGGTTTTGCCTCTTTTGATTGTCAATTGCCCAATAGCCCTTCGTAAATCAAATCCCTTATCGCAGGATGTATGACCTCGAATGCTACATCGTGGCCGAGCACGTGCTGCATGTACACGGCTGCGATGTTGTTGTCGGAGTCGATCATGTTGTATGCGCCGGCGGCTCCATCCCATCCGAACTCGCCGAGCGGGGATTTCGCGCCGCCTTCGCTGACGTGCGTGCGCAGGCCCAAACCGTAGCTGTACACGCCCTCGGTTTTCGTTTTGTTGAAGTCCGCGCGCTGGACAGGTGTGAGCCAATCCTTTCGCATCAATTCGACTGTTTCAGGTTTGAGGATGCGCGCGCCGCCGCGGCCGACGCCGTCGTTGGCGAGCGCGTCGGGCAAAAGAGCGTAAGCATCAAGCGATGCGGCAAGCCCGCCGCCGCCCGACTCGAACGCGCCCAGAGGACTCAACAGGTTGCTCTGACCCGCAACGACGATCGCGCCCGTATCGGCTTCAACTTTGTACTGCGTGCTCAGGCGCGCAAGCTGCGCCTCATCCGGGAAGAACAGGATATCCTTCGCGCCGAGAGGTCCGAAGATGTGCTTTTGAAAGTATTCGCCGAGCGTCAGCCCCGAGATCACCTCGACCACTCTGCCGAGGATGTCGATGCACACGCTGTAAAGGTAATGCGCGCCTGGGTCGAACTCCAGCGGCTCCTTGGCGAACGCGTCGATAAGCTCCTTTGAGGTGAGCGCGGGTCCGTAGGTCAACAGCGCCTCCACGACGGGCGTCACCTCGAAGTTGTAGCTGAAACCGCCGGTCATGGTAAAAAGGTGCAGTATGCGCAGCGTTTCATCGGCGTGACGGACGGAGTCTCCTTCCTTCACCATCAGTTCGGCGAATGGAGGAAGATACTTCGCCACCGGATCCTCGAGGCTGAGCCTGCCCTGCTCCACGAGCTGCAGCGCGGCAGCCGAAGTGAATACCTTGGTCATGGAATAGACCCAATAGAGGTCATCCGGGGACACCGGCTTGGTCTTGGCCGCGTCCGAGAAGCCCGCGCCGTGGCGATAAACCTCCTCATGGCGCACATAAACGGCGAGATCGCACGCAGGCACGCCGTAGAGCGCCTCCAGCGAGTCGAGATATTCCGTCAGCTTCGTAAAATCCATAGCTGAAACCTCCGCATCGTGATGGTGCTATTATAGCACGGCGCCTCTCTTTTCGGGGAGGTGCGCCGCAAAATACATTTTGCAGTGCGGTGCCCTTATGAATACATGACTGCGACAAGCGGGCGGCCTCTCGGCCGCCCGCGCGTTAAGACGCTTGTTTTGATTAACCGTTGTGCCTGAGGATTCCCTTCTGCTCGAGCTCGAGGAGCTTGGCGGCGGGATCCTTCACCTTGGCGAGGAAGATCATCGCAGCGATGATGTACGGCTTGAAGGAAGCCTGCTTATAGAGGGGATCGCGGTAACGGTCGAACACGCTCGCCGCAACTTCGCCTTCGTCGCAGGAAACGCCCGTGATGTCGGCCGGCAGGCAGTGAAGATAGAGCGCCTTGCCGCCCTTGGTCAGGCTCATCATTTCCTCGGTGCATTCCCAGTCCTTATGCCGCGCATTCTGCGCGAGCAGGCGCTTCTCAAGCGCCTTGATGCCCTCAGAATCGCCGCGGCCATAAAGATCCGTGCGCTCCTCCATGGCCTTAAAGGGTGCCCAGCTCTTTGGATATACGATGTCCGCGCCGCGGAAGGCTTCCTTCATGTCGTGGGAAACAGTGAAGCTGCCGCCGGACTTGGCCGCCTGCCGTTTCGCAAGCTCGGCGACGTCGTCCATGACCTCGTAGCCCTCGGGATAAGCGAGGGAAACTTCCATGCCAAAGCGCGTCATAAGCCCGATCACGCCCTGAGGAACGGACAGAGGCTTGCCGTAGCTGGGCGAATACGCCCAGGTCATGGCGACCTTTTTGCCGCGAAGGTTCTCGAGGGAGCCGAACTCATGCACGAGGTGCAGCGTATCGGCCATAACCTGCGTGGGGTGGTCGATGTCGCACTGGAGGTTGACGAGGGTGGGCTTCTGCTCGAGCACGCCGTCGCGATTGCCCGTCTTGACCGCGTCCACCACCGCATGCATGTAAGCGTTGCCCTTGCCGATGTACATATCGTCCCTGATGCCGATGACGTCCGCCATGAAGGAGATCATGTTGGCGGTCTCGCGCACGGTTTCGCCATGGGCGATCTGGCTCTTGCCCTCTTCGAAATCCTGTACCTCGAGGCCCAAGAGGTTACATGCGGAGGCAAAGGAGAAGCGCGTGCGGGTCGAATTGTCGCGGAACAGACTGATGCCGAGACCGCTGTCGAAAATCTTCGAGGAGATGTTCCTCTCGCGCAGGTTCCGAAGAGCATCCGCAACGGCGAACACGCCCCGGATTTCGTCGAAGCTCTTCTCCCAGGTAAGGAAGAAGTCGCCCTCGTACATATCCCTCAGGTCCAGCTTGCTGATCGCGTCGGTAAATTGCCTGACGTTGCTCATAGTATCCTCCGTATATTATTTGATGACGTTGTCGGTGAGGGTGGCGCGGAACTGCGTCGCATCGTCGCCGCTGCGGCCCTTATAGAGCGAGGGAACAAGCGCGTACACGGCCGCGCAGGTCGCGAGATCCTTCTTCCAGGTGATCTCGTTGGGGGCGTGCGCCTGGCTCTCCGCGCCGGGGCCGAAGCCCACGCAGGGAATGCCGTAGCGGCCCTGAATGGACACGCCGTTGGTCGAGAACGTCCACTTGTCGATGAGCGGGCGGCGGCGCTTGTCGATGTTGCCGGGTTCGCTCGTGCGCTCCCCGCCGTAAAGCGCCTTGTGCGCCTCGGCGAGCGCCTGCACGTGCGGCGCGCTCTCCCTGTTGATCCAAGTCGGGAAATAGCATTCAGTCTCATACACCTCGCCCGTCCACGCGGGGCGGTCGTACATGTACATGGAGACCTTAGCATTGTGCTTTTTGCAGGAGGGAAGGTCTTCAATCTCTTTGATGCAGGAATCCCACGTTTCGCCCGCGGTCATGCGGCGGTCGAGGGAAATGGAGCAACTATCCGCCACCGCGCAGCGCGAGGGGGAGGTGAAGAAGATTTCACTGGTCGTGACCGTGCCGCGCCCGAGGAAGCGTGCATCCTCATAGTGCTCGGGGTTGAACTTCGGGTCGAGCATCTTGACGAGGCCCTTGATCTCAACATCCTCATCGCAGCCGTTCTCATTGAGCGCCTTGACCTCCTTGAGGATATCCGCCATTTTGTAGATGGCGTTATCCCCGCGCTCGGGCGCGCTGCCGTGGCAGGAAACGCCGCGCACGTCCACGCGGATCTCCATGCGGCCGCGGTGACCGCGGTAGATGCCGCCGTCGGTCGGCTCGGTGATGACGACGAACTCGGGCTTGACGTTATCCTTGTTGTAGATGTACTGCCAACACATGCCGTCGCAGTCCTCTTCCTGTACGGTGCCGGTCACAAGGACCCTCGTGCCTTCGGGAATGAGGTTGAGGTCCTTCATGATCTTGGCGCCGTAGACGGAGCTTACGATGCCGCCGAGCTGATCCGAGCCGCCGCGCCCGCCGATCTCAGACTCGTTCTCGTAGCCCTCGTAGGGGTCGAAGTTCCAGTTGGAGAGGTTGCCAAGACCCACCGTGTCGATGTGCGCGTCATAGGCGATGAGGCGCTCGCCCTCGCCCATGTAGCCAAGCACGTTGCCAAGGCCGTCGATGACGACCTCGTCGAAGCCTACGGCTTCCATCTCCGCGGCAATCCTCTTGATGACGCCCTCCTCGCCGCAGCTCTCGCCCGGAATGCGGATGAGGTCGCGCAGGAACTTCGTCATTTGGGGCAGGTACTGTTCGCTCGCCTGTTTGATGCTTGCGCTATCCATGAGATTCTCCTTTTCAACGGTACTTTCTTTATCATGCCCGGGCGGTCAGCTTTTGCCGCCGGAATCGAGATAGGAATACAGCGTATATTTGCTAATGCCGAAATATGAAGCGATCTTGTCGCCGGACCTTGTGATGAGCATCGCGCCCGCGTCGTTGAGGTAGCCTATGGCGCGCACCTTGTCGTCCTTGTTCATCATGGCGACGGGCTTGCCAATCAGCTTGACGCTCTGCTCGAGCAGGTCGTCGAGAAGCTCGTTGACGTTCGTGGGGATGCGCTCCGGCTCGCCGGGGCCGTTCTCGCTCCTGACCAGCGAGTCCATGGCGGATTTCGCCATCATGAAGGGCGTGAGGTCGAAGTTGATCGAGAAGATGCCCAATGGCTTGCCGGCAGGGTCGTTGACATAGACCGTGCCGGAACGGAGAATCCGTCCGTCCGCCGTCTTGGTCAGATAATCGTAATGGTCGGCAAGCGGCTTTCCCGCCTTCAAAGCTTCGAGCGCGATGTGCGAGCCTCCCCTGCCTACGCTGCGGTTGGACACGTGACCATTTTCGATGTGGGCGATGGTGTTTTCCGGGTCGCCGCCCGTAAGGTCATGCACGACCACCTCGCAGTTGGGCCCGAACTGAGCCGCAATCGCCTTGGCAAGCCGTTTGAGCGTGTCAAGAAGCTCCTCGTCCATGCCAATCCCTCCCCGTTGTTTCGATATGTCCAGTTTACACCATATTCGCGTAGGAATTCAAGAGGGAATCACAAAATATTTTAGGCAAACTAAAACATTTTTGATTGGCGGGTTCTTGATAAGCCAAACTCTTTGTGTTATACTGAAAAAAATATAAGACTGCTGTAAGGAAGTGCTTTGCGCGCGGGCGTCGGACGGATTCGTTTGACTGCCGGCGCGCTCTTTTCAACCATAATAAGAACACCGAAAAAGGAGGGACGGACATGATCGTCATAGGCAACGGAAGGCTCGTTACAAGGGATGGTGCGAACCCATACTTCGAGCACGGCGCGCTCGCCGTAGGGGGTACAAAAATCAGAGAGGTCGGCGAGGATGCGAAGATCCGCGCGAAATACCCGACGGCCGAGTTTGTCGACGCGCACGGCGGCGTCATCATGCCCGCCTTCATTAACGCGCACAGCCACATTTACAGCGCGCTCGCGCGGGGCTTGGCGATGCACGGCCACAATCCCACGAACTTCTTCGAGGTGCTCGACGGCATGTGGTGGAAGCTCGACCGCCATTTGACGCTTGAGGATACGCGAAGGAGCGCATACCAGACCTACATCGACTGCATCAAGACCGGCTGCACGACGCTTTTCGACCACCACGCGAGCTACGCCGAAATAGAGGGCAGTCTGTTCGCCATCAAGGATGTCGCAAAGGAACTGGGCGTACGCTCCTGTCTGTGCTACGAGGTTTCCGACCGGGACGGCAAAATAAAGCGCGACGCGGCCATCAAGGAAAACGGCGATTTCATAAGCTGGTGCGAACAAGAAAAGGACCCTATGATCAAGGCCATGTTCGGCGGCCACGCGCTGTTTACCATGAGCGACGCAACCTTTGAGAAATGCGTACGCGAGAACGCGGGCAGGACGGGCTTCCACATCCACGTTGCCGAGGGCATGAACGACGTATACGACAGCCTTCGAAATTACGGCACACGCAGCGTCAACCGCCTGCTTCACAACGGCATCCTCGGCGCTAAAACAATACTCGGCCACTGCATCCACGTGAACGCCGCGGAAATGGACATCATAAGGGAAACGAGCACCATGGTCGTCAACAACCCGGAGTCGAACATGAGCAACGCCGTGGGCTGCTCGCCCGTGCTGCAGATGTTCCAAAAGGGCGTGCTCGTCGGCCTCGGCACGGATGCATATACCTTCGATATGACCGAGAGCCTCAAGGCCGCGCTCGTCATCCAGCGGCACAACGCGTGCCTGCCGAATGTCGCCTGGAGCGAGGCCACGGCGATGCTCTTTGATAACAACGCGAAGATTGCAGGCCGCTACTTCGATGCTCCCTTGGGCGTGTTGAAGCCCGGCGCCGCCGCGGACGTCATCGTCATGGACTACAAGCCCTACACGCCCTTCTCAAGCGAGAACGTGGACGGCCACATCCTTTTCGGCATGACGGGCCGCCAGTGCGAAACCACCATGTGCAACGGCAAGGTGCTGATGAAGGATCATGTGCTCCCGGGCATCGATGAGGAAGAAATCAACGCAAAGACTTTGGAAACCGCCACAGCCCTCTGGGCGCGGCTCAACGGATAAGGAGGAAACGCGCATGAGCGAACGCATGATTCCCCTGCCCTTCCGGGCGCTGATGGACTGGCTCCTCACGGAGCATGAAAAGCACAGCTCCGTTTTCGGCGTCAACGAGCTATATCGCAAAACGGACGAAAAAACGTTGCCTCTCTTCGGCGGCCGGCTCGAAACGCCCTTCGGACCCGCGGCAGGCCCGAATACGCAGCTCGCGGGCAACATCATTGCCTCCTACTGCGCAGGTGCGCGCTTCTTCGAGCTTAAGACCGTGCAGAAGATGGACGGCGCGGAGCTTGCGGCCTGCATCGCCCGCCCCTGTATCCTCGCCTCGGATGAGGGCTACAACTGCGAGTGGTCGACCGAGTTGACCGTGCCGCAGGCGTTCGACGAGTACGTCAAGGCGTGGGTCGCCATCAAGTTGATCTCCCATAAATGGAAGCTCGGTGACCCGGACGGCTTCGCGTTCAACATGAGCGTGGGCTACGACCTCGCGGGCATCCAAACACCCAAGCTCGACCGTTTCATCGAGGGTATGAAGGATGCATCCACCACGCCCGAGTGGACGGAGTGCATCCGCACCGCAAAGGAGCTATTCCCTGAAGATGAAGCCTACATTGACGGCATTTCGCCGCATATCTGCTCCGGCGCAACCATATCGACGCTGCACGGCTGCCCGCCGGGCGAGATAGAGGCTATCGCGACGTATCTCATCAAGGAAAAGCGGCTCAACGCTTTTGTCAAGTGCAACCCGACCATACTCGGCTACGCGTTCGCGAGGAAACGCCTCGATGAGATGGGCTACGATTACATAGCCTTCGACGAGCACCACTTCAACGAGGATTTACAGTACGCGGACGCGGTGCCGATGTTTTGCCGGCTCAAGGCGCTCGCGGAGAGCCTGGGGCTCGAGTTCGGCCTCAAGCTATCAAACACCTTCCCCGTGGATGTGAAGGCGGGCGAGCTGCCAAGCTCTGAGATGTACATGTCCGGCCGATCGCTGTTCCCGCTGACCGTCGAGATGGCGGCGCGTTTCGCAAAGGATTTCAAAGGCAAGCTTCGCCTCTCCTTCTCCGGGGGCGCGGAGTATTTCAACTTAAAGAAGCTCTATGACGCGGGCATCTGGCCCGTCACGGTCGCGACGACAATATTAAAGCCCGGCGGTTACGGAAGGTTCCGCCAGCTGGCAAAGCTCTCCGAAAGCTTCGACTACAAGCCCTTCTCCGGCGTGGACGCGGAAGCGGTCGCAAAGCTCTCGCGCGAAGTGGTGGACGACCCGCACCACAGAAAGCCCGTCAAACCCCTGCCTTCGCGTAAATTCGACGGAAAGGTGCCGCTCTTGGATTGCTTCACCGCGCCCTGTGCGCACGGCTGTCCCATCGATCAGGATATTCCCGAATACATCAAACTCGTCGAAGAGGAGCAATACGAGGACGCGCTGCGCGTCATCACCGAGAAGAACCCGCTGCCCTTCATTACGGGCACCATCTGCGCGCACCGCTGCATGGATAAGTGCACGCGTAACTTTTATGAGGACAGCGTTCGCATCCGCGACATCAAGCTGATCGCCGCCGAAAAGGGCTACGCCACGCTGATGGAGGAAGTCGAACCGGTCGAAGCCAAGCAAGGCCCGCGCACGGCCATCGTCGGCGGAGGTCCGGCGGGGCTCGCGGCGGCGTATTTCCTCGCCAGGGAGGGCTATCCCGTCACGGTGTTCGAGCGCGAGCAGGAGCTCGGCGGGCTTGTTAGAAATGTGATACCGGAATTCCGCATCCCGACAGATGCTCTTGAGAACGACGTCGCGCTCTGCGAGCGCATGGGCGCCGCCTTCGTCACCGGCAAGGATGCGCCGGACCTCGCGGAGCTCAGGGAGCAGGGCTTCGATTATGTTCTGCTCGCCTTCGGCGCGGCGAAGCGCGGCACGCTCGCCATCGAGGGCAACGTCGTCAACGCCATAGATTTCCTCAAGGCTGCCAAGTCCGCGCCGGAAGCGCTGTCACTCGGCAAGGCAGTTGCCGTTGTCGGCGGCGGCAACACAGCCATGGATGCCGCGCGCGCGGCAAAAAGGCTGGGGGTTGAGAAGGTGGCCATCGTCTATCGCCGCACAAAGAAGTATATGCCCGCCGAGGAGGAAGAGCTGGAGCTTGCCGAAGAGGACGGCGTAGCCTTCGCAGAGCTGCTCGCGCCTGTGAAACAGGAGAACGGCAAGCTCATATGCCGGAAGATGAAGCTCGGCGAGCCGGACGCAGGCGGCAGGCGCACGCCGGTCGAGACGGATGAGCTGGTTGAAATCGACGCGGATACGGTCATCGCCGCTGTGGGCGAAAGGCCCGATGAGGCGGCCTTCGCGCGCTACGGCGTGACGCTTGACGCAAAAGGGAAGGCGCAGTTCAACTGCGGGCAAGGCGTGTTCGCCGCGGGCGACGCGCTGCGCGGCCCCGCAACCGTGGTTGAGGCCATCGCCGACGCGCGGAGGTTCGCGGACGCGGTCATTGGTAAGGCGCGGGCGTTTAAGATGCCGGAGGGCGTCAAGCGCGATTACCGCGAAACGCTGCTCAAGAGGGACGTCCTTTGCTCGCCTTGCCAAAGTGAGTCCGGCCGCTGCATCGGCTGCTCGACGGTGTGCGAAAACTGCGTTTCGGTCTGCCCGAACCGCGCAAACATCGCCGTGGAGCTGCCGGGGCATGCGCAAAGGCAAATTCTTCACATCGAACGGCTGTGCAACGAGTGCGGGAACTGCGCGGCCTTCTGCCCCTACGAGAGCAGACCGTACGAGGAGAAGTTCACGCTCTTCCTCAACGAAGAGGAGTTCGAGGAGAGCAAAAACAGCGGGTTTTACCTCATGGCATCCGGACGCGTGCGCGTGCGCACGGCTGGAAACGTCGCGGAATACGACCTTTCCGCGCCGAATGGCCTTGACCCGGCTATAGAATGCTTTATACTAACAGTAGTGAAGGATTACGCGTACCTAATGTAATCGGGGGATGAGGTCATGCGCGGGCGGATAATATCCGCCCCTACACCCCCGCGGGCGTCCCTTGATTGTCAATTGTCCATTGTCAATTGTCAATTACCATATACGGAGGAATCATGGCGACATTCACGGTAAACGGAAAAACCGTAACGGTCGAGAATAACCAAAAACTCTTGCGCTATCTGCGTGACGAGCTGCGCCTTGTTTCGGTCAAGGACGGCTGTTCCGAGGGCGCATGCGGCACATGCACGGTCATCATAGACGGCAAGGCGGTCAAGGCCTGCGTACAGCAGACCGACCGACTCGAGGGGAAAACCATAACCACGGTCGAAGGTTTATCCGATTTTGAAAAACAGGTCTATGTGCGCGCATTCGGCGAGGCCGGCGCGGTGCAGTGCGGCTTTTGTACGCCGGGCATGGTGATGAGCGCAAAGGCGCTGCTCGATGTCTCCCCCGACCCCTCGGAAGACGCAATCAGAAAAGCCCTTCGCGGCAACATCTGCCGCTGCACCGGCTACGTTAAGATCGTGGAGGCCGTCCGCCTTGCGGGGAAATATCTGCGCGAAGGCGAACTGCCACCCGAAAACGAAAACTGGACCGTCGGCTCCCGTGTGCCGCGCCTCGATGTGCGCGAAAAGGTGCTTGGATACGGCGAATTTACGGACGACCTGTACGTTGAGGGCATGCTCCATGGAAGCGCGGTCAGGACGAAATACGCACGCGCACGTGTGCTGGCTATCCATACCGAAAAGGCCAAGGCGCTGCCCGGCGTCGTTGCGGTCATTACGGCGGCAGACATCCCGCGCGATGTGAAGGTCGGCCACCTTAAGAAGGACTGGGATACCATGATCCCCGTGGGCCGCCTCACGCACTACCTCGGGGATTCGGTCGCGCTCGTCGTCGCTCAAACGCCGGAAATACTCGAGCAGGCCAAAGCGCTCGTCGATGTGGAGTACGAACCGCTGCCCCTCATCCGCTCCATTGAGGACGCGCGGGCCGAGAATGCGCCGCTCGTGCACGAGCACGAAAAATCGAACCTGCTCGCAAAAAGGCAGGTCAAGCGCGGGGATATAGAGGCGGCCTTAGCGCGAAGCGCGCGCGTGTTCCACGGCTCCTTCAAAACGCCGTTCACCGAGCACGCCTTCCTCGAGCCTGAATGCGCCGTGGCGCTGCCCGACGGCGACGGTGTGCTGGTCTATTCGAGCGACCAGAGCGTATACGACACGCAACACGAAATCGCGCCCATGCTTGGACTGCCTCTGGAGAAGGTCAAGGTTGAAAACAAGCTCGTCGGCGGCGGCTTCGGCGGCAAGGAAGATGTTTCCGTCCAGCACCATGCGGCGCTGATCGCCTATCTCCTCAAGCGGCCCGTGAAGGTGAGGTTTACGCGGCAGGAAAGCATCCTCATCCACCCCAAGCGGCATCCGATGGAAATGGATTTCACCGTGGGCGTCGATAAAAACGGCGTCATACAAGGCGTGCGCAGCCGCATCCACGCGGATACCGGCGCGTACGCAAGCCTCGGCGGCCCCGTGCTGGAGCGCGCCTGTACGCACGCGGGCGGCCCCTACAACTTTCAAAACTTCGATATCGAGGGCTACGCGTGGTACACCAACAACCCGCCCGCAGGGGCTTTCCGAGGGTTCGGCGTGACGCAAAGCTGCTTTGCCATGGAGAGCATGCTCAACCACGTCGCCCACGAGATGAACATAAGCCCGTGGGAGATCCGCTACCGCAACGCCATCCGGCCCGGGCAGGAACTGCCCAACGGTCAGCTCGCAGATGCTTCGACCGGGCTTGTGGAAACGCTGCTGGCAGTGAGGGAGGAATACGAAAACGCCAAGTATGCGGGCATCGCCTGCGCGATGAAGAACGCGGGCGTGGGCGTCGGCCTGCCCGACACGGGGCGCGTGCGCCTCGAGGTGAAGCAAGGCAAGGTATACATCCACGCGGGCGCCTCCTGCATCGGCCAGGGCCTTGGCACGGTGCTCGTGCAGTACGTCCACCACGCGACGGACATCCCGCGAGACAACATCGTTTATGCACCGGCGACGACCTTCCATGCGCCGGACTCGGGCACGACCTCCGGCTCACGGCAGACGCTCGTGACGGGCGAGGCCGCGCTGCGCGCCTGCGTGAAGCTTCGCGAGGATTATGAGCGCAATACCCTGCGCGACCTCGAGGGGCGCGAATACTACGGCGAATACCTCGCCGCGACCGACCCGCCGGGCTCCGGCAAGGCGAACCCGGTGAGCCACGTCGCCTACGGCTACGCCACGCACGTCGCCATCCTCTCGGAGGACGGCAGGCTCGAGCGCGTCGTCGCCGCGCACGAGGTTGGCCGCGCGGTAAACCCCCTTTCTCTCGAGGGGCAAATTGAGGGCGGCGTGACGATGAGCTGCGGCTACGCGCTCACGGAAAAGTTCCCCATCGACGAGAACTGCAGGCCCACAGCGAAGTTCGGCACGCTCGGCCTGCTTCGTGCGGACAACGTGCCCGGCGTGACGCCCGTGATCGTGGAGAAAGCGGGCATCGACAAAGCGATGGGCGCCATCGGCATCGGCGAGATCACATCCATCCCCACGGCTCCTGCCATCGCGGAGGCATACTACCGATTCGACGGGCGCGAGCGCACGACGCTCCCGCTTGAGGATACACCTTATTCCAAATAACAAGGAGGGACCGGGATGGAACTCAACCGCATGATCGATCACACGCTGCTCAAGGCCGACGCGACGCCGGAGCAGATCGAGAAGCTCTGCGAGGAGGCGATAAAATACCATTTCGCTTCCGTCTGCGTGAACCCCTGCTACGTGCCGCTCGCGCGGGAACTGCTCGAGGATACGGACGTTGCGGTGTGCTGCGTGACGGGCTTCCCCCTCGGGGCAACGCTGACCTGCGCCAAAGCTTATGAGGCGCGGTGCGCCGTTGAGGCGGGTGCGCGGGAAGTAGACATGGTCATCAACGTGGGCTTCGCCAAAGCGGGCGACTGGCAGCGCGTCGAGGGGGATATCCGCGCCGTGGCGCAGGCCGTCCAGCCGGAGGCGCTGCTCAAGGTCATCATCGAGACCTGTTTGCTCACGGACGAGCAAAAGGTCAAAGCCTGCCTCGCCGCGAAGAACGCGGGAGCGGACTTCGTCAAGACCTCGACGGGCTTCTCCACGGGCGGCGCGACCGTCGCGGACGTGCGGCTTATGCGCGAGACCGTGGGCGCGGGCATGGGCGTGAAGGCCTCGGGCGGCGTGCGCTCCAAAGAGGATGCGCTTAATATGATCGAGGCGGGCGCGACAAGGCTCGGAACGAGCAACGGGGTGAAAATAATTGACAATTGATACTAATTTAAAACATTAACGCATTATAAATCCAGTCTCTATGTGTGATGGATGCGACGCGTTTGGCGTCGAGTGTCAGGGTGCGAACGGTGCCGCACAGCCTGCGTATCACCGCCTCCAGCGT
>JAPXSN010000022.1:0-19672 GCA_033813015.1 Clostridia bacterium | reverse complement strand
GGCTTATCTCGAGGTTCAGGTATGCAAGCGGATCGAGCGGCCTCCCCGCACGCCTGACGGAGGCGTAGAGCGCCATGCGTGCCCCGATATCTCCCAGCGCGTCCCCTTCGGAAAGCGGCTGCCCTTCCTCCGGGGCTACGCCGCTCAGGCCGAAGATAGTAAGCAGAGTATCCTCGCCCATGTTGAGCACAACATAAGGCCCGTAGAGCGCGTCCTCACCGATTTCCTTCACTTCGCATGCGGCGTTTATGAGCACCTCCTGATCCTGCCTGGCGATGAGTTTGATGAGAGTATCCTCGCTAATGAACTCGCTCGATGCGCAATCGAATCCGAGCAATCCTTTGTTCTCGCTCGAAAACACCTCAACGATGCCCGGAAGCTGCACGAACTTGAGCCGCCCGAGCTGATCGTCCAGCTCGTTTTCATCGGTCGTAACTGTGTTTTCGAGCGCATCGAAGGAATCTGTCCTCTTGTCGCCCGCAATTTTAATGAACAGCACCAGCGCGGCGGCCGCGCAGCATACGCCGATCTTCACGAGCATGGATAAGCCCCGCACCCGTGCACCGTGCACCGCGGTGCGCGGCCTTGCCGCACCCTTGGTGCAAAACGTGGATATCTCCATGCGGTTTCCCTGTACGCCCATAAGAAAATCCTCCCGCAACAGCTTATGCGCGCGGGAGGAGCATCATTATGCCCGATGCGTGATTTTTTGCGAGGGTCTTCGCATCCAGACCCCTTCGACGATGCCCACGGCGATCATGTTGGTCAACAGGTTCGACCCCCCGTAGCTGATGAACGGCAGCGGGATACCCGTGACGGGCATGAGCCCTATCGTCATGCCGATGTTCTCGAAAATGTGGGCTAAGAGCATACCCGCGCAGCCCGCGACCAGGCACATGCCCAGATAATCCTTCGCATGCAGGGCGATCCACAGCCAGCGGAAGATCAGGATGAAGAACGTCACAATCAGGATCATGCCGCCGACAAAGCCAACCCCTTCCGCGATGCCCGCGAAGATAAAATCCGTATGCCGCTCCGGAACATAGCGAAGCTGCGCGAGCGTGCCGGAGCTGAAGTAGCCCTTGCCGTAAAGCTGGCCGGAGCCGATGGCGAGCTTGGACTGGTTGACGTTATAGCCGTAGTTCTGAAGGTCCAGCTCCGGATTCAGAAAGACCTTGATGCGGAACTGCTGCTTATCATCCATCAGGAAGAAATATGCCGCGGGAAGTCCCACGGCAGCCGTGCCGACGGCGGCTGCGATGTATCCCCAGCCGATGCGCGCTACGAAGAAGATGACGATGGTGATGCACAAATATACGAACGCCGTGCCGAAGTCCGGCTGCAGCATGACCAGCGCGGTAGGGATGCCGCACAGGAGGAGCGCGAAAAGGATCGATTGGAAGCCCCTGAACTTACCCTCGTTTTTTGCCATCGAGTTGGAGGCGATGATCGAGAGCGCCATGATGATCGAAAGCTTGCACAGCTCCGAAGGCTGTATGGAGCGGTCGATCGCCTCAAACACAAACCAGGCCGAGATGCCCCTGTTGGTCTTGTCGATGATCAGCAGCAGCGCGAGCAGACCGAGGTTGCCCAGATAGATGAACTTGATGAGCGGGCGGTACACCTGATAGTCGAATACGATCACAAACAGGAACGCCGCAGCGCCGATGAGGAAGTTGACCGCCTGCTTTTTGACGTAGTTGAGGTTGAGCCGGTCTATATAGTCGTTGAGGCTGCTCTCGGTGCCGTCAAAGGGCGTGGCCATGATGCTCGCGATGCTCACGAGGCCGAAGCCAACCAGAAGCAGCACCAGCAGAATGGTCACCCAGTCTATTTTTTTGAGCATCCGAATGTCTATCATCAGCCGTCGTCCAGAGAGAACATGAGCTTCATCTGGTCGTAGATCGCCTTGTACTTCTCCGCCGTATCCGCGTAGATGAGCGGGCGGTTCACCTTTGATACCGAAGCCACGCGCTCGCTGCGAATCAATTCGTCGAGCGTCATGGTGCCCTGCGCTGCCGCCTCATAGTAAGGCTCGATGCACAGCGCGTAAATGTCGTTGTCGCTAAACAGGCTATAGTTGGCGTCGCTCAGCCCGCTGCAGAACACCGTGACGGATATCTGCGAGAGTATGGCCGGGTTGGGCGTGTAGATTGCTGCGTCCGGGTCAACGGGCGTCGCAGAAGGAACCGATGTGGGAGAAGGCGTCGGCGAGGGCGCGCCGTTCTTTTTGAAAAGCTGCTGCGCTTGTAAGCGCGCTTTCACGGCTATGGCGGCACAGTCCGCATCGACCACGTACATGCCCTTGACATCGCGATTGTAGAGAAGGAACTGCGCGAGCTCGTCGATTGCCTCCTGCTCGCCCGCTGCGGTTCTTTGGAATGCGGCCACGCCGAACTGCGGGTAGCTCGCCGCGAGGGAGGCCTGGAACATCAGCCGGCAGTTCTCCGTATTCCGCCCGTAGACGAGAATGCGGCCGGATTTAAGGCTGCGCTCGGTCATGCGCTCGGCAAGGCCGCGCGCGAGCTCGTCGAAATAATCCGTGTCGTCGGCCACGACGTTGCAATCGAGCCCCGGGGCCGCGCATTTATCATACGGAACCACGACGAACATGCCCTTGCCCGCAGCCTCGGCCACGACGGCGTCGTTCGCCCCGCCAGGCGAAGAAATCATCAGCCCGTCCACACCGTCCGCGGTGGCCTCGGCAACCGCTGCGAGCGCCTCAGCGCCAGTCTTTGCGCGATAGAGCTTCGCGGCATAACCCAGTGTTTCCGCGGTATGCAGGAAGCCGTACATGGTCAGATACGCGCCATCGCTGCCGTCGTCATCGACGATGAGACCGAGCAGGGGAATGTTCTCTCCCGCCGGCGTTTGTTCGACCTCCGACTCTGCCGGAACCGTCGTTACGGGCACCGGAGTCGCATCGACCTCGGTTTGCTTCGCACAGCCGGACAGCGCCGGCAATGCCAGCGTCAGCGCAAGCAGTATGGCAAGTAAGCGCTTCAAATCGTTTCGCCCCTCCGTTCTTGGGGATAATCAGATTTTACAACGCGCGGCCCGCGCTGTTAAGCCAACCGGCCGCGAGTTTACAAACCTTTTATAACTCAGGCGATAAAATTCCCATCCTTGTCCGGGCGCGCCGCAAGTTCTGCGCGCTTTATATCATATCCGGCTTTGCCAAGCAGCGCGTAGGCCGCGTTCTTGCCCTCCTCGACGCCGGGCTGGTCGAACGCGTCTATGCCAAGCATTTCCCCGGCGAACGCGGTCTGCATCTCGAATAGATACAGAAGCTGGCCAATCGTGAATGCATTGACCTCTGGCAAAACAATGGTCTTATTCATGTGGCCGGATTTTGTGAGCGCGTACTCTGTGGCGAGCCGTTCGGACTGGATCAGCTCGGTAAAGGTGCGACCGCTCAGGAAGGCTACGTCCGGCAGCTCGTCGAAGCTGTGGGGGATTTCCAACTCCGTGCGGTAGTTCTCCACGCCGATGAAGGTAACGACCTTGTCGAAGGGGCCTTCGGCGTAAAGCTGCACCTGCGAATGCTGGTCGGTCACGCCGAGGGCTTTCACGGGCGTCTGCCCGAGGCTGACGACCTCGCCCGCGCGGTTGACGCGCTTGCCCAGAGACTCCGCCCAAAGCTGGGCATACCAGTCGGCGATGTATTTGAGGGAATCCGCATAGGGCATGAGCACGCTGATGTTGCAGCCTTTTTCCATGGCGAGCACCTCGAGCGCCGCGCTGACGAGTGCGGGGTTGCTTCTGTAATCCGGGATCGAGCACAGCCCGTCCATATACGCCGCGCCGGTGAGCAGCGCCTTGATGTCTATTGCGCAGACCGCGGCGGCAAGCAATCCCACGGGGCAAAGCTCGCTGAATCTGCCGCCCACGCCGTCGGGCACAAAGAAGGTTTCCAGGTTTTCGGCCTTGGCGATTTTGATGAGGTTGCCCGCCTTTTCATCGGTCGTGGCGACGACGTGCGCGCGCCAGCCCTCGCCCAGCTTTTCCTTGAGCAGCGCCGTGAAGAGCAAAAGCTGCGCCATGGTTTCCGACGTGCTGCCGGATTTGGTGATGACGTTGAAGGCGGTCTTTTCAAGATCGAGCACGTCGAGCAGCGCCGCCATGCGCTCGGGGTCGATGTTGTCCGCAACGTAAAGCTTGGGTCCGCCGCGTTTGTCGGCCGAAAGCTCGTTGTAATGCAGATGGGAGAGCGCCTGCTGCACAGCGATAGGGCCCAATGCACTGCCGCCGATGCCGAGCACGACGAAGCTTTCATAATTCCGGCGAATGCGCGCCGCGCATGCTTCGAGTCTGCGCACGACCTCGGCCTGCTTGAAGGGCAGCTCACGCCACTTCATGCGCCCCCGCCCCGCCTCAACCGCAGAAAAAGCTCCCTGCCAGCGCGTCGCGCCCGCCCTGAGTTCCTCGGGCGTGATGCCGCGGCTGCCGACATAGCTCGTCATCATATTGTTGTAGTCAACCCGGACGCGCATGGTGTTGCGCCACGCGCCATCCTGATAATTACCGCCCATGCGAAAACCTCCAAAGTACGGGATTGCTTTATTATATCACATAAACGCAGCTTCGCCCTCATAATTTTGACAGGAGGCGGACCATGGACGCGAAGCATACGCGCATCTTCATCATTTGCGTTTCAGCGCTGTTGCTCGCGGCGCTCGCTTTGGGCGCGTCGCTCGCGCGCCGCGCGAAGCATTACGGCCACATCAGCCTTTATGTCATAGACGCCTATACGCTTGAACCGCTCGGCAATGCCGCCGTCGTGCTGCCAGAAAGCGGCATCATGGCCGAAACGGACGCGCGCGGCATCGCTTTTCTATCCTCCATACCCATCGATATGCGCAGCGATTTCATGCTGCTCACAGGCGCATCCTACGGCGAAATTACATTGATCATCTACGCCGAAGGTTACCTTCCGTGCGTTTGGCTAAAGGTTCACATGTCACCGGGGCGTGTGAGGAACGGCCCCACAATTTACATGTTCCCCGAAAATAAAGAGAGCGTGGATGTCACGGTCTTCACGGAGGCGCCGGATGAGGCCGTAATGCGGGAGTTTGTAGAAAAATTCGCTCCGTCACGATAATTTAACAATAGATATATTTCGCGAATCCGTCCGGGATGATATAATTACATCATGGACGAGAAGTCATCAAAACGCCGCAGGATAAAGAACGAATGGAGGCTCACACGCAACAAGCTTCCGTGGCTTTTGCTGCTGCCCGCAGGCTACGGCCTGACTCGCCTTTCCGCCGCGCATCCGGATTGGACGGAGAAGGTGTACAGCCAAGGTGTGTTCCCGTACATCAGCTCATTTTTCGGCATGATCTTCTCAAGCATACGCTGGGTTTCCCTCGCAGAGATCCTGCTCTATACAGGCGTACTCACGCTCATCGTACTCTCGCTCGCCAAAATCGCGGGTCTTCTGACCGGCAAGGTCAGCGTAGCGCGCTTCGTGAGCTTCATCCTTTCCGTGCTCATAACGGGCTGCGTCCTGTTCAACGTTTTCTACATCAACTGGGGATTCAACTACTTCCGCCCCGCGCTCTCCACGCGCATGGAGCTCGAGGCGGAGCCGCGCTCGCCCGAGGCGCTGCAGGCGCTGTGCTACCGGCTCACGAACGAGGCTGTCGACCTTCGCGCCGAAGTAGATGAGGACGAAAACGGCGTGTTTGCGCTGCCCGATGGCTACGCACCTTATTTCAACCAAATCCCGACCGCCTTCTTCAACCTCGGCCTCAAGCACAAGGCGTTTTCGCGCAATACTTACCCCGTCAAGGGCGTGTTCGCCTCAAAAGCGCTGAGTTACGCAGGCATCTCCGGCATATTCATCCCTTTCACGAGCGAGGCAAACGTCAACGTCGACCAGCCGGCGCTGCTCGTGCTTTCCTCCGCGGCGCACGAAACCGCGCACTACCTCGGCGTCGCGGCCGAGGATGAGGCCAACTTCGTGGCCTACCTCGCGTGCGCGCGCTCCAACATAGGGGCCATCCGCTATTCCGGCACCATGCTCGCGCTCATCAACTGCATGAACAAGCTTTACGCGGCGGACAGGGATTTATACGACGACGTGCGCACGCTCTACACCGACGGGATGCTGCGCGACCTTTCGGATTACAACGCGTATTGGGCATCCTTTGAGGGCCCGATCGAGGAGAAGGTCACCGAGATCAACGACAATTATCTTAAGTTCAACGAGCAGAAACACGGCGTGCAGAGCTACGGCATGATGGTCGACTTGCTGCTCGCATACGAAGCGAAGTACCCGCAGGGTTAATCCAACAGCTCAATGGCTTTTTTCAATACGGAAGCGGCAACGGGCGCGGCAACCGCACCTCCCCCGCCTCCGTTTTCTATGACCACACAGATGGCGTAGGGGTGCGCCTCGTCGTCTATAAAGCCCGTGAACCACGCGTGCGGCGCGATGTCCGCGCTCGATGATACCTCGGCCGTGCCCGTTTTGCCGCAGACTGTGTAGCCTTCAATCTGCGCCTTTGTGCCGGTGCCGTCCTCAACGCTCAGGCGCATGCATCTTTTGAGAAAATCGGCCTCGTTGCCCTTGAGCAGCGTTTTATACGCCTCGCTCGAGAGCGCGCTGCGCGCGCCTTCGCCGGGGGCGGCGGTTCCATAGAGGAGCTTCGGCTCCATGACTACGCCGCCGTTGGCGACTGCGCATGAGATTAGGCACATGTGCATGGGGGTCATGATGTCCGCATGCTGGCCCACACCGCTCCAGGCGAGCTCAAAGTCCGTATTCCCGCCCTTATAGGAGCCGCTGTACACAATGATCTCGTTGAACACGAGCTCCCCATCGAGGCCGAGATCCTCCGCAACGGCCTTTATCTTGGCCGGGCCGAGCTCCAAGGCAATTTGGGCGAAGGCGTTGTTGCACGAAGCTGCGAACGCTTCCTCTAGCGTCACTTCACCGTGCACCTCGCCGTTGAAATCGCGCAGCAGCGCGTAGCCCGCCTTCGCGTAGCCGTCCTCATCGAGCGCCTTTGAAGCATCCTCGACGAGCTTACCCGTCTTTTCATCGAAGGCAAGGCAGCCCGTGCAGAAAAACGTCCGCTCGGTCGCGTTGGGAAGGTAACGAAGCGCCGCGATGGCCGTCACGAGCTTGAAGGTCGAGCCGGGCGTATATCTGCCCATGGTGGCGCGGTTGACGAGGCTGCCCTCCTCGGGCTCGTATTCCCCGGAGGCGAACAGATTCATATTCGAAAGGTCGAACGCGGGCGAGGCGGTCGAGGCGAGTATCTCCCCCGTTTTGTAATTCATCACGACGATGGCGCCGCGCCTGCCGTCAAACTGCTCGTAGGCGTATTCACAAAGCCCGGCGTCGATGGTCAGGTAAACATCCGAGCCGCGCCGCTTTTCTCCGGAAAGAAGCCCCTCGAGCCGTGCGCCGAGCTGCGCGTCGAAATCGAGCAGATACCGCGCGAATAGCGCCTGCGCGCCGAGGGTCTGCCCACCGTTGTCGCCAAGTATGTGCGCGACGGGAAGACGGAGCGTTTTATCCGCAGGATAGACGCGCGCGCCCTCCGCGTCCGTCGTGGCGAGGACGACTCCGTTGCGATCCCGCACATCCCCCGCGACGACACGCGACTTCTGCGCCGTCACGCGCGTGTTGTAGGGGCTCGCGAACCAATAATCCCCGTAGAGGTCGACGACGTACACGAGATACGAGGCGAGCATCGCGAAGAGCAGGATGAATACGACAAGCAGCGATTTCATGTTGCGCGAAGTGTTCATGGCGCGACCTCCCCAAGCTTTCGCTCAAGTTCCGCGCCGTTTCGCGCAGCAACGCCCTGCAGGATACCCACGGCCGCCATAAAGGCGATCATGGAGCTGCCGCCGTAGCTGACAAAGGGCATCGTGATGCCCGTGAGCGGAATGAGCTTAATGACGCCGCCGATGATGATGAAAGTCTGCACCGCCACGAGCGAGGTGCAGCCGAACGCGCACAGCGAGGAGAATCTGTCCTCGCTCGCGAGCGCGATCATCACGCCGCGCACGACTACGAGCGCGTACACGGCGATGACGCCGATGCCAAAGACGATCCCAAACTCCTCGCAGATGACGGCGAACACATAGTCCGTGCGATATGCGGGAATCAGCGAGGGCGAGCCAAGGCCGAGCCCCTCGCCCCACAGTCCGCCCGAGGCGATGGCCATCAACCCCTGCGCAATCTGATAGCCGCTGGTCGAATAGGTCGCCCAAGGGTCGAGCCATGCACCCACGCGCGCCTTGACATGATCGAAGGCAAGGTAGCCCGCATACGCCCCCACGCCGCCCGCGGCGAGGCCGAGGAAGGTCGCGCCGAGCCTGCCCGTCGCCGCGTAGAACAGGATCAGGAACACGCCTGCGACGAGCATAGCCGCGCCCAAATCCCTTTGCAGTACGAGCAGCGCCGCGACCGCAAGCGTAAAGAGAATCGCGGGGATCAGTTTTTTTATCGTGAGCGCATGTGTCATGGCCTGTGCGAGCACAACGATGAGAGCAACCTTCACGAACTCCGAGGGCTGGAATAGGAAGCCGCCCACGCTGATCCAGTTGCGCGCGCCGCCGGACTCCTTGCCCACGAAAAGCAGCGCGACGAGGATGATTAGGCTCAGCAGCGCGAACGGTATGCTCAGCGCACGCAGGATCGCGGGGCGCTTCATGACGGCCGCCGCGGCGCACAGCGCCGCCCCGCCGAGCAGGACCATCAGAAGCTGGTGCAGCGCCGATTCGGCGCCCATCCTGTACTGCACGGCCATGCCGAGGGCTGTGAGGAACGCGATGAGGATAAAGAGTATCCTGTCCGCGTGCGGCGCAATCCACAGGAGCGAAATGTATTCCGCCACAATCAAAAGGCACAGCAACACCCCGAAGAGCAGCGCCACGCCGTCGAAGTGCTCGCCAGAGAAGGCGAGCAATATGAAGCACGCGGCGACGAAAACGAGCACCGCGCACAACACGCTCGCCACGCTCACATGCCTAATCCCGTTCATCCTGAACCTCCCGGACACCGGGCATCCGCTTGCGGCAGGCGAAGCACACATCCTGCATCCAGACAACATCCCCATCATTTAGCGCGATCCTGCGCGCGGGCTTCGCGCCGTTTACCTCACAAAAGCGCCTTTGGCGCGTCTGCAGCACGGCCTCGCCGCGCCTATAGAAGATGCGCGCGTGCTCGTCCCGCAGATCGCTGTGCGGCAGAGGCACGTCGCAATCCTCCGCGGAGCCGATGTAGGTATCCTCATCCAACGGGAACCACTTTCCCTTGTACCGCTCGGGCGCAAGTATCTCAAGCGCGCGTATGGGCAGACCCGCGATGCGCCGCGCGGCGCGGATCCGCCTGCCCTCGAGCACGGAGCGCGCGATGGCGCCGAATATCACGAAGGCGAGCAGCAGCACAAAAAGATACCGCATGACGGACGCGGCGACGGAATATGCCGTTTCGTTCATGCAGATGCCTCCCAAAGCGCTTGATGCGGTTATTTTACCACAGAGGAGGGGTTTTGTCCCTTTCGCTTTTATAAACAATGAGCGAACGCGCGCAAAAGACCGCGCAAAAGCGCGGTCCGAATGGGGCGGGATTGCCTTAAAGCAGGGGCGAACTGAGCAGCTCGATCTTCGTTTTCTCGAGGTGCGTGCGCAGGATTGCGCTCGCGAGCACGAGGTCATGGTTTTTGCACGCGTCTATGAGCGCCTTGTGATCCGCGATGGACTTGATGCGCTCCATCTCCTTTTGCGTGTAGAAGGGATGCAGATAGCGATCCACGTTCGCGTGGAGCTGATCAATCATCGCAAGGGCAATCTGGTTGTCGGAAGGACCGTAGAGTGCGAAGTGAAGCCTGAGGTTGAGCTGGTCGAAATTCTTGGTTTCCCGTTCCTCGCTGAAGACCTTGAGGTAATGTTCGGCCTTCTCAATGTCCTGCTCGGTGATGAAGCCGATCGCGGAATTCAATGTGCCGACCTCAAGCATGATGCGCGTATCCATGACGTTTTCCATCTCGTGCCGCGAGAGCTTCGTCACAACCGCGCCCCGGTTGGGATAGATGCGCACGAGTCCCTGCGCCTCGAGTTGGCGGAACGCCTCGCGCACGGGAATGTGGCTCACGCTCAGCGCCGAGGAGATTTCATCCTGCCTCAAAGGCATATCCCCCGGTAGCACGCCGCGCACGATGGCTGTGCGCAGCACCTGAAACACCCAGTCGCGGGCGGCCATGGACCGGGGCTGCATCTCCTGCGCGATGCTTGAAAGTTCCATACTCCCACCTGCTTTCGCTGCTGTTACTGTCATAATTTTAGCGAATGAGGCGGATACAGTCAAGCATTATATATGATTGTACCATCCGGAGGAAGACAAAGCTCACGCGGCCCCATCGTCGAACTCGGAATCCTCCAGCTCAAGCTCCCCATCCGGGAACGGCCAAAGCTGACTGAAGGAGAAGACCGTGATGGGGATATGCGCGCTTTCGGGCCCCGCAACCCTTCTGCCGTTGAGGACGAGCTCCGGATGCTCGGGCACGATATAATAGGTAAACGTGCCAAAAAACGCCTCCTTATCCTCGTAGGTGAGGCGACCCGTCCTTCCGCTCCACTGCTTTATGAGCTGCGCGCCGCCGGTTGGGGCGATGCGATAGAGCTTGTACACGGTCGTATCCTCCGGTGCGCTGAAGCTGACCAGCGGCAGCCCGCCTGAGGAGAGTGTCACGCTGAAGCTGCGCGCGGCGGCGGGCACCATCCAATAGGAAGTCGCCGTCCGCGGTTCCGTGCCCGCGGCGAAAAGCTCCGTCAAAACGCGTTCCGAGGGCGTGAAGGCGTTCGCGAGCACAGCCATATGGCTCTTTTCCATGGTGTAGCCGTCGAGGCGAATCTCCGCGATTCCCTCCGGTCTCTCGAACGTGCGCGTCTGCAGATCGGGGTAAAGATAGGTATATATCTCCGAGAGCAGCAGCGCGGGATAGTTGCCCCCCGTTGCCTCAGAGGGGAGCGAGCCGGCCGCCGAGGAATCGTACCCCAACCACGCGCAGGCGGAATATTCCGGACTGTAGGCCGCCATCCAGGCATCCCGGTTGCCCTCGCCCTCGCCCACAGTGCCTGTTTTTCCCGCGAGCCCAAGGCCGAGCTTGCCCAGCCTTTTGCCTGTACCCCCGCTGATGGCGCTCTGCAGCATGGAGGTCAGGATGTAGGCGTTCTGCTCGCTCATGACGCGCACGCGCTCGCGGTAGTGCGAATAGACGACATTGCCGTCGCGATCTGTGATGAATCGCACGAGGTACGGCTCCTCGTAGACCCCGCCCGCGGCAAAGGCCGCGTAGGCCGCCGCCATCTGCAACGGGGAAACACCGTAGGAGAAGCCGCCGAGCGCGAGCGTGAGGGAATCGTCCTCCTCCTCGAACTCCACGCCGAGCAGGGAGGCGAACTGTTTGCAGCGCGCGACGCCGATGTCGTTCATCAGCTTGACCGCGGGCACGTTGAGCGAGCGCTTGACCGCCTCGCGCAGCGTCACCCATCCGTAATACCTGTCGTCGAAATTGCGCGGCGAATAATCCGCAAAATCCGTGCGCTCGTCGAGCATGGCCGAAGCCGCCGTGTAGTCGCCCAGTTCCAGCGCGGGACCGTAGACGATGACGGGCTTGATGACCGAGCCCGGCTGCCTGCGGATGTCCGTTGCCCGGTTGAAAGGGGCTACCGCGTCCACGCTGCGCCCGCCCACGAGCGCAGCGACCGAGGCATCGGCTACGCGCATCACGGCGAGCGCGCCTTCGCAATCCGCGGAGGGAAAAAGCTCCCCGTTTCGAAACAGATCCTCGCATTGCGCCTGAAGCGCGGAATCCGCGCAGGTGTAGATGCGGTATCCCTTCGTGAGCAGCGTTTCCATGTTGCAGCCGATCGAAGCGCATGCCTCCTCGAGCGCCGCGTCGACGTAGTAGCCGCGGTCCTGTTCGGCCTGCGGTATGATGGTCAGCGCCTCGGCGCAGGCGGCGTCGCGCGTCGCCTCATCGATGTAGCCGTAATTGCACATGAGCGTGAGCACGAGGTCACGCCGGTTTTTTGAGGCCTCAAGCGCGATGTGTGGCGAGTACCGCGCGGGCGCTTTGAGTATGCCTGCGAGCGTCGCCCCCTGCGCGAGGGTCAGCTCGCTCGCGTGCACGCCGAAATAACCCAGTGCCGCAGCCTCGACGCCGTAGTATCCCCTGCCGAAGTTGTTATAGTTCAGGTACATTTCGAGAATCTCATCCTTGCTGAACTGCTTTTCCATCTGGTAGGCGAGCACGGCCTCCTCGAGCTTCCTGGATATGGTCTTTTCCGTTGTCAGGTGGCTCCATTTGATGAGCTGCTGCGTGATGGTGGATGCGCCCTGTACGTAGCTGCCGGCCTTGATGTCCTCCCACGCCGCGCCGAAGATGCGGATAATGTCGATGCCGGGATGCTCGTAATACCGGTTATCCTCAGCGGAAATGACCGCTTCGCGCACATGCCCGGGAATCTGATCGATCGAAACCCAAACGCGATCCTCCCCGCCGTCCAGCCGCGTCATCTCCGCGCCGCTTTCGTCGTAGACGATGAGGGTTTGCTGCACGCCGAGTATCTTGTTGGCGTCGAAAGTGCGCCAGGCATCGAGGCTCAATATCTTCACAGCAAAAAAAAGAATGAACGCAGTGACTGCCAGCGTGCCCGCCAGAAGCAGCGTCTTCAATATGATGCCAATCGTGCTTCTTTTCTTGTGGGTTTTGCGTTTCATCGGTCGCCTCCGGGTGTTAGCTTTACCCGGACGGCGCGAAGTTAATCCGCTATCTTCGCGGGACGATATACGTTTTGGTGCGCTCGAGATAGATTTTCTGGCATGTCCAATAGAGAAGGTCGAACAGAATAAAACCCGCCTCCAACACGGGCACGATGACCCAACCCGGCAGAGGAAGCGCCGCGAGCATTGATGCAACATCGAAGCGCAGCACGTAAACGGCCGCAAGCAACGAGAAACCTGCGATAGCGTTGCAGTAGAGCATGCAAAGGAAGAAGCGCAAAAGCTTATCCGTCAAACGCCGGTCGAGCCATGTGCGAAAGATGCCGTAGTGGCCCAGCAGCGCGACATACGGAAAAAGATACAGCTTATCCGGTAAAACCAGAAAGCCCGCGAGAGCCGATGCCACGAACGAAAGCGCCGCCACGCCGTACGCCTCCTCATCCGCAAGCATAAAGACGAAAACGGAGGAGAGGAAATAGAACGCCAGCTTGAGCGTGGGCAGCACCGAGGCCGCGTAGAGGCAAAGCACGTTCAGCGCCGCGCACATTGCACCTATGGTGATGAGTTTTGCGGGATCGAGTTTACGCATGTTCCGCCCTCAGCAGCAGCGGATGAGATCGCCACCCATGCATTCGCAGCAGCAGTCCGCACACATCAGGCTGCCGCACACATCGCAGCCGGAACACGAGTGCCCTCCCCCGCCGTAGGATGTGCGCGAATATGGGTTCCCTGTGTTCTGCAGCGTCCTGTACGCCTGCGCGTATTCGGAATTGCCAGGCTCCGCGAAATAGGCGCGGCCGATGTAATCCCGCGCCCGGTCGTACCAGCCCTCGCGCAGACTGATGATGCCGTAAAGATAATACCACTCGGCGTTGCGCGTCTGGATGGCGTCGAGCACGCGCTTGGCGCCGTCGAGGTCGTTGGCGTTGACGAGCGCGCGCGCCCGCGCGAACTCCGCGGCGTTCGGCCCGGAATAGGAGCCGCCCTGCCCGCTGTACCCCGCGCCGGAGTAGCCCGAGGTTCCGCCGTTGGCGGATGCCGCGCTCCTTTTGGTGAGCAGATCGTAGGCTTCGTTGATCTCCTTGAGGCGCTCGTCCGCAAGGTCCTTAAGAGAAGGGTCCTGATATCGGTCGGGATGGTATTTTTTAACCAGCGCGAGATACGCCGCGCGGATTTCCTCCTGCGTGGCGTCCCGGTTCACGCCGAGCACCTTATATGGGTCCATGCGTCCTCTCTCCCCCGAGCGCGGACAGCGTCCTTGCCGTGCAGCCCGTCAACATTATATTATCGAGTATTTCTTCGTTGGATGCAAGCCTGAGCAATTGATACGCCGCGATCGCCTCGTTGAGCGAGTAATTCATCAAGAAGCTTGCACGCTCCCCGTCCGCTCCCGCCGCGCTGAACGCGTTGTAGCTGCCCCGTTTTGCGTCGCGGTCGCGGTCCTCCCACGCGTCGACGAGATAGATCCATTTGCCCAGGTTGTATCCGAGCGAGGCCATGGCGGGACGCATGGAGCCTAAGCCAAGCGAATAATGCTCGAAGCAGCGTCTGAGTGTGCGCCCGAAAGCGTCCGCCGGCGCGTCGAGCTCATCGCAGTTGCCATTCTCAAGTGCCGTGAGCTCAGCAAGACCGTCGGCCACCGCATCGTCAAGCTCCGGGCGCTTCAGCCGCGCCTTTTTGTGCGCTCCAGCGAGCAGGAGCTTTCCGCCCGCCGCTTTGGCGGAGCGCTCGTCGCGCGCGTCGTCGCCGAGCTGGTGCCAGGCGAGTATTACGTTGAGGTCGGCCGCCGCGTCGAGCTGTTCGCTCGCAGGCATGACGGGTTCTTTTTTTCGCAAGGGCTTATAGGAGCACCTGCGCAATACGCAAGTATCCCCTTTGCCAAAGAGCCCGGAAAGCAAAATGGCCGCGAACGCGCAGTCGTAATTCAAAAAGAGGCGCGCCGCCTCACCGTAGCTTTCGCCTATGGCGTGGCAAAGCCCGCAGTAGTAAGCGCGATACCGCGCGAGTTCGCGCACCTTGAGTTCGTTCTTCTCCGGCGTCACATATCCGAACATCGCTTTCCCCTCCGCCCGCGTCGCTGATGTATTTTAGCATACAATTCCCAAAAGACAAAGCGAGACGGTTCTTTTTAGGCCGGCAGGCGCAAATTTCCATGCATAGCCAAATATTTTATTCGGAAAACGGTCCGGGGGGCTTCAAAAATGCGTTTGACTTTGTTACAATATGCATAGTAAATGCCTGAATACGGCAAATTTGGATTGGAGGATTCAAAACCAATGAAAAAGATCGCTGCGATTCTGCTTGCGCTCGTTATGGTGGCGACGCTGTTCACCGCCTGCGGCGAAAAGAAGGAGACCTACGAGATCGCGTTGGTGACGGACGTCGGCAACATCGACGACAAGAGCTTCAATGAAGGAACCTGGAACGGCGTCAAGGAGTATGCTGAGGAGAACAACATTACCTACGCCTACTACCGTCCTACTGAGGACAGCCAGGCCGCGCGCGTGGAGACCATCGGCACCGCCATCGAGAGCGGCGCGAAGGTCGTCGTCTGCCCCGGCTTCCTGTTTGAAACCGCCCTGTACGAAGTGCAGGACCAGTATCCCGACACCATGTTCGTCCTTATCGATGGCGAGCCGCATGACGCGGATTATAATTTCAAGACCGGCTCGAACGTGCACTGCATACTCTATCAGGAGGAGCAGGCCGGGTACTTCGCAGGCTACGCGGCCGTTATGGACGGTTATCGCAACCTCGGCTTCCTCGGCGGCATGGCCGTGCCCGCGGTCATCCGCTACGGCTACGGCTTCGTGCAGGGCGCTGAAGCCGCCGCGGCCGCTCTCGGCCTCGCAGCGGGCGACGTGAACGTCAAATATTGGTACAGCGGCGTGTTCGCGCCCAGCGACGACATCAAGGTCAAGATGGCCGGCTGGTATTCCGAAGGCACCGAGGTCGTCTTCGCCTGCGGCGGCGGCATCTACATTTCCGCCATCGCGGCCGCTCAGGAAGGCAACGGCAAGGTCATCGGCGTCGACGTTGACCAGTCCGCAGAAAGCGATCTCATCATCACCTCCGCCATGAAGCTGCTCACCCAGTCCGTGAAGATTGCCTTGGGCGAGCTGTATGCCAACGACGGCAAATGGCCCGAGGCCGCCGCCGGCAAGACCGCCGTGCTTGGCGCTGCCGACGATTGCGTCGGACTGCCCACCGCCGAGGGGTCCTGGAGGTTCAGCACCTTCACCGTGGAGCAGTATCAAGCGCTCTTCGAGCAGGTAAAGTCCGGCGCGATCGCCATCAGCAACAGCTCTGACCCGGCAGTAAAGCCCGCGACCTCCCTCTGCATCGTCGACTATCAGGAGTAAACTCGCATACGCGAATAGGCAAAGGGGCCTGGGAATGTTCCCGGGCCCCGGGTTTAATCGGGCCGACGCGGCGGTCGGCTTCACATCATGCGCAACAAAGGGGGTAGCCCTATGAGCGAATACGTAATAGAGATGCTAAACATCACCAAGGACTTCCCGGGTATCCGCGCGAATGACGACATTTCGCTCCAGCTCCGGCAGGGCGAGATCCACGCGCTGCTCGGCGAGAACGGCGCCGGAAAATCCACGCTCATGAGCGTGCTGTTCGGTCTCTATGCGCCCGACGCGGGCATCATCAAAAAGAACGGCGAGGTCGTGAGGATCGATAATCCGAACGACGCCAACGCGCTTCGCATCGGCATGGTGCATCAGCACTTCAAGCTGGTCGAAATCTTCACCGTGCTCGAGAACATCATACTCGGCGTGGAGCCGACCAGATCCGGTTTCCTCGATAAAGCCGTCGCCCGCAAAACCGTTGTGGAGCTGAGCGAAAAATACGGCCTGCGCGTCGATCCGGACGCGCTCATCGAGGATATTTCAGTAGGAATGCAGCAGCGCGTGGAGATCCTTAAGATGCTCTACCGCGATAACGAAATACTGATTTTCGATGAACCCACCGCGGTGCTCACGCCGCAGGAGATCGACGAGTTGATGGCCATCATGCGCGGCTTCACGAAGGAAGGCAAGTCGATTCTGTTCATCACGCACAAGCTCAACGAGATCATGGCCGTGGCCGACCGCTGCACAGTGCTCAGAAAGGGCAAGTGCATCGGCACGGTGAACATCACAGAAACTAACAAGGAAGAGCTCTCGCGTATGATGGTTGGCAGGAGCGTCGGCTTCAGCGTCCAAAAGGACGAGGCGAAGCCAAACGACGTCATACTCGAGGTGAAAGGCATCACCGTCCCCTCCAAGGCGCACAAGAATAATGCGGTGAAGAACGTTTCCTTCGAGGTGCGCGCGGGCGAAATCGTTTGCCTTGCAGGCATCGAGGGCAACGGGCAGACCGAGTTTGTGCACGCGCTCACGGGGCTTGATAAACCCAGCGCCGGGCGTATAACGCTGTGTGGACAGGACATCACGCGTTCGCCCATTCGCCAGCGCTCGAAGCTGGGCATGAGCCACATCCCCGAGGACAGGCACAAGCACGGGTTGATTCTCGACTTTACGCTCGCGGAGAACCTTATGCTGCAGCGCTACTGGCAGGAGGAATTCCAAAACAGGGGATTCATCCGCAAGGAAGAAGTCAAAAAATACGCTGAGAAGCTCATCGCCCAATACGACATCCGAAGCGGTCAGGGGTCGGTGACGGTGACGCGCAGTATGTCGGGCGGCAACCAGCAAAAAACCATCGTCGCGCGCGAGATCGACAAGGGTCCCCGTCTGCTCGTAGCCGTGCAGCCCACGCGCGGGCTTGATGTGGGCGCCATCGAGTACATCCACAAGCAGCTCGTCGCCGTGCGCGACGCGGGCGCAGCGGTGCTGCTGGTTTCCCTTGAGCTCGACGAGGTCATGGACATCAGCGACCGCATCCTCGTCATGTACGAGGGCGAGCTTGTAGGCGAGCTCGACCCCAAGGCTTCCAGCGTGCAGGAGCTTGGGCTCTACATGGCCGGCGCGAAGCGCACGAAAGTAAACCCCGTTGGGCAAGCGAGGTGATTCGGATGACTTTCCTTCAGAAACTGGTTAGGAGCAGGGGCTTTACAAGCTTCATGGCGTCCCTCGCTTCCATCGCCGTAGGTTTAGTCGTGGGCATGATCGTGCTGCTCTTCTTCGATGCGTCGCACGCCTTCAACGGCATGGGCAAAATAATCGCCACGGGCGTATCGACCCTGCCCAAGTTCGCCAAGGTGCTCTATCAGGCGGCGCCCTTGATCATGACGGGTCTCGCGGTGGGTTTCGCGTTCAAGACGGGCCTGTTTAACATCGGCGCTTCGGGCCAGTACACCCTCGGCGCGTTCTTCGCGCTCGTGTGCGCGCTGATATTTAAGGCGCCGTGGTATGTTTCCCTGCTCGCCGCGATGATCGGCGGCGCGATTTGGGGCTCGATACCAGGTGTTTGCAAAGCGTTCTTCAACGTAAACGAGGTCATCACCTCCATCATGTTCAACTGGATCGGGCTGTTCGTGGTTAACCTCGCCTTCAGCAACATGACGGCATACCTCGACGTGGGCAACCGCACACTGCCCATCACGGCCGCGTACGTCATCCCCAAGTTAGGACTCGACAAGGCCTTCAACTCCAACTACATGAACATCAGCATTTTCATTGCCGTTGTATGCGCCCTCATTATTTGGGTAGTGCTCACCAAAACAACCTTCGGCTACGAGTTGCGCGCCTGCGGCTACAATCGCAACGCCAGCGTCTACGCGGGCATCAACGCCAAGCGCAACATCATACTTTCCATGCTCATCTCCGGCGCACTCGCGGGCATTGGCGGCGGCATCTTCTACCTCAACGGCACGGCGCAGTACACCATCGAAAAGCTGCTGCTCGACATGGGCTTCAACGGCATACCGGTGGCATTGCTCGCGACCTCGCACCCGCTGGGCACGATATTCAGCGCGCTGTTTATTTCCTACATCCAAGTCGGCGGCGAGGCGATGCAGCCTGTGTTCGTGACGGAGATCATCGATATCATTGTGGCCGTCATCATCTACCTCGCGGCGTTCGCGCTGTTGATGCGCAGCATCGTCGGCAGGTTTGTCAAGGCGGACGAGAGCAACGTGAACGCGGAGCCTGAGGCGGAACCCCCCGGAGACGGCGAGGAGAATAAGGCGAAGGAGGGCAATATATCATGAGCTTTGAAGTCAAGTTGACCGCGGACATCCTGAGCGCGACCATACTCTTCGCGGTGCCGCTGCTGCTCGTGGCCCTCGGTGGAATGTTCTCGGAGCGAAGCGGCGTCGTCAACATCGCGCTCGAAGGCATCATGCTTATCGGCGCGCTCGCGGGCGCACTGACGCTGCGCGCGCTCAACCTGAGCGATTTCGGCCCCGCGCATCCGCAGCTCGGGATGCTGATTGCGATAGTTGTTTCCGCGCTGTGCGGAAGCGTGTTCTCGCTGCTGCTCGCCTTCGCCTCGATCAACCTCAGGGCGGATCAGACCATCGGCGGCACGGCGCTCAACATGCTCGCCCCCGCGGTCGCCATCGTGCTGACTTGGGCGATACAGGGCCAGGGCAAGACGACGATCCTTTTGCCTACTTGGATCCGCATCACGCCCGAAGCCTTCGGCATCGCGCCGAACGCGGGGAGCTTCTTTCAATACTTTGCATTCAAGAGCTTCTACCTGACCTTCCCCGTCGCCATTCTGCTCTTCATCGCGGCCACGGTGCTGCTTTACAAAACGCGTTTCGGCCTGCGTCTGCGCTCCTGCGGCGAGCATCCGCATGCGGCGGATTCCGTAGGCATCAACGTCTACCGGATGCGCTACGCGGGCGTGGCGATCTCGGGCATCCTCGGCGGCGTCGGCGGTCTCGCCTACACGGTCGCGGCGGGTTCAGCCTTCCAGTCCACGGTCATGGGCTACGGCTTCCTCGCCCTCGCCGTGATGATC
>JAPXSN010000021.1:0-19770 GCA_033813015.1 Clostridia bacterium | reverse complement strand
AATTTTACAGATTCCTATGTGAATGAGGCACAGAATTATATCAAAGAAACAGCGGAAGGCTATATGGCTGCCAACGCCGCATTGCAGGCTACCTACGATTCCTATAACGCCGCATGGAGCGCCCGTCAGACCTCCTACGATATTATCTCGCAGAAGAACAGCGATGCGACATTGGGCTACGACAGGCTTTATGACCCCGACACGGGCGAAATATATCGCGCCGAGCTGGGATTCTACGATGACTACGATATCAACCGCGATCAATACAGCAACCCCAATCTGCAAATCATCGACGGCAACACAGAGAGCTATTATCTGGATGGTGTCGATTATTACATCAGCAAGTAAAGGAGGTTCTTATGAAACGCATTTTTGCATCAGTCACAGCCGCAATCATGATGCTATCGCTGCTTGCGGGCTGCTCTGCGGCAATCAATAAACCGGAAGGCACCGAAGCAACGGGCGGCGACAAGGTCGATGCGGCAACCTCCATTATGGATGTGCTGGGCGATGATATGCTTGCCATATATGAAAACCGCGATAGGGCTCTCCCCGCGGCAGTCATCTATGTCTATCAGGGCGACGGCGAGCGTGTGGAATCCCCGCTGTACGGAGATGACGACGTAAACGCCGTGCTCGACGCCATAGCCGAGATCACAGTAACCGACGAAACGGACATGACCGTTACGGATAACGATTCAGGCTATTACTTCATCAACGCAGACGGTACGGAAGCGGGCAGCATTTCCTTCAACGGCGAGTTCCTTGACTGCGGCGACAGAAAGTACGAAGTAGACGGAAAAAACGCTCTTGCCGCCATCGATTTCCCTGCGGAAACCGAGCGGGATGCGCTGACTCTTGACGGTCCCGACCCAAAGATGTATGAGTTTCTTGAGCGGTGCAAAACCGAAAAGCCCATAAGCGCAAAAGTCATTCGAGACGGTAGCGAGCATGAGAAAACGGACGCCGCCGTCATAGAGGAAGCGATAGACGCACTGTATGCCGTAGGCCTTGATAAGTACGCGCTGCAAGGCACGGAACCTCCTTCAACCACGCTTACCGTGACATTTGTGATGAGCGACGGCGCAGAATACAGCCTAACCTTTTATGATGACAGCGTTTATGTATATGAATATCCAGAACCGCTGGGGGTATGGTCTTTCTACACGGACGGAGCGGAGCGTTTCATAGAGATACTCGAAGGAGCAAAATGAGGGCAGACGCTCTAAACAAGTTATAATGGAGGAGAAAAACATGAGGAACGTATCGACTAAAAAAGCTGTTTCGATGCTCTTGGCAATATTGTTGCTGATGAGCCTGACAGCTTGCGGAAATAACGCTGGCAATCCGGCATCATCTGATGTGCCTGCCCCGGTGGAAACAAGCACACCGATAAATGCAGGCAAGGATACGCCCTGCACAGAGAGCGAGATAGCCGAGGCAATCAACGTCGGCAATCTGCTTTTTAATGAAAAATGGTGCGAATATCTTGTCACACATCAGGATTATCTGCCGGGGGATGTTCTTGCCTGCCTGAATGAACATATCGGTGAGTACAAGATGGTAAAGCTCGGCGAAGATTCGGAAACCGAACTCACCGATGAGAATATAGGCACCATAGCGGCGGTATTGCAGCTGCACGGCTACACCCCGGAAATACTGGTCTCAATGAATTCCACGGCGATTTCGCCCGATGCGCTTGCCGCAAGGGTCGCGGATAATGAACAGTACATGATTGACGCAACGACTGCCTATCCGAAGCCGGAGGATGGCATGGACTTTCTGCCGTGCTTCAAAAACTTCGAGCCGGTGGTGCAGGACGAGGCGCTGGGAGTAACTCTGACCGCGCCGCGCGAGGTAACGGATACCACCACCTTCAACAGAGATATAGACTTTGGCACCGCCATTTCCCGCTGTGCGCTGTTTACCAACAATTCCGACAAACGGGTGCAGCTCATCGCCGCGAACGACCTGCCCGATTCTGAGTGGCAGAAAATGGAGGGCTACGACCCGTCGCTGGTGATGGATTGGTCGGGCTCCTACGACCCGACGGCCGGCGAGTCAAGCGCATATACGGATGTCAACCTCATCCCGCTCGGCGCGGCGTCTGTGCTCGAGCCGGGCGAATCCACAGTTGTGCGGTTCGCCTACCTTGGTCGGGAAGACGAGGATTTCGACTTCATCGCCCGCTTCTCCTACTATGTCACCGACGGCGAGAGCACCGAGCTGCTCAAGGGCTTCACGCTCAACCACATACGGCCCTCGCAGTTCCCCGCGACCACCTGCACAGTGACCGGCACGGTGTACGATGAGGAAACGGGGCTGCCGATCCCCTTTATCGATGTGCAGACCTCACGCGGCGGCGCGTTCGGAACAACGGACATCGAGGGACGCTTTACATTTGAAACGCCCGCGTTTCAGTTTGATTCCACCGGAAACTGGGGGCGTTCAACCATATTCGTCAACGAACTCGGCGTTACGAACAGCAGCGATTCGACCGTTAATCCCGCCTACGCGGAGGAATCCATCATCGTTGAGCCGCACACGGGCGAGACCATGGAACTGACTCTCGTGCTCAAAAAGAAGCCGGCGCAGGTGAACTACACCCTCCAGACGCAGCACGACATGGGAATGCAGGCTTACTGCGTAGATATTTCCAACGATATTATCGCCACTGCCCCTTTCCATACAACTTTCAGCACCGAGTACAAGTACGAGAACGGCTATCTTCATGTGTTCGATAAGTACGGCAATTTGCTCTTTGAAAAATGGCTGCGCGGAGAAAGCGCGTTCTGCGATATTTCCACCGACGGAACGCTTGTAGCCTCTGTTGTTCACGGAGAAAAGGTCGGCGACCCGGATACCGCAGTCGTATGGGATATTGAGGGCAACGAGGTATTTTCCTATCAGGTGCCATATAAAGAGAATCCGGCGCTGTATGTGCAGCCGGAAGAAGGGCACGGCGAAGGCGTGTTCTCCAAGCTCGGCGACCTCGAGATATCAAATGACGGCAAGCTGCTCCTGATGGCGACCGACGAAGGCTATGTAAGCGTTGTGCGCCTGTCGGACAAGAAAATACTCTGCGACTTTTTCGGAAACGCCAAAATGTACAAGCTGTTCTGGTCCGCCGACGACAAGGTGGTCTATACGGGTACGGAAGCCGGTGATTTCCTCGCCACCGAGGTTGCAACAGGAAAAATGCTTTGGAAAAAATATATAGAGGGAACAATTTTCGGCTGGGCGATGAACGATACCTGCGTCGTCACCTCAACAAAGTCGACGGGCGTCGGCTATCTCATCTGCACCGAACTCGCCACAGGCAAAACGTTGTGGACGCTGGATGTGGGTATGCGCTGCTCCTCTATGACGCTCTCGCACGACGGCAAGACGCTGTTCTGGGGAACAGATACCGGCGGAACAAACAGCGGCCAGATGTTCATCGATATGGAAACCGGCACGCCGCTTTGGTCGACGGTCAGCGGCAAGCAGGCCGCGGCGTTCTCGGCGGACGACAGGTATGTCGCCATACGCAGCGGCGGCAACCTGACGCTGTGGACGATAACCGGCGAGCATCTGTACGGCGCGCTTATCGCGCTCGACGATAACTCGATGAGTTGGGGACTTTATATGAGCGGCGACTGCAAAAACATAGTGAGCTTCGCGGGAGGCAGCATGGATTCGCGGTTCTACGGAGTTATGTACGCCCTTACCCTTGACGAAGATACGCCGCTTGAATAGAAGGAGGATAATGACATGAAGAGATTACTTTGCTGTTTACTTGGAATAGCTCTGCTGCTTTCGCTGTTTACAGGCTGCGGCGGAGGGAAACCGGCTCCCATATCAGAAGGCGGCGCGGACGGGCTCTTATCTCATCTGATAGGCAGCAGCAATGAGGAATACCTGCTGACAGAGGATGCCGAGCTTGACCTGACGGATGCTCACATATCATGCGACAGAACCGTGCTATTGCAGGAAGGCGTGACGCTTAAACTTATCGGTACGTTCACGCCCGGCGAGGGCTGCATCGCCGTTCGCGCAGGATACGAAGGCGGCGATAAGCCCATACTCGATCTTTCGGGGCTTACATTTGAGCTTGCTGCCACGCAGGAAGCGACGCTTTTTGAGATTCGAAGTGATGTTGAACTTGTTGCGCCGCAGGCACAGGAACGGCTGTTTGTAGATACATCAGGCGATGAATGGACAAGCATCAAGTCGGTCATTCCGAAGAAAGATGAGCCTCAGGATAGTGAACCGCAGGATGACGGCCCGCAGGCAGATTACGGGGTTTCTACGCCGGAGGAGTTTTTACAGGTGTTCAGTGATTCGGGAATAGACAGAATTGAACTTAATAATGATATCACCGTCGCATTCGGCGGCGCGGCGCTCATGCACGACGTATTCGTTGTCTGCAACGGACATGTGCTGACGCTTACGGGCGAGCTGAATATGAAGGGTGGCATTTTGGACATCGGGGAAAATCCCGACATTGAGACGTGCGGCACAGTCGACATATCGGGTTTGAAGGTGACGTACGATACCGGAGCATATTCAGCCGACAGCGGCGACATCATTTTTATAGGCATGAGCTTTAAGAATATCATCGGCGAGCCCACGCTCGCAGAAGGCCTGCTATATGAAATACCTGACAGCGGTGAACACGCTTCAATAAAGCCGAAAGAAGTGACGACGCCGGAACAGCATGAGGCAAAACTCGTTGAGGATATGACACAATATCTTTCAGGTACGGAAATTGAGGGCGGAGTAGGTATAAGTGCTGAATTCCTTGCGGACGGAGTGCTGGAGATCAACCTTGATAATCCTGTGATCGATCATGAGATAGGAGTCATGATTGACGGCGGCATGACGCTGATACTTACCGGCAGCGTGACCTTTGACGGCGGACTTTACGGCTTTGAACTGGCTCGTGACAGCAGCGGCACCGCAACGGTGGACATCACAGGGCTTGAAATCCACGGGACCGAGGCGCTGGGCGATACAAAGTCGCCGGATATCTTTAAGATAACGGGCGACGGCGTCGATTTCATCTTTAATGAAGACGACCCACACATTGAGGTAAATATAAGCGATAATTTCTGGCTGCGGTATGTACAGTGATGATTGAGAAATAGAACTAAGCCCTGCTTATCAACAAATAAAGGGCGACGGGACACCTTCGTACCGCCGCCCTTACCTTTATCCGTATCAACTCACTGTCTACAATCTTTCTTGCCCGTTCTCGGATGCTGTTCATCCTGCCGACCCACTCCATCTGGTGTAAGGATTTCAGTTTCTCAGTCACGCCTTCATTCTCCGCCATCTCATATACTAACTGAGAAAACATCTCTTGCGCCTGTTGGTCAATCTCCGCAAGATGGTTGTTCAGCTTCCCGCTTGCAAGCAATTTTGCATATAGCCCTTTTCGGTGATTCTTTAGATATTGTTTGCGTCGCTGTCCCCATACGCCGATGGACTTTACTTCGCTATCATCATCTGGAAGGTCGCCCCACGACAGATAATAGTCGCCGACCAATGTATAGGGGATGCTTGTCCTTTTGTCAATGAACCTTGCTTTCATGTTCAGCCTCCAAAGATTGAATTTTGCCTGCAATCCAATCAATCCGGCTTTTTACAAAGGCCAAGGGAGGAACTTCGTTATGAAGTCCCTCCCTTCGCTCCTCCTTTTTATTGTTGGCCTCGCCTTTCTTTCATTTGCGCCGGGAACGGTCAAGCATTTTATTCCGAGCGGCAGCGCGGAACGCTCCAAAAGAAAGTCATTGCTCAAGTTGGAAACGATCCCCTCATTCTCCTCCGTAGCCGTGGTATTTGGCCTCGCGCGAGATGCAGTTGGTGATGTGCGCGTACACGGCGTTGTACGCGAGGTCCGGGTCGCGGCGCTCGAGGGCGTCGAGTATGGCGATGTGCTCCTGCGTGGAAGCGATGCGTACCTCTCGCCTCTCCTCCGGCGCGTCGGCGAGAGCGCCCTCGATGACGTAGCGCACGCGCAGATTGTAGGTCTTGACCATGCTCAGAACCTCGCTGAGCAGCTCCGACTCCGCGTATTCACAAAGGAGCCTGTGCAGCGCCATATCGGAATCGACATAAACCTCCGCGTCGTCCGGGTCGGCGAGCACGCGCAATTGCTCGCGGCGCACCTCCTCTATGTCCTCCTTGGGCACGTTGGGGGCCGAGAGGCGTGCGACGTAGGGCTCGAGCATCTGGCGTATCTCCATGCTCACGCGCCAGTCTTCCGCGTTCGGCTCGGTCACGATGGGCTTTTTGTGCGGAGGCAGGTTCACGAGGCCGTCCCGGCTGAGCATGCTCAGCGCCTCGCGTACCGGCGCGCAGCTGATGTTCATGCGCGCTGCGATGTCCACGATGTTGAGCTTGTCGCCGGGCTTGTAGCGGCCCACCATGATCTGCGTTTTAATGGTGTTGTATACCCTATCCTTGAGAAGGAGGATGTCCCCCAGATCGATCTGCGTCGTCATCAGCCACCTCTTCCATGAAACAAACAGAAATATCAATTCCAATATAACACAGCCCGAGCGCCACTGTAAACCTCGCGCTTTTGCGGGTTTTTCATGCGCTCACAACTCTCTGTTGCCCGCGCGGCTTCATCCGCCTTATAATCATACTAGCCGCCGACGGGATCGCCGGTATGGAGAAGGTGACAAGCATATGCGCCGCAAAAGAAAGCCCCTGTTATCACCGCCGGGAAGAGCCGGCGAAGCTTTTGGGAAAGGAGTTGATGCCCGCTAAGAACAGCATAAGGAGAACCCTCAAATGAAAACATCACATCCTTTATGGCAGACGGCGCGCTCGCTTCGGGGAAACCAGCGCGCGTGTATTGTGACGGAACCGCTCTGGTCGCTTCCGTATTTTTTGTTTGCGCCCTATGCCTCCGTATATATGGCCGCAAACGGCCTTCGGGATGCGCAGATAGGCGCACTCGCGAGCTTGGCTCTCGCGGTGCAGCTCGTCTGGGCGATCTTTTCGGGCGCCATCGTCGATAAGCTCGGCAGGCGGCGGACCCTGCTGATCTTCGGCATGATAAGCTGGCCCATACCCTGCCTGCTGTGGGCCGCAGCCAATGGGTATCCATACTTCGCGCTCGCGGTCGTATTCAACAACATGTGGCGCGTTTCGGGCAACTGCTTCAGCTGCCTGATCGTTGAGGACGGCGAGGACGATAAGCTCGTGCATATCTACACCATTTTGAGCCTGATCGGCTTGGCATCGGGCTTCCTCCTGCCCCTGCTGGGCATCCTGATAGACCGCTTTTCGCTCGTGCCGACCATGCGCGTGGTGTATTTCGCCTCCGCGGCGGTGATGGGCACGAAATATCTTTTGCATTACCGCCTGATGCGCGAGAGCGCCATAGGACTGCACCGCATGGAAGCCTGCCGCGGGCAATCGCTGTTTTCGCTGGCCTTCGGCGGCAAGGATGCGCTTATCGCCGCTTTCCGCAAGGCCCGGTTGTGGCCGTATGTGGCACTCATGGCCCTGACCAACTGCTTCAACACCGTGCAGACGACTTTCTGGCCGCTGTTCGTGACGAGCGCGTACAGCGTCAGCGCCTCGATGTTCTCGCTCTTTCCCCTCGTGAAGGCGGTCATCACCATGGCGGTCTATTTGCTGATTACCCCGCGCATCCGGCTGCGTTCCCCCCGCCGCCCCATGCTGGCGGGCTTCGGCGCACAGCTCGCGGGGCTCGCGGCGCTGCTGCTCTGCCAAAGGTTCGGCGCGGCGGCGATGGGCGCTGTGTTTTTTTCGGCGCTGTGCGAGGCGTTTGCGCTGGCGATTTTAAGCCCCCTCTTGGAATCCATGCTCTCCGTCGCCATCCCCGCGCGGGAGCGGGCGCGCGCAAATAGCCTGGTTGCGGCTCTTGTCGTACTCATAAGCATGCCCATAGGCTGGATCGCCGGGCTGCTCTCCCAGGCCGACAGGGCGCTGCCGTTCGCGCTCAGCCTATGCATCCTCGCGGCGGAGGTTCCGGTGGCGCTGCGCGTGGCGCGCATCTCGGCGCAGGCGATCTGGGCGCAGGAGGAATGAGGCGGCGCAAATGCCGTATCTCCTTTCAAGCCGACGGGAACGTGGTATGGGGGGAGGGAATATAGGAAGAAGAAGGGGAGAGTGGGGGAGTTGGCGGGGATGGTGACTAAGAAACCACGCTTAATTTAATAAGCAAATATACTAGATAGGCAAAACGAAATATAGATGGTATTATTTAGTTGATAGTTAAAGTTGGAGGCATTATGGAATTAAGTATATTTGATCAAATTGCTTATGAGAATGATTTATCCGCTCGATTTCTCCAATCTTTGCTTGCCGATGATTTGGAAAATGAATCTGGTCATTGGTTATATAAAGAACCAGAAATAAAAACTGAAGGGAATGAACTGCCGACATTTACCATCCTCACTCGCACATTGGGGCTTGTCTTTATCAAAGCTTATATGTATAACAATGAAGATATCTCAGAGGTTAACGATAAATTCTGGGTCATAAATGGTCAGAAGGTAAAAAGTGAGATTAATAAGTTCCGAAATTACATACATAAGATTTCCTCACGATTAAGCGACCCATTAATTGAATTTTCGGAAGCAATTCCCGTTCAAACGATCTATGCGTTTCCATACATAACAAAAGACCTTTTTAACAGTATTCGTTTGACGGAAACCGAAAAATTATATGCCGGGCCAGATGTCAACACTCTATCTTTAACAAAAGCAACCATTATCTCGGAAGCTGATTACTTGTTGCTTGTTAACATTGTACAGAACGCGAATATAATTAATAAGACTTCTAACAAATATATCGATGAGCCAGCAAAAAACATGTCCGAAGCGATTGAACTAAATAACAAAAGAATCGCACAATTCGACTATGATCAAATGGCAGCAAGCCTAACGATTACGGAAAAATGCGAGAGAATTAGAGGTCTGGCGGGAAGTGGGAAAACCGTCCTACTTGCAATAAAAGCTGCAAAACTACACAATAAATATCCAGATAAAAAAATAGCGTTCGTATTTTTTACAAAGAGTCTATATAATCAAGCGAATAATCTGATTAGAAAATACTACTATCAAATTGCTGACGATGAGCCTAATTGGGATAATTTAAAAGTGCTTCATTCATGGGGAGGCGCAACAACTGGCGAAGGGTTCTATAGCTATATTTGTAAAGAAAATGGAATTGTTCCTAAAACTTTTGGCCAAGGTAGTTTTGGTTGCCTATGCTCTGAACTGATGTCAATTGATTTAAGGGAATCATTTGATTTTATTTTGGTTGATGAAGCCCAAGACTTTCCACTTGAATTCTTTAATTTAGTATATAAAGTGCTAAGAGCTCCAAAGAAGGTGGTGATTGCGTATGACGAATTACAAACCACTAACGATGTTCATATTCCTGATTTTGAGGAATTGTTCGGGGAAACGAATTCAACACCGAATGTTATTCTTGAACAACGGTATGATTATATTCTAAAAAAGTCATATCGGAACACTTTAGATGCCTTGATAACAGCTTTTGCATTTGGATTTGGTTTCTATGATGAAATCACTCAAATAATTCAGGATGCCGCAACATGGCAAGCATCGGCATGGGTGTTATCCCCACGAGGGCGCGATTCATTCAGGCCGATAAATTGCGAGCCTGTTCAGCCCCGCCAACAAATCCCGTTCAATCCATCTCCACATACGCGTCGCGGCCCGCGCCGACCGAAACATATTTGATTTTGCAGGCAACGGATTTCTCAATGAAGGCGATGTAGTCGAGCGCCGCCCGGGGAAGCTCATCCTTTTTGCGGCAGCCCGAAATGTCGCATTTGAAGCCGGGGAGGGTCTCGTAGACGGGTTTCGCGCGTTCGAGCGCTCCCCCCTGCGGAAAAACCTCCGTGCGCACGCCATCCACCTCGTAGGCGACGCAGACGGGAATCTCATCCATATACGAAAGCACGTCGAGCTTGGTGAGCGCGATGCAGTCGCACCCCTGAAGCGCCACACCGTAGCGTGAGGCCACCACGTCGAAGCCGCCCACGCGCCGGGGTCTGCCCGTCGCCGCGCCGTACTCGCCGCCCGCCTCGCGAAGCATATGCCCCGCCTCGCCGAAAAGTTCCGCCGTAAACGGCCCCTCGCCCACGCAGCTCGAATACGCCTTGGTGATGCCTATCACATTGTCGAGCTTTCTTCCGGGTATGCCCGCGCCGATGGGCGCGTACGCCGCGATGGTGGAGGAAGAGGAAGTATACGGGTAAATGCCGAAGTCGATATCCCGCAATGAGCCGAGCTGCGCCTCAAATATGATGCTCTTGCCCGTATCGGCCGCGCGGCTGAGATATTCCCCCGCGTCGCAGACGAACTCCCTGAGGGGGTCTCCGAACTGCCTGAGCCAGACGAGCATATCAGAAACCCGGATTTCCGGCGCGCCGTAGCCGCCCGCAAGCAAAAGGTTCTTCCACTCGACAAGGCCCGCGAGCTTCTTTTCCAGCGCATCCGGGTGCAGCAGGTCGCCCATGCGCAGCGTCTTTTTCATATACTTATCCGAATACACGGGGGCGATGCCGCGCCGCGTGGAGCCGAATTTCGCATCGCGCAGTCTATCCTCCTCGAGGCAGTCGAGCTGCTTGTGATAGGGCATGCAGATGGTCGCCCGGTCGCTTATTTTGAGGTTCTCGGGCGTCACGCGCACGCCCTTATCGCTAAGGCGCTTGATCTCGAGCGCGAGGTGCTCGAGGTCGATGACCATGCCGTTGCCCATGACGTTGACCGTGCCGTCCCTAAGGATGCCCGAGGGGATCAGGTTCAAAATGAACCTCCCCTTCTCGTTGACCACGGTATGCCCGGCGTTGTTGCCGCCCTGATAGCGCACCACGATGTCGTAGCGCGCGCTGAGCAGGTCCACCATGCGGCCCTTGCCCTCATCCCCCCAGTTTGTACCCACGATTGCCGTCAACATAGCTGCCTCCGTCAAACCTTAATGCTTATTTGTGCGCCGAGCTGCCCTTTGTTGTGTTCGAGCAGCGGGCGGATGATTTCTTCGAGATACTCCTCCGTCTGCTTCGCGGCCCTGCCGGTAAACGCCGCGGGGTCGAGCAGAGTTTCAAGCTCCGCCTCAGTCAAGCCGAAGCGTTCGTCCGCGAGGATGCGCCGGAAAAGGTCGTTCTCCCTGCCGTAAAGCTTCACCTGTTCCGCCGCGGCGACGGAATGCTCCCGCAGAGCCTCGTGCAGCGCCTGCCTGTCCCTGCCCTTTTTCGCAACGCAGTACATGAGTATGTTTTCGCTTGCCATGAAGGGCAATTCATCCGCGAGGTGCTTTTTGATGACGCCCGGGTATACGCGCGCGCCGCGCACGATGTTGATATACAGGGCGAGTATGGCGTCCGTTGCGAGGAACGCCTCCGGCACCGAGATGCGGCGGTTTGCCGAATCGTCCAGCGTGCGCTCCAACCACTGCGAGGCCGCGGTAAAGGCGGGGTTGGCCATATCCGCAAGAACATAGCGCGCGAGGGAGGCGATGCGCTCGCTGCGCATGGGATTGCGCTTATAGGGCATCGCCGAGGAGCCTATCTGCCCGGCCTCGAAGGGCTCGTCAAATTCCTTTAAGTGCGAAAGCAGGCGGATGTCGTTTGAAAACTTGTACGCGCTCTGCGCGATCATCGCGAGCACGCTCAGCACGTTGTAATCGACCTTCCTCGAATACGTCTGACCCGATACGGCATAGCAGCCCCCGAAGCCCAGCTTGCCGGCGATCTTCTTTTCGAGCAGCCTGACCTTCTCATCATCCCCGCCGAAGAGCTCCATAAAGCTCGCGCCGGTTCCCGTCGCGCCCTTGCAGCCCAGGAGCTTTAATTGCGAAAGCTGGAAGTCGAGCTGCGCCAAGTCCATCTCCAAGTCCTGAAGCCACAGCGTCGCGCGCTTGCCAACGGTCGTGGGCTGCGCCGCCTGGAAGTGCGTGTAGGCGAGCGTGGGAAGGTCTTTATACTGCGCCGCGAAGCCTGCGAGCGCCTGCATGGCGGCAAGAAGCAGCTTTCTTATTTCGACGAGCGCGAGCTTCATGCGGATGATGTCCGTATTATCCCCGACAAAGCTCGAGGTCGCGCCGAGGTGGATGATGGGCTTCGCGTTGGGGCATTGTTCGCCGTAAGTCAAAACGTGCGCCATCACATCGTGCCGCACGCGCGCCTCATGCTCCGCTGCGCGCTCAAAATCAATATCCTCGACGTGCGCGCGCATTTCCTCGATTTGCCCATCCGATATGGGTATGCCGAGCTCCCGCTCCGCCTGCGCAAGCGCGAGCCACAGCCTTCGCCATGTCGCAAACTTGACGTCGTCGGAGAAGATGCGCTGCATACTCTCGCTTGCGTAGCGCTCGCACAAAGGCGAGCGGTAGCTTTCCGTTCCCTGCATAATGCCCCCCGAAATGAGGAATGGGCTCCGATAGGGCGAGCATTGACGGCTCCTCTCTCGAACACCCATGTTCCCTTTGCAAGCATACTTTATGCTTAGAGCGTTGTCAAGAACGATAAGCTATGCTGATATCGGCATTCATTATGGGGGTATTGGCGGGGGTAATGGGGGGATTTTTGCTGTAAGTATTGACAACTTATGCTAGAATATAAAAAAACATATCAGAGGGGTCATGCCATGGATAAATACCAATATGAAAAAGACGGTCAAATTGACTTTTATAATCGGGTCTTGCCGCGCGTCGACCCCTCGCTTAACGCAGACAGTATTATAGCCGATAATAACGACGGTGTTCTAAACGGGAACTTGCTTGAATTTAAGTTGCACGTTACTGACTTAAATTTACATTTGTCCCAATGTATACGCGAATTATCGGCTATTCGCCTTAAAGGGAAGCCCGTACCCGCAACGATTTTAATAATCGACTTAAACGCGGGTATAGCGTGGGTTTACAAGTCCGCCCCCTATCTTTCAGACATTGAAAAAGTGTATACTGGCGGAGCGTCAAGGGGAATTAGCGGTTTTATCGGCGCGGCGGCTGTGGAAACTTTGCGCTATGAAAGCAACGCCACGGATACAACGCGACTTGTCGCTTTGCTCAAAGAAGATAATTACACCAAAATACACATTGACGAAAACTGTATCGTCGGTTGGGCTGAACATTTTTACCGCCGTATGCCGACGGCGCGTAAAGAAGATTTTTTAGGCGACGACATGGGCAAGCATAAGAAAATTGGTGAGATAAGAAAGCCTGTTGTTTTTGCTGATTATCTTATCCCATACACGGGTAAAACCAACATAAAGTTTAACTACCTTATGGATAAGTTAAATGACTTCTTATTAAAGAAAAACCTCGGTGCGTTCTATACGGCTTCGCTTTACGCCGAAAAGGCTATGGAATTGGTGCGCCGCGCAATAGCCCGCGTTCCTGCCGGAAATGATTATATTATCCTTGACCGCTGCGCCGGGACGGGAAACCTTGAAAGCACAATGACGGACGATGAATTGTCGCATACTATCGTTTCCACGGTTGAGTATTATGAATACAAAGTGCTTCAAGAATTGATTGGTTCGCGGGTTCGTGAGATTATCCCGCCTATTGAAACCGCCGATACGTTCAACGCGGGATTAGTAACAGGTGCGGACGCATTGAGCAAGGAATATATAGAAAATCCCATAATTAAGAAATATATTGATAACCCCAAAATAACGGTTATCTTGTTTGAAAATCCACCGTATGCGGAAGTATCAATAGAGCATAGAAAGCAAGAAAAGGCTGTTAACCGCAAGGCTATCTGGAAAAATAGTTATGCGGTTGGAGAGATGAAAAAAGCCGTCAAAGGGACGGCAAGTAACGATTTAGGAAGTGCCTTTATTTGGAGTGGTTTCAAGTATTATCTGCGTCAACCGACGGATAGTTATATCGTGTTTTCGCCCGTTAAATATTGGAAAGCCCTACACCTTGTCAAAAAGCAATTTCTCGGCGGCTACGCGTTCAACCGCCGACACTTTCACACAAATATAGACGCTTGTATTATGTGCGCCCTGTGGGCTAACATTGACGACGAAACAACGGACACATTGACGCTAACGGGCTATGACATTGTAAATGGTCAGTTGGAGGAATACCCCGAACAAATACCCGTCAAGCGCATTTATTCACTATACAGCGACGTTTACTTTGACAAGCGAAAAACAGTTGCGAAAAATGATACAAAAGATGGTATTGCCGTTGCTCTCGACGGTTCAGAAAAAACAGGCTCACAAGTAACTGTCACAAAGTATTTCAATGAAAATATGGTCGGTTATATGTGCGTCGCCGGGACAAATTTTGATAACCCGGACTTACAGGCAAGTTTGCTGATTGCAAGTAGGTATGAGGGACACGGCTTTTATTTGCGTCGCGACAATTACCTTGAAAAGCTGCCTATGTTCTGCGCAAGTCGTTATATTACATATAATAGGGGTTGGACGCAACGCGCCCGCATAATGAAAAGCGCGGACGGCGCGGCGGCGTTTACTCGCGATGTCGCAAACGGAAAACTTTCTCAATGGTTGTTAAAAAGCCTGTTGTTTACCTGCCTTGAAATGCAAAATCATATGAGGACATTTTCAGGCTCGGACGGGCGGTTTTATCGAAATGAATTATGCTTTGATACCACGAATGGCGCAACACTTGCAAGCCGCGATATAGCGGGCTTGACGATGAACGCCGCCGAAACTGCGCTTATTGCGCAATGGCAAACGGTGTTAAAATACGCCAAACAGACGAAAACGAATGGGCGAAACAACGGCGGATATAACCCCGCCTTTACGTATGGGGTCTATCAGATATACGCCGAATTGGACACCTCATACACGGACGAAACAACGGATAAAACCGTCTATGACAACGTGGAGCTGCACACGGCGTTAAACGGGCTGAAAGAGCTTATAAAGACATATTACAACGCTGAAATTGTACCTGTGTTATTTAACTATGAGTTCTTGAAGTAACCAGCCTATTCCCTCCCCACATCCTTAACCAACCCCTTCACCACCTCCGCCGCGAGTATAAACCCCGCCACGGGCGGCACAAAGGAAACGCTGCCCGGCGTCTGCCGGCGCACGGCGCGCTTGCTTACCGCGCCCGACGGGCAGTCAAAGTGTAAATTGCAGCTCAGGCTGTCGGTCTCGACGGGCTTTATGGCCTCCTCCTTGGAATAAACGACCTTGAGCGCTTCGACGCCGCGCTTTTTCAGCTCCTTTCGCATGACGCGCGCGAGGGGGCAGACCGAGGTTTCGTAAATATCCGCCACCTCGAGCCGCGTCGGGTCGAGCTTGTTGCCCGCGCCCATAGAGCTTATGACGGGCGCGCCCGCCCTTGTTGCGCGCTCGATGATTAGGAGCTTAGAGGATACCGTGTCTATGGCGTCCACGACGTAATCGTATTGGGTAAAATCGAATTGATCCGCAGTATCCGCGTTGTAGAAGCATTCGTGCGCGGAAACGCCGCATTTGGGATTGATGTCGAGTATGCGCTCGCGCATGACCTCGGCCTTTTTCCTGCCTATGGTTTTATGCGTTGCCGGGAGCTGGCGGTTGATGTTGGTGAGGCAGATTATGTCGTCATCCACAAGGTCTATTGCGCCCACGCCCGCGCGCGCGATGGCCTCCGCCGCATACGAGCCGACGCCGCCTATGCCAAACACGATGACGCGCGAGGCCGCGAGCTTTTGCATGGCGGCTTTGCCGAGCAGGAGCTCGGTCCTTGAAAATTCGTTGAGCATAGCTTTCCCTTTCGTCCTGGCGGCTGAGCTCCGGGCGCTTGCAAACTAAACGTTGCGGCGAAGCGTGAGAAAATGGCGGATCGAGTGCGCGAAGCCCTCGCCGGATTCCCCCGCGGCGAGATAGCCCGGCTTCGCCCTGAGGCTGCCGAGGAAGGGCGCGATGTTGGCAACGGCGCAGCTTTGCGGAAAAAAGCCGAACATAGGCTCGTCGTTGGGGGAATCGCCAAAGAAGAGCACGCTTTGCCTGATGTTCTGTTCGCCGAACTCCCGCTCGAGGAACAGGCGCGCCATGCTGAGCTTGTCGTAATCCCCGAACCACGCGTTGACGTGTATGGAGCTGATCTTCGCCACAGCGCCAAACTCCTCGCAGACGGCTTTTATTTTTTCCGCGGCTTCCAGCCCGAGGCGAGGCGGGTCCTCGTTGAAGTCGATGGCGAGGTCGTAGATGCGGCTGAACTGATCCCGCGCGACACGGCAGCCCGGCACCCGCGCGAGGCAGGCGTCCCGCACCGCGTCCAAGCGTGCGCGGACATCCTCTTTGGGAATGGATGGATGCGTGAACGTGCGGATATGCTTCCCTTCCGGATAGAAGACGAACGCGCCGTTTTCGCCGATAACCGCGCGCACAGGCCATTCCCTTGCGATAAGGTCGCACCAGCCCGCGGGCCGCCCGGTCACGGGTATCACATGCACGCCCGCATCATAAAGCTGCCAGAGCGAGGCGTACGCCTCGGCCGTGAGCTTGCCGCAAGTGGTGATGGTGTCGTCTATGTCGCAGAGCACATAGCGTATTTTCAACGCCGCCGCGGCGTCCATTTGCTCAAAAGAAAGCATCGCCCTATCTCCAATCAATCGTATGCGGGTTCCCCGAAACGCACGCCGAGCGCCGCGCGCTCGACGGCGAGGCCTTGCGCATACCGCGCGAGGAAGGCGTCGAAGCCCGCCGCATCGCGGGGGTCCGGCGCTTCTGTCACCGCGCTCGCGCGCGCGAACACGCGCAAGGCGAGATAATCGCCAAGCGTTTCCCCGGCTTCCTTTTGCACCATATACGAAGCGAGCAGCGCCATGCCCCACGGCCCGCCCTCGCCCGCGCTTTGGTTGACCGTGACCGGGGTTTTGAGGGCTGCCGCCATCAGCTTCTGCCCGACGGACTTCACCTTGAAAAAGCCGCCGTGCCCCGAAAGGGAGTCGAGCGCCACACGCTCCTGCCCATACAGGATATCCATGCCGAGGCGCAGCGTCGCCATGGCCGAAAAGAGCTGGACGCGCGCGAAATTTTCGAGCGTGAAGCGGCCGGAAGGCGCGCGAAACAGCAGGGGTCTCCCTTGGGTGAAACCCGTGACCGACTCGCCGGAAAGATAGTTGTATGCTAGAAGGCCACCGCAATCCGCATCGCCCGAAAGCGCGCTGTTGTAGAAGATTTCGTAGAGCAGGGATTTGTCCGCCTTTGTGCCCGCGGCCTCCAGCAGTTCCCCGAAAAGCCTGACCCAAGCGTCTATTTCGCCCGTGCAGTTGTTGCAGTGCACCATCGCCACGGGGTCGCCCGCAGGCGTGGTCACGATGTCTATTTCGGGATACGCCTTTGAGAGCGGCCGCTCGAGCACCGCCATCGCAAACACGCTCGTACCCGCGCTGACGTTGCCCGTGCGTGGGCGCACGGCGTTGGTCGCCACCATCCCCGTGCCCGCATCGCCCTCGGGCGGGCAGAACGGCACGCCGGGCAAAAACTCCCCGGTCGGGTCAAGCAGCAGTGCGCCCTCTTGGCTGAGGCTTCCCGCAGGTTCACCCGCGCCGAGCACCCGCGGCAGAATGTCCCCAAGCCGCCACGCGAAGCCGCGTCCGGCGACCAGCCCGTCGAAAACAACCGCCATGCGCGCGTCGAAACGGTTCATAGGGCCGTCGACCGGGAACATGCCCGAGGCCTCGCCCACGCCGAGCGCCGCTTCGCCCGTCAGCTTCCAGTGGACGTAGCCTGCAAGCGTCGTCAGCCGCGCTACGCGCGCGACGTGCTCCTCCCCGTTGAGGATCGCCTGATACAGGTGGGCAATGCTCCAGCGCTGCGGTATTGTAAAGCCGAACGCCTCCGTGAGAAGCCCGCTTGCCTCGAGCGTGGTGGTGTTCCTCCAGGTGCGAAAGGGCGCGAGCAGCTCCCCGTTCCGGTCGAAAGCGAGGTAGCCGTGCATCATGCCGGATATGCCCATCGCGCCGACGGAGGTCAGCGTTGCGCCGGCCTTCTCCAGATAATCCGCCTTGAGGGCCGCAAAACACGCCTGAAGCCCCGCCCACACATCTGCAAGCGCATACGTCCACACGCCGTCCGCGAGCCTGTTTTCCCACTCGTGGCTGCCGGAAGCGACGGGGCTGCAGTTTTCATCGATCAGCACGGCCTTGATGCGCGTGGAGCCGAGCTCTATGCCAAGGTACGTTCTGTTTGCCGGGCAACGACCGCAAGTCATGCGCTTTTCCCTCCCTAAATGGTTCGCTTTATTGAAACGGAATATGATAGCGTGGGAATGTCCGGCGCGATTGCGCGGCATCCCCTCCCCCGTATCATATGGAGCGCGGGGTGCGCTGTCAATACGAAGCTTGACGCACACGACGGCGTCCGCTATATTACGGATAGAAGCTTATGGAAGGAACTACCGGCGGAAACGGAGGCGGCGCCATGCTAAGAGAGCTCAAAGAGCGCGTATGCCGCGCGAATCTCGATCTGGTTAAACACGGGCTCGTGATCTTCACCTGGGGCAACGTCAGCGCGCTCGAGCGCGCGGCGAGCCTCGTGGTCATCAAGCCCAGCGGCGTCGAATACGACGCGATGGAACCCGCCGACATGGTCGTGACGGATCTCGACGGGAACGTCGTCGAAGGCCGCCTGAAGCCCTCGAGCGACCTCGCGACGCACCTCGCGCTGTATCGGGCTTTCCCGAATGTGGGCGGCATCGCGCATACGCACAGCCGCTACGCCACGGCGTTTGCCCAAAGCGGGAGGTCTCTTCCCGCCTACGGCACCACGCACGCGGATTATTTTTGCGGCGCGGTCCCCTGCGCCCGCGCGCTCACAAGGGCCGAGGTCGAGGGCGAATATGAGAAAAACACGGGGCTCGTCGTTATAGAGGCGTTCGCAGGCCTCAATCCGGATGCCGTCCCGGCCTGCCTCGTGCACGGCCACGGCGCGTTCGCGTGGGGCGAGAGCTGCGAAAAGGCGGTCTACCACGCAGCGGCGCTCGAATACTGCGCCGAAATGGCGTACGTCACGGAGCGGCTTAACCCAAATGCCGCGCCCGTGGACGAATACCTGCTCAACAGGCACTACCTGCGCAAGCACGGGAAGGATGCGTATTACGGGCAGAAGGAATGACGAAGCGCGATGGGAGCCGCATTGAACCGCCTCGATACGCAAACAGTAATGGAAGCGCTTTTGAGATCATCACAAATACGGCGGAAGGAGCGGACATGAGCGAGCTATTGAACAACAGGGAGCACAGGCGCAACGTGCTCAAAGAACTGATCACGGAGCTTCACAACGGCAAGAGCGTGGAGGATGTGAAGCACAAATTCGAGGAGACCTTCGAGGGCGTTTCCGCGTCCGAAATATCCGAGGTAGAGCAGGCGCTCATCATGGACGGCATGCCGGTATCGGAGGTCCAAAGGCTGTGCGACGTCCACGCGGCGGTCTTCAAGGGCTCCATAGAGGATATCCACAAGCCGCAGGCCCCTGCTAAGGAGGATGGGCATCCGCTGGAGGTCATGAGGCGCGAGAACCGCGCCATCGAAGCCCTGATTTCCGGCCGCATCAAACCGCGCCTTGAGGCGCTTTCCTCCATGGGCGCAGGAGCGACGGAAGGACTCAAAAAAGGCATGGAAGACTTGAGCCAGATCGATGTGCACTATCAAAAAAAGGAGAACATGTCAAGAGGAACATGGTTTACAGTTTGTGTGGAAACATGGTTTACAGTAATGCAGACTTCATGATCGACCTCGCGGATCATCGTGAAGGAGATAAATGCGCCGAGACATAATTACTCTGTTGTGAA
>JAPXSN010000020.1:0-20635 GCA_033813015.1 Clostridia bacterium | reverse complement strand
GCAAGGGGAAGATCCGCGTGACCTGCCCCAGATGCGGCGCGTCCTTCATACGAAGGAGCTGACATGTTTGGCTACGTCACGGCAAACAAAAAGGATTTGACCCCCGAGCAGGAAGCTCGTTACAGGGCCGCTTACTGCGGCCTTTGCGACGCGCTCAAGAAGCGGCACGGCGGCCTCGCGCGCCTCGCGCTCAGCTATGATTTTGCGTTCCTCGTGCTGCTGCTCGACTCGCTCTACGAGCCGCAGCGCACGGCATGCAGCGCGCGCTGCGCCATGCACCCGCTCTGCGCGCGCCGCCACGAGGCGAGCGAATTTACGGACTACGCGGCGGATATGACAATCCTGCTCTTTTACCACAAATGCCTCGACGACTGGCGCGACGAGCGCAAGCCGATTTCCCGCGCGGCAGCCTCGCTGCTTCGCAAGCGATATGAGCGGGTTGCGCAGGCATATCCCGATCAGTGCGCGGCTGTCGAAGCTTCGCTTGCAAAGCTTTGTGAAATCGAACAGAGCAGAAACGCACCGGCGGATGGAGCGGCCACGGCCTTCGGCGAGATCACAGCCGCGCTCTTCGCGCCCCGAAAGGACATGTGGGAGGAAAAGCTCCGTGCGTTCGGCATGGCGCTGGGAAGGTTTCTCTACGTCATGGACGCTTGGGACGACTGCGGCAGGGACGTCCGGCGCGGCAGCTTCAATCCGCTCTCATCCGATTTCGGCGCGCCCGATTTCGACGCGCGGTGCAGGGCGATCCTCGACGCGCTCATGCGCGACTGCGCCGCGGCTTTCGAGCGGCTTCCCTTGGTTGAAGATATCGCTCTGATGCGAAATGTGATATACTCCGGCGTATGGACGCGCTTCGAGATCAAGCGCGCGCGCGAAAGGGGGCGGAGGCATGCCGATCATCGATCCGTATAAAGTGCTGGGCGTGCCCACCACCGCTACGGACGACGAGGTCAAAAAGGCCTACCGCCGCCTCGCCAAGCGCTACCATCCCGACGCAAACCCCGGCGACCGGGTCGCTGAGCAGCGCATGAAGGAGATCAACGCCGCTTACGACCAGATCATCAACGGCGCCGGCGCGGCCTCCTCCGGCCCCGGCGCGGGAAATTACGGCGGCGGTTACGGCGGCTACGGGGGCTATGACCCCGGCGGCACGGGAGGCGCGAACGGCGGCTACGGCAACGCTTCATGGAATGATTACGGCGAGCAGAGCGCAAACTCGCAGATGCGCGTTGTGCGCGCCTACATCGGCTTCGGTCGATACCATGAGGCGCTCAACGTGCTCGCGGGCATCCTCGAGCGGGACGCGCTGTGGTATTACTACAGCGCAACCGCCAACAGCGGGATAGGCAACACGATACTCGCCATCCAGCACGCGCAGCGCGCCGTGGATATGGAGCCCGGCAACGAAACCTATCGGGAACTGCTCGACGAACTTCGCAACCCCGGCCGCGCGTACCAGAGCTACGGCAGGGAGTTCTCCTCGCCGTTCCTCGGCGCGAATCGGCTCTGCGGCGGCTTTATGATCTCGTGGTTGCTGTGCATGTACTGCAACTTTTGCTGCAGGTGATGAATATCAAAGATTATCTTGCGGGAGGTGTGAGATGCGCGATTTGATGAAGCTTCAGAACGGCAGCGACATACGCGGCACGGCGATTTCCCTCGAGGGCGCGCGGGGGGCAGACCTGACCACCGAGGTCGCCAAGGCCATCGGCGGCGCGTTCGCCGCGTGGCTTTCGGCGAAGTCCGCGAAACCCTGTGAGGCTCTTCGGATTGCAGTAGGGCGCGATTCGCGGCTTTCCGGCGCGGCGCTTGCCCGCGGAATCGCCGAGGGCGTTTCGGGCGCGGGCGCGGAAATTGCAGACCTCGGGCTTGCGACGACGCCCGCGATGTTCATGGCGACGGTAACGCAGGGTTTCCTCTGCGACGGCACTGTGATGATCACGGCGAGCCACCTGCCTTTTGAGCGCAACGGCTTCAAGTTCTTCACTCGTGACGGCGGGCTCGACAAAAAGGACATCGCGTCGCTGCTTGCGGCCGCACAGGCGGCCGATTATCCCCGGGGTCGAAACGGGAGGATTCGCGAGGCGGATTTCATGGGCGAATACGCGGGGCTGCTGCGCGACAAAATCATCGCGGGCGCAAACCTCGGGAAGAGGCCTCTCGAAGGGCTGCGCATCATCGTGGATGCGGGCAACGGCGCGGGTGGCTTCTTCGCATCCGACGTGCTCGAACCGCTCGGCGCAGACACGCGCGGCAGCCTGTTCCTCGAGCCGGACGGCCGTTTCCCCAACCATGCGCCGAACCCCGAGGACGAGCGCGCGATGGCCTTCATCGCGAACGCCGTAATCAAAAACGGCGCGGATCTCGGCATCCTGTTCGACACGGATGTGGATCGCGCGGGCGCGGTGCTGCCCGACGGGCGCGAGCTCAACCGCAACCGCCTTATCGCGATGATCGCGGCCATCGCCCTTCGCGGGCATCCGGGCACGACCATTGTAACAGACTCGATCACCTCGACCGGGCTTGCGCATTTCATCCGCGCGCGCGGCGGCGTCCACCGCCGCTTCAAGCGCGGCTACAAGAACGTCATCGACGAGGCACTCCGATTGAACGCCGCCGGTCAGGACGCCGAGGTCGCCATGGAGACCTCCGGCCACGGCGCGCTGCGAGAGAACTATTTTCTCGACGACGGCGCGTACCTGATGGTGAAGCTCATCGTTGAGCTCGCCCGCACCAAGGCGCAGGGGCACCAGCTTTCCCACCTGATCGACGGCCTCGAGGAGCCTTGCGAAAGCCGCGAGTACCGCATGGCGCTCGTGGGCGACGACTTCGCCGCATACGGAAAAAGCATCCTCGCCGACCTCGCGGAATACGTCAAGACCGTAAAGGGCCTATCCGTTGCGCCCGACAACTTTGAGGGGCTTCGCGTCGACGCGGACGCCGCGCGCGGGGACGGATGGTTCCTGCTTCGCATGTCGCTGCACGAGCCGCTGATGCCGCTCAACATCGAGAGCGATTCCGAGGGCGGCGTCGTGCGCATGGCAAACATCCTCTACGATTTTCTTTCGCGCTACGACAGGCTCGATACGTCGCCGCTGGCGCGGGAAGCGGAATAATCGCGGTCTCCGGCCGCGATTCCCCCGGCTAAAAACTGATTTTCAATTGCTTCTCGTACGCCACGAAATCCCACTCGTACAGCCGCACCTTGCCCAGTAGGCGGAAGCCGAGCTTTTCATAGAGGCGGTTGGCGGGGATGTTCGTTTCGCTCGCGAGCAGGCGCACGAAGTCGCAGCCAAGGGACTTCGCCTGTTCGATGATATGGCTCACGAGCCGGAAGCCGAGGCCTTGGCCCTGAAGATCTGCACGCACACACAGGCGGAAGAGCGAATAGGAGTGCGCGGCTCCGGCAAAGCCCACGCCCGCGCAATCCGTCTCAAATTCGGCATCGTCAAAATACGCGGCTATGCTCGCGACGACCGCGCCGTCCTGCGTGCGCAAGAGGTACAGCGCACCGTTTGCCACATCCTCTTCGATGTGCTCGGGCGCGGGATACTCCTCATCCCAATCGGTAAGGCCCGCCTCGCGCACGCCCCGGATGTTCTCCATCACGGCATCGACATCTGCCATAACCGCTTTTTCAAAAACACATTGCATATCATATCCCTTTCGCGGCGCGTGCCTTTCGACGGCCTGCGCGCGGCTTCGCCTGAAATCCCTGCCAAAACGCTCGAACAAGCGCGTGTTGCCCGTGATCGAAACAAGGGCGATCGCGGCGAGCGCATGCGATTTTTTTGCAAAAATGGAAGCGCGAGAGCCCGGTTTTCGGGTGTATGACGGATATTTTAGCGCCTCGCGGCGGCTTTTGTCAACGCCGACACGCAGATATTTCCCCATGAGCTTACAATTACTGCACAAACGTTTCCAAATTGCGCCAAAAGAAGCTAATTTACTTCCCTATCATTGCGTAAAACGCGGTGTTATTCTTATGTTGATGACAAAAACCCCCATATATAGGGGAGGAGGAGGGCACAAATGACAAAATACAGGGTTCTTATGGCGGATGGCAACACCCAGTTCCAGAGCGCGATGAGGGATTATTTTGCCGCGCAGGAGCAGGTTGCCCAATTCGACACGGCGTCCGACGGGCAGGCGGCGCTCGACGCGCTGCACAACGGCAGCTATGATGTGCTGATTACTGAGCTCATCATGCCCCGCGCAGACGGCTTCGAACTGCTCGAACGCATCGGCGCCGGCCTCGTGGAGAATCCCCCCGCAGTGATGGTGGTCAGCGCCATGCGTCAGGAGGATATGGTTCGCCAGGCCTGCACACTCGGCGCAAAGTATTTTATGGTTAAGCCCGCGGATCCTGAGGCCGTGTTCAAACGCATGCTCGACATGATGGACAACTCCTACGTTAACCGCTCCCAGTACATCATGAGCGCGGCGCAGCCCCGCTCGCTCGACGAGAAGATCACCTCCGTGTTCCTAGTCATCGGCATCCCGGCGCACATCAAGGGCTACCACTACCTGCGCGAGGCCATCCGCATGGTATACTTCCAGCCTGAGCTCATCAACCGCATCACCAAGGAGCTTTACCCCGGCATCGCCAAGCGCTTCTCCACCTCCGCATCAAAGGTCGAGCGTGCGATCCGCCATTCCATCGAAGTCGCCTGGACGCGCGGCAAGATCGAGAACATCAACCAGCTCTTCGGCTATAACATATACTCCAAGAACGACAAGCCGACCAACGGCGAGTTCATCGCGCTCGTGGCGGACAAGCTCATTATGGAGAATGCGCGTGAGCGCTCGCGCCGAGAAGAAATAGAGAACGCGGTATAATGCAGGCTCCCTTCGCCTTTGCAGGTATTGCTGCAAAAGAGGTTCAGAACAAGTGCGGATAAAAGATTACAAAAATTTACAGTTTATACATTCCGTGGTCCTTTATGCGCTCTCTCATGAACCTCGCTTATGCGGGGTTCATGTTTTATTCACATATAGATGTCCAAAAAAGGCTGCAATTGTGGATAACCATGTGGATAACGTGGATAAAGCAAAATGCATACGCACGCCGTTGTCGATTTTCTGTCATATTTTGTAAAATTACAGCAAATACGTAGCTTCGCGACAAAATTGCAGGATAATCATTAATTATCCTGCATCGGTGTCACAAATACCAAAATGCATCGCTTTTCGCGCAAATATCGGCAAGAGCGCCGCTATATAACCTGAAAAATATAGAACTTCAAATAATCCGTTTCGGGCACGTTCCAGAGTATGGGATGGTCGCTCGCCTGTTTGCGCGCCTCGACCTGCCGAAGCTGCACGCCCGCGTCCCGCGCGGCCTTTTTGAGCATATCTTCGAAAAGTTCGCTTCCCATGAAGTGCGAGCAGGAGCAGGTCGCAAGATACCCGCCGCGCGGCAGGAGCCGCATCGCGAGCGCATTGATCTGGCGGTATCCCCGTTCCGCGCCGGAAACGGTCGCCCTGCTCTTGGTGAACGCGGGCGGGTCGAGCACGATAAGGTCGTAGGGATTCTTCTTCGATTCGGCCAGCTCCGCGAGCAGGTCGAATACATCCGCCAAGACGAAATCGATTTTATCTTCCGCGCCGTTGAGCCGCGCGTTCGCGGCCGCCGCCTCGAGGGCGGTTTGGGAAACGTCCGCGGCCGTCACATGCGAAGCTTCGCCCAGCGCGGCGTTGAGCGCGAAGCTGCCCGTGTGCGTGAAGCAGTCAAGCACTTTTTTGCCCCGGCTGATGCGCGCGACGGCGAGCCGGTTGAACTTTTGGTCGAGAAAGAAGCCGGTCTTCTGGCCGTTCTCGAAATCCACATCGTAGAGGACGCCGTTCTCCGAGATGCGAATTGTGGTTTTATCGCCGTGGGGGATGCCCTCGTACCAGCCCTTGCCCTGCGAAAGCCCTTCAAGGCCGCGCAGCGCGACGTCGTTGCGCTCGTATACGCCCAAAACCGCCTCCCCGCGCGCGGCAAGCTCCGATGCGAGCAGTCCGTAGAGCATGGGCTTGATTTGCTCCATGCCGAAGCTCATCACCTGCGCCGCGAGCACGCCCGCGTAGCGATCCACGGTGAGTCCGGGCAGGCCGTCCGCCTCGCCGAAAACGAGCCGGCAGCAGGAGGGGTCGCCCTGCATGACGGTCGCACGGTAGTCGAGCGCGTACCGGATGCGGCGCGCGAAGAAGGCTTCATCATAGCGGTCGTTGGCGTTGGAGGACAGGATGCGCACGGCGATCTTGCTCAGGCGGCTGTAGAAGCCCGTGCCGAGGTAAGTCCCCTTTCCGCTCATCACGTCCGCGAGGCAGCCGTTCTCAAGCCCTTCGGGCAACGAGGCGATATCCGACGCATAGACCCAAGGGTGCGGGGAGCGAATCCAGCGCTCCCCCTTGGGGGTGACGGTGATCGTCGGGAAGGGGCGGGCCTGCTTCATGTAAAAATACCTCTCAACGGGATTTCAAGCCGAGTATAGCACGGGAGCACAGCTCCGGCAACGCCGCCTCAGCCGCGCTCGACGAGCGGGCGCAGGCGTCTGGCGATCAGCACAGCGACGACGCTCATAGCCGCATCCCCGGGCAGGAAGATCAAAAAGCAATACAGCAGTATGTTTCCAACGGGAACGGGCGCCGCGAGATAGAGCGCCTTGATCGCGGCGTAGTAGGCCATGCCGCACAGATATACGACCCCGAGCCCTGCAAACGCGGCTGCGTACAGGCGGCGGACGGAGGGCTGCTTTTCGGCGTGGGCAATTTTGCCCGTGAGGAATGCGCCCAGCGCGAAGCCAATGAGATATCCGAAGCTCGGCTGCAGCACATAGCCGATGCCTCCCCCGCCCGCGAACACGGGGATGCCGATGAGTCCCACGGCGATGTAGAGGAGCGCGCTGCACGCGCCGAGTTCCCCGCCCAGAAGCAATCCCGCAAGCGTCACAAAGAACGTTTGCAGCGTGAACGGAATGCCCGGCAGCGGCACGCGGATGAACGCGCCCACGGCGATGAGCGCCGCACACAGCGCCGTGAGCGCCATGCGCCTGATTTTTCCCCGGATGAAGGGTTTCGCGTCCGTTTGCACCATAAAACCTCGCTTGTGTATGCGCTGCGCTCTATGATAGGGGCAGGCGGGCGGATTGTCAACGCAATGGTGAGGAGTTGCGTCCGGCAGACAAAGCCGCTCAAGGCGAAATCATACGGAACGTTCAAAAACACCGGCCCCCGATAAACGGAGGCCGCATCAACCAAGGAAGCGATTCGCTATAAGTGATTAGCCCGATAATTGCCAATTACTCCGCGATATTAAATTTGATGTCGTCCGGCAGCACCAGCCCGAGCTTTTCGCGCGCGTACTGGATACGGTATTCGTCAGACTTGGCATATTCGATCATGTATTCAAGGCGCTGCTCCTCGGCACGGAGCGCGGCGTACTCCGCGTCAAGTTCGGCCGTTTGGGCGCGCACCTCCTGGAGCTTCTGCTGCTGGTCGATGTAGACGACGCACGCGAAAACAAGGCACACCAGCATCACCAGTGCGACGAAGCGAGGCGTTACCCTGAACCTGCGTGCGTGCGCCATGCGCCCTCCATTTTCATTGAAAAAAAGACAAATCGACTTATACATATATATACTCCAAACGGGAGATGTTTTCAAGGGTTATTTTTCCTGTTTCCGCCTTTTCGCCCGGTTTTGGGCAACCATATCCGAAAGGCGCTGCGCGATGCCGGTGAAGACCTCCCCTGCCGTTTTGGCGTAGGCGAACGCGCCCAGCGCAAAGCCCGCCAGAGCATAGAGCCGCGGCGAACCGCCGTTGAGCGCATAGAGCGCGAGCGCGAAGAGCGCCCCCACCGCCGCGTAGTAGGCGAGGTCGAACACCGCGTCACGCAGGCGCGATTTGGGAAAGGGCAGCCTGATAAGGCGGAACACGTCGTAGAGCGCGCCCGCCGCGAGCCCCGCCGCAAAGCAGCCGGCGAGCACCTGAAGCTCCCCGGCGACGCGGCCCGCGTTCATCGGAACATCCTGGAGAAGAGCGTGCCGCGCTGCTCGGCGGTATCCGAATATTCGAGCGCGATGATCTCGCCCTCGACCACGACCTGCCCGTCGTCGAGGCTCAGCCGCGTGATGTGCAGTCCGTTTCCCTCCACGCGCAGGTCGCCCGCGTCGGTCACGAGCTGCACCTCCTGATCGTTGAAGCTCTCCACATCCTTAACGGCGGTGATGGTGATGAGCTCCCTCCCATCGATATGTACGCCGTGCGTGCGGATGCGCGCGACGCCTGAATCCAAGGTGGTGCGGTCCATCTTCGTCCTCCCATTCGATTTATGCCGTATTCAAAGTAATATATGCGTTAATTCCTGATAAAATGATGCTTTGGCCGCTTGACAACAGCGCGGGGTTATGGGAAGATATCTATAATCAGTACGAAAGGGCGCGCCTGCGTCACCCCTCGTTTTCTATGTTTTATTTTCCAGAAACAGGGCATAATACTGATAAATAAGCGAGTTCTGTGCAGTGATTTATTTCTATGCAATCATTTTTTGTGTGTTCTTGAAAGGAGCATCTTTGTGACCCGGGAACAACTTTTAGAAAAGAGCCTCGGCGACCTGCGCGAGATCGCCAAACTTCAGGGGGCGAAATCCCTCACCAAATACCGCAAGCACGAGCTTGTGGCCATTATCATGAACGGCGGCATGGTGCCGGAGGCCTTCCCCGACGAGGCGGCAGCGGAAGCCCAGCTACCCGCTGAGCCCGCGCAGGAAGCGCCCGCCGCGCAGGTGCAGGCATCCAATCCGCCGCAGGCAGCGACGCCCCCGGCGCAGGCCGGCGAGCGGGAAGCGCCGCGCGAGGACGGCTTCGACCAGCGCCAGCGCTACCAGCAATCCTACCGGCCGCCGCAGCAGCCCCGGCAGGACTACCAAAGCGGCTATACGCGCCGCTACAACAACCCGGGCCAGAACCAGGGCTATGTGCCGCGCCAGAGGCAGGATTATCAGGGCGGCTATGCGTCCCAAGCTCCGCGCGGCTACAACCAAAATTACAACCAGCGCGAGGGCGGCTACCGGCAGGAGAATTACCAGCAGCCTTACCGGCAGGATAATTACCAGCAGCCCTATCGGCAGGAGAACTTCGGCGGCTTCGTCCCCGGCTATCCGCCCATGGAGATGCAGGAGGACTTCCGGCAGCAGAAGCCCGAGGGCTATTATAATAAAGAATACGGCACCTCCAACCCCGCCGTACCCGAGATGCTCGAGGGCGGCGCCTGCGGGGACTGCGAGGGTGTGCTCGAGGTGCTGCCGGACGGCTACGGCTTCCTCAGGAGCGAGAACTATCTGCCCGGCAACCGCGACGTGTACGTTTCCATCGCGCAGATCCGCCGCTTCAACCTCAAGACCGGCGACATGATCACGGGAAAGACGCACCCCTCCAAGGAGGGCGAGCGCTTCCTGGCGCTTTTATACATCACCGCCATCAATGGGGATGAGCCTGAGAAGGCGCAGCAGCGCCGCCCGTTCGAGGAGCTGGTGCCCATTTACCCCAACGAGAGGCTCACGCTTGAGTCCAAGGGCCTCGGCCGCGACCAGAACCTCGCCATCCGCCTCATAGACCTGATCTCGCCCATCGGCAAGGGTCAGCGCGGAATGATCGTGAGCCAGCCCAAGAGCGGCAAGACCACGCTTTTGAAGAACATCGCCCATGGCATTTCCACCAACCACCCCGACGTGCACCTGATCGTGCTGCTCATCGACGAGCGGCCCGAGGAGGTCACGGATATGCAGCGCTCCATCAAGGGAGAGGTGCTCTACTCGACCTTCGACGAGCTGCCCGAGCACCACACCCGCGTTGCCGAAATGACGCAGGAGCGCGCCATGCGCCTCGTCGAGCAGGGGCGGGACGTGGTGGTCTTGATGGACTCCATCACGCGCCTTGCGCGCGCGTACAACCTGACCATCCCCGCGACCGGAAAAACCCTTTCCGGCGGCATGGATCCCGGCGCGCTGCACAAGCCCAAGCGCTTTTTCGGCGCGGCGCGCAACATCGAAAACGGCGGCAGCCTCACCATCATCGCAACCGCTTTGATCGAAACCGGCTCGCGCATGGACGACATCGTCTATGAGGAGTTCAAGGGCACGGGCAACATGGAAATCCATCTCGACCGCAAGATGAGCGAGAAGCGCATTTTCCCGGCCATAGACATCTACAAGTCCGGCACGCGCCGCGAAGAACTGCTCCTGAGCCGCGAAGAGCTCGACGGCGTCTACACCATGCGCCGCACGCTTTCCTCCGGCAACCCTTCGGATGTGACCGAGCAGCTCATCGCCATGCTCGAGCGCACAGACACCAACGACGAATTCATCCAGCGCCTGGGCGCATGGAACAAGGTCTACGAAAAAGAAGGATTTTCTGCGGGAAAACGCATTATGAACTAAAAAAGTCCTTGCTTTTAAGCAGGCGTTCAAGGTATAATGCTTGCTGTTCGGGACTATCCCGGATGCAGCAGCAGGGCGGTATGCCGCTCTGCGCCCAGCAAAACAAAGGAGAACCACGATGAAGAAGGATATCCATCCGAACTACGGCGAGTGCGTCGTGCGCTGCGCCTGCGGAGAGACCTTCAAGAGCGGCTCCATCAAGGGCGAGCTCAAGGTCGAAATCTGCTCCAAGTGCCACCCGTTCTACACCGGCCGTCAGAAGCTGGTAGATACCGGCGGACGCGTTGACCGCTTCAAGAAGCGCTACGGCATCAACTGAACGACATTAAAAGAAGCCTGCGGCAGCGGGCTTCTTTTTTGCGGGGCAATGGACAATCAAATAAATTTCAGGCGTCCTTCGATTTAACGGCGAGGGACGTTTTCATTCGTTGTAGAGGCGGATATCATCCGCTTGCGGACAGTCTCCCCCTTGCCCTTGTTTATCCGCGCAGACTAGAGTAGAATAAATGCAGTTTATGTATCGGAGGCATGCCTTGTACCAATCCGACCTTCCCATTATAAAGACGCTCGCGGCCGCGCGGGAATGCGCGTGGCTCAACCCCAAGCTCGAGGACGCAAAAAGCGCCCTCGCAAAGCTCTCCATAGGTGAAGCCGACGTTGAGGATGCGGCCTCGCGGCTCTTGCGCTTCGCGCCCTACATAGCGGCACGCTTCCCCGAAACGCGGGAGGCGGGCGGCCTCATCGAGTCGCCTCTTCGCGAAATCCCGCGCATGAAGGCCGCGCTTCATCCGGACATGCCCGGCAGACTGTTCGCCAAGCTCGATTCGGATTTGCCCATCGCGGGCTCGATCAAGGCGCGCGGCGGCATCTATGAGGTATTGAAGCACGCGGAAACGCTCGCGCTTGCGGGCGGGCTGTTGCGTGAGGGTGACGATTATACCAAGCTTAATTCCGACGGGGCGCGCGCGTTTTTCTCAAACTGCGCCGTGCAGGTCGGCTCCACCGGCAACCTCGGGCTTTCCATCGGCACCATGAGCGCAGCGCTCGGCTTCCGGGCAACCGTGCACATGAGCGCGGACGCAAGGCAGTGGAAGAAGGATTTGCTTCGCTCCAAGGGCGTAACTGTCATCGAATACGCGGGGGACTACTCCGCTGCAGTCGCCGAGGGGCGCAGGCGCTCAGACGCGGACCCGACGAGCCATTTTGTGGACGACGAAAACTCTCTCGACCTGTTCCTCGGCTACGCGGTCGCAGCAAGGCGGCTGGACCGGCAGTTGAAAGAAGCGGGCGTTTCGGTCGACGCTTCGCATCCGCTGTTCGTCTACATCCCCTGTGGCGTAGGCGGCGGGCCGGGCGGCGTCGCGTTCGGGCTGAAGCTCCTCTACGGGGATTCCGTCCACATCTTTTTCGTGGAACCCGTGCAGGCGCCGTGCATGCTGCTGGGCCTTGCGACGGGGCTAAATAATCAGATCAGCGTCGAGGACATCGGTCTTTCGGGCAAAACGCACGCAGACGGTCTCGCCGTGAGCAGAGCCTCGGGCTTCGTCGGGCGCGCGGTCGAAGGCTTGCTTTCGGGCGAATTCACGCTCGAGGATGTGCGGCTCTACGACGATCTTCGCGCGCTGTATTCTTGCGAAGGCCTCTTTGCGGAGCCTTCGGCGTGCGCGGCCTTCGGGGGAGTGCGCGGGCTGTTCGCCTTTTCCCAGGGGAAGGAGTACGTTGAGGCGCGCGGTCTCACGGGGCTAATGGATCGCGCCTGCCACATCGCCTGGCTCACGGGCGGGGCACTCGTGCCCAAGCATGTGCGAGAAGCGTACCTCGCGATGACACTATGATCTGGTACTACATACTCACCTTTTTCGCGCAGACCATCGAGGGCTTCGCGGGCTTCGGCTCCACGGCCATGGCACTGCCGCTGTTGGCCATAGCCATAGGCACGACGCAGGCGGTGGCACTGCTCGCGCTCAATTCGCTCGTATCCGGCGGGGTCATATGCCTTTCCCACCTCAGGCAGGTCAACCGGAAAGAATATTTGAAGATCACGCTCTGCGTGCTGCCCTTCATACCCGTGGGTATACTCGTTTACTCCGCGCTCGCACAATACGAAATGGCGCTCAAGCTGATACTCGGGCTCACAATCGTGTTCGCCGGAGCGCGCGGCGCGTATCATTATTTCATCAAAAAGACGGAGCCGCCGGCTCTCGGCAAAACCGCGTGTTATGCGGCGCTGTTCGCCGGTGCGCTCGTGCAGGGCATGTTCAACGCCGGCGGGCCGCTTATCGTGCTCTACGCCAATGAGCAGCTTGCGGACAAAGGCTCCTTTCGCGCGACGATGAGCGCGCTTTGGTTCACGCTCAACGCGGTCGGCCTCGCGCTTCGCCTGGCTATGACCGATATGTATACGGGGCAGACTTTCCTCTCCTTCGCCAAATGCCTGCCCCTCTTGGCGCTCGGCGTCCTCGCGGGGATGCTGCTCCACAAGCGCGTTGACAACACGCGCTTCAAAAAAAGCGTATACCTCATTATGCTCGCCGGCGGGCTGATCTCGACCATATACTGCCTTGCGGGGCTTTTCGCCTAAATTTCGGGTTAACTTTTCCCCTCTGTTGTGGTATGCTAAGAACTCAGATTGAAATACGCAAATTTACCATACAGGAGAACCGCATGGACGTCAGACTTGCCATCGCACAGGGCCTCGCCGGGGCGACGGGCCTGCCCGAAGCCGAGCTCGCGGGCTACATCGAAACCCCGCCGGACCCCGCGCTGGGCGACTTCGCTTTCCCCTGCTTTAGGCTCGCCAAAACGCTCAAAAAAGCGCCGCCCGCCATCGCCGCGGAGCTTGCAGGTAAGCTCGCGCTTCCCGCGGGCATCGAGCGCGCAGAGGCTGCGGGGGGCTATCTCAACTTCTTCGCAAACAAGGCTGATTTCGCGGCCAAAGCCATCGGACGCGCGCTCGCGGAGGGCGACGCGTACGGCGGCGCGGACATTGGGCAGGGCGGTACCGTATGCATCGATTTTTCCTCCATCAACATCGCCAAGCCCTTTTCCATCGCCCATTTGCCCACGACAGCCATCGGCCACGCGCTCAGCCGCATCTACCGCGCTCTTGGCTATCGCGTCATCGGCATCAACCATCTGGGCGACTGGGGCACTCAGTTTGGCAAGATGATCGTTGCCTACAAGCTCTGGGGCGAAAATAAGCCCATAGAGGACAGCGCGGTGCGCGAGCTTGTACGGCTTTACGTGCGCTTCCACGAGGAGGCGGAAAATGACGACTCGCTTAACGGCGAGGCGCGCAAATGGTTCCGCAAAATCGAGCAGGGCGACCCCGAGGCCGTCGACCTCTGGCAGCGCTTCAAGGACCTCACGCTCAAGGAGGTCGGCGAGGTGTATAAGCTGCTCGGCATCACGTTCGAGAGCTACGCGGGCGAGAGCTTCTATGAGGACAAAATGCAGGCCATCATCGACGAGCTCGACGACAAGGGCTTGCTTGTGACTGACAACGGCGCGAAGATCGTGGATCTTTCGGAGTGGGACATGCCGCCCTGCCTGATCGTCAAGGCTGACGGGGCGACGCTTTACGCCACGCGCGACCTCGCGGCGGCGTGCTACAGAAAGCAGACCTATGATTTTGTGAAGTCCCTCTACGTCGTGGCCTACCAGCAGAATTTACACTTCCGTCAGTTCTTCAAGGTGTTGGAGCTCATGGGCAGGGACTGGGCGAAGGACTGTGAACACGTCAACTTCGGCATGGTGTCGATGGAGGAAGGCACGCTCTCCACGCGTCACGGCAACGTGGTTTACCTCGAGGACGTGTTGAATGCTTCCATCGAAAAAACGTTGGATATAATAAAGGAAAAAAGTCCCGACCTAGAAAACAAGGAGGATGCCGCGCGAGCCGTGGGCGTGGGCGCCATTGTTTGGGGTGTATTGTACAACGGCCGCATCAAGGATACTTCTTTCTCCTGGGCGAAGGTGCTCAATTTCGACGGTGAAACCGGTCCCTACGCGCAGTACACGCACGCGCGCTGCTGCTCGGTGCTCAGAAAGGCCGGGTATTATCAGAAGGAGAACATCGACTACTCGCTGCTCAAAGAGGAATCGGCGCGCAGTCTGGTCAAGGCCATCTCTCAGCTTCCGGACGCGGTGAGATCCGCCGCGGAGAAGAACGAGCCGTATCTCGTGACGCGCTGTGTCATCGATGTCGCCGCTTCGTTCAACAGGTTCTATTACGAGTGCCGCATCCTCGAAGAAGACCCGCGGCTTCGCGCCGCACGCCTTGCCTTAACCGACGCCGCGCGCCAGACCATCCGCAACGGGTTGTACCTATTGGGTCTCGAAGCGCCCGAACGCATGTAAAGCCAAATAAAAACGGAGTTTCATCATATGATCGACATCAAGCTCATCCGAAACAGCCCCGACCTCGTGCGGGAGAACATCAAAAAGAAGTTCCAGCTCGAAAAACTGGCGCTCGTTGACGAGGTCGCTGCGCTCGACCGTGAGTGGCGCGAGTCCCACACGCGCTGCGACAGCCTGCGAAACCAGAGGAACGTCCTTTCCAAGCAGATCGGCGGCTTTATGGCCAAAGGGCAGAAAGACGAAGCCGAGGCCGCAAAAGCACAGGTCAAGGCCATGGCGGACGAAATGGAAGCCTTAACCCTGCGTGAGACGGAGCTGGAGCAGGAAATTCGAAAAAGGATGCTCGTCATCCCCAACATCATAGACGCTTCCGTCCCCATCGGCCGGGATGATTCCGAAAACGTGGAAATCGAACGCTTCGGCGAGCCGAAAATGCCGGAATTTGAGATTCCCTACCACGCCGAGATCATGGAGCGCCTTTCGGGGCTCGACCTCGACAACGCGCGTAAAACCTCCGGCAACGGCTTCTATTTCCTTACAGGCGACCTCGCGAGGCTCCACAGCGCGCTGATCTCCTACGCGCGCGACTTTATGATAGACCGCGGGTTCACCTACTGCGTGCCGCCCTTTATGATTCGCGCCAACGTCGTGACCGGCGTCATGAGCTTCAAGGAAATGGAGAACATGATGTACAAGATCGAGGGCGAGGATCTGTATCTCATCGGCACGAGCGAGCACTCGATGATCGGCCGATTCATAGACGCCTTCCTCGAGGAGGAGAAGCTCCCGCTGACGCTCACAAGCTATTCGCCCTGCTTTCGCAAGGAGGTCGGCGCGCACGGCATCGAGGAGCGCGGCGTGTACCGCGTGCACCAGTTCGAGAAGCAGGAGATGATCGTCGTGTGCCGCCCGGAGGAGAGCATGGCGTGGTATGAAAAGCTCTGGAGCTTCACGGTGGAGTACTTCCGCTCGCTCGACATCCCGGTAAGGACCCTCGAGTGCTGCTCGGGCGACCTTGCGGACCTCAAGGTCAAGAGCGTGGACGTTGAGGCGTGGAGCCCGCGGCAGGGCAAATACTTCGAGGTCGGGAGCTGCTCCAACCTCGGGGACGCGCAGGCGCGGCGTTTGGGCATTCGCATCAAGAACAAGCAGATGGGCAACTACTTCGCGCACACGCTCAACAATACGGTCGTGGCTCCGCCCCGCACGCTCATCGCTTTCCTCGAGAACAACCTCAACGCGGACGGCACCGTGGCCATCCCCGCGGCGCTTCGCGCCTACATGGGCGGCAAGGAGCGCATCGGCTGAACGCCGCTACCCGGTTCCACCGCGGATATGCTTGCTTTTTTGCCTGTGCGCAACCCGGCGCTACCCATGGTTGCGCGGAAATTTTAGGATGAAAAGCAGAGTTGGTAGATTTGACCCCTCGGTTGCGTATATGCTCAGTTCATCAAGCAAAGCGATTGGGAGGTAACACATGAACATCGAAATCGCAAACAGGCTGGTGCAATTGAGGAAGCAGCACGGCCTTTCGCAGGAGGAGCTCGCCGCGAAGCTTGGCATATCGCGCCAGGCTGTGAGCAAGTGGGAGCGTGCCGAAGCCTCGCCCGACACGGACAATCTCATCCTATTGTCGCGCGTGTACGGCGTGAGCGTCGACGAGCTTTTGCGCACAGAGGATCCCATCCCCGAGCCGGAGCCTGAAAAGGGCGTGAAGGTCACCGTCAACGGCAAGCCCATCAAATTCAACACGAAGGACGGCTTCTACTTCACCTACGGCGACGATGAGGAGGAGTATCAGGCCGAAAAGGCCGACCCGGAAAATTTCACCTACCGGGACGACAAGGGCGTGCACGTCCATGTGACAAGGAGCTCCGAGCACGACCGCGACGGTGACGACGACAAGGGCTTCTGGCTGATGTTCCCCTACCCGGTGTTCTTGACGGCGCTCTACCTCGCGATAGGGTTTTTGTGGAAGCTGTGGCATCCCGGCTGGATATTGTTCCTTACGATCCCCATCTACTATTCTATCGCACATTGGTTCAAGGGCAGCCGCAGGCACATCTTCTGGAGGGCTTTCCCCTTCCCGGTGTTCATTGCATGCCTGTTCCTGCTTTTAGGCTGTGTGTGGCAGCTCTGGGGCGTCGCATGGGTGCTGTTCCTGCTCATCCCGCTGTATTATCCCATCGTCCACTGGTTCGATCGCCGCTACCGCCGCAGGCGTGAGCGCGCGGGCATCATCGACATCGAGCCGGACGACGACGAAGACGACGACGAGGACTGATTGACGATTTTGTTTGATTCCCGCAGATCAGCAAGATAAGGAGAAACATACATGGAGGAGACCGTCAAGAGCTTCAAGGCGCTGCTCGCCAAGATGCACGCCTACCAGCACGCCATAAGTACGCTGCACTACGATGCGGAAACCGTCATGCCCAAAAAGGGCGCCGCGGACTTTTCCCAAACGATGGGCGTATTGAGCGAAGAGAGCTACAAGCTCTCCACCGGCGACGAGATGCGGGATTTGCTCGCGAAGCTCGCGCCCAAAAAGGATGCGCTCGACGAGATCACCCGCCGCGAGGCGGAGGAGCTCGGCGAACAGCTCGAAAAGCTCGCGCGCATCCCCATCGCGGAGTACGTCCAATATTCCATGGATATGAGCGCCGCGATGCAGGTCTGGAAGGTCGCCAAGAACGGCAACGACTTCGCATCTTTTGCGCCGCACCTCGAAAAGCTCGTCGCCTTCAACCGCAAGCTGCCCGGCTACATCAACCCGGAGCTTCCCAAGTACGACGCGCTGCTAAACGAATACGAAAAAGGCCTCACCATGGCCATGCTCGACGAGTATTTCGCAAACGTCCGCGCCGCGCTCGTGCCGCTCATCCGCGAAATCGCGGATTGCGGGCAGCAGCCGGATACGGCGCCGCTCAAGGCGTCCTTCCCGATCCCGCAGCAGAGGCTTTTGACCGACAGACTCGTGAGCCTGCTCACCATAGACCGCGCGCGCTGCGCGCTGGGCGAGGTGGAACATCCCTTCACGGGCGGCGTGAGCAAGAACGACGTGCGCCTCACGACGCACTACCACGAGCACGAAGTGCTCTCGAGCTTTTTCAGCGTGGTACACGAGGGCGGCCATGCGCTCTATGAGCTCAACACCGCGGATGAGCTGGTCGGCTCCCCGCTGGGCACGGGCGCAAGCATGGGCATCCACGAAAGCCAGAGCAGGCTTTTTGAGAACATGATCGGCCGCAGCCGCGCGTTCATCGATCTCGTCTACCCGGCGATGGTCGAGCTGTTCCCCGGGCAGATGAGGTGCGTTTCGCCCGAACTCCTGTATCGCGCGGCAAATCGCGCAGAGCCTTCCCTCATCCGCACCGAGGCGGACGAACTGACCTATTCGCTGCACATCATGGTGCGCTACGAGCTCGAGAAAAAGCTTATCGCCGGAACACTCGAAGTAAAAGACCTGCCCGAGGCGTGGAACGCGCTCTACAAAGAGTATCTCGGCGTGGATGTGCCGGATGATGCGCACGGCGTTTTACAGGATTCCCACTGGTCGGGCGGCGCGTTCGGCTATTTCCCGTCCTACTCAATCGGCAGCGCTTACGCCGCGCAGATCTACGACGCTATGGGGCAGCACATCGACATCACCGCATGCGTGAAATCCGGCGACCTCTTCCCCATCGTCGCGTGGCTGACGGAGAAGATCTACCGCTTCGGCATGCTCAAGAAGCCCAGCGAGCTTATTTTGAACGCCTGCGGCAAGCCCTTCGACCCAAGCTACTACACGCGCTATCTGAGCGAAAAGTACCGCGCGCTCTACAGCCTCTGAGGTGCCGCCATGCCTGCCTTCATCCGCGGCTCGTCGCTCAAGGGCGTCACGGCCGTCGAAAACAGCTTCATCACCGACTACATGCCCGGGGCGGACGGCGAGTACGTCAAGGTCTACCTCTATGGTCTCATGCGCTGCTTCGAGCCGGCCTCGGACGCGGCGTGCCCCTTTGACGCGCAGACCCTTGCGCTCGCCTACGCCTATTGGCAGAGCCTCGGCCTCGTACGCATTGCCACAGCGGACCCGCTCGCGGTCGAATACCTCGGCGTCGGCGAAAAGGCTTCCGATGCGCCGCGAAAATACGCCTCGCTCGTGGAGGCGCTCGCCAAAGCCGCGGGCACGCGCGTCTTTACCGGGCACGAACTCGCGGAAATTTACGACTGGATAGAAACCTTCCGTTTCGATGAGGAAGCGGCGGTTCTGTGCGTGACAGACTGCCTTGCCCGCCACGGCGCGCGCGCGAAGCTGTGGCAGATGAACGCCGCGGCCAAGCTCTGGGCGGACAACGGCGTGTTCACGGTTGAGGACGCCCGCGCTTTCATCGAAAAGCGGGACGCGCGCAACCGCGGCGCGCAGGCCATCCTTTCGCGCTGGAAGAAGCACCGTCCCGCCACCGAGGATGAACTCGCCCTCTATGTGAAGTGGACGGACGAGTGGAGCTTTGATGAGAGCGTCATCCTCGACGCGTGCGCCGAACTGACTGCAGCCGGTCAACCCAGCTTCAAATACCTCGATTCCGTGCTCGACACCTACCGCATCAACGGCGCGCTGACGCCCGAAGCGGCGGCGGAAGTGCGCCGCGGCCGCGACGCCACGGCGGAGCTTGCGCGGCTCATGCTTGAGCGCGCCGGGGTCAACCGCGCGCCTTCTGCAGTGCACAAGGACGACGTATCCCTCTGGCAAAACAGCTGGCACATGGACCCGGAACTGCTTTTGTTTGCGGCGGACGCCTCAAACGGCCTCGCGCAGCCCTACGCGAACATCAAAAAACTGCTCGTTTCATGGCACGATGCAAACATTTCCACGCTTGCCTCCGCCAAAGCCGACCTCGAGAGGAGAGGGCAAGCCGCCGAGCGGCACGACGCCGTCAAACGCTCCCGCGCACTCGGCCACAGCCAAAGGAAATATTCCGACGAAGAGCTCAAGAGGATCGGGATAGACCTCTTAGATAATTGACAATTGGCCACCTCTAACAACCCCGCAAAAAAAGCGTCACGGGCAATTAAACAGCAAAGATGGGTAGGCGAAGGGATTTAACCGCTATTTGCGGCTAAATCCCTTCGCTCTCGGCCCTCACAGGGCCAAATTTTCCGGGAATGGACATGGCTATGCCACGGCCGTCCGCTGTCGGCCCGTTTCGCGCGCCGCCTCCTCCGCCAGCCGGTTCAGCGTCACCGCGCGGCGCATGTTGTAGAGCAGGTTCAAAAGGGAAATCTCGAACGTCGCCCGCAGCATCCTTTTACAGCGGATGTTCGTTCCCCCCAGCGATTGCACCATGCTCCCGAAAATATGCTCGATCCGGCACCGCTTCCTGGCCTTGATATGGTTGTTCGTGCGCTGTTCCTCGCTCAGCGGGTGCCCCCGCTCCGCCTTCTTACAGATCATGTTCGCCACCCCTTGCGGGATTTCCATGTGCGCATAGCCCGCGTCGGCGTACAGCACTTTGTCGTCCTTATCGATCATTGGCTTCGCGCCGTCCACGTCGTGCGCCGACGCGCTCGTTACCGTATAATCCACAATCAGCTTGCTCTTTAAGTCGGCCTTCACATTGTTCTTATACCCAAAGTAAGACTGCTGTGCCTTCTTCGTCCATGTGGCGTCCAGATCGCGCTGCAACAGCTTTTGCGGCTTGTCCGCCCATTCCTCGGGCACCTCGCCGTTCTTCACCTTCTCGCGCTGTTCCGCCGTGTTCTTCCTTTTCGGCGCTTCAATAAACGTCGCGTCGATGATCCTTCCCTCCTGCGCGACATACCCTTTCGCGGTAAGTTCCCTGAAAAACATGCCGAACAGATCTTTAC
>JAPXSN010000019.1:0-21665 GCA_033813015.1 Clostridia bacterium | reverse complement strand
GGAGTCAGTTCTTTTTTGTTTGCCGTGACGTAGCCGAACATGTCAGCTCCTTCGGATGAAGGCCGAGCCGCACCTGGGGCAGGTCACGCGGATCTTCCCCTTGCCGCGCGGCGTGCGCACGCGCTGCTCGCAGCGCGGGCAACGGAAAAAGCGGTGGGTCCGAAGCTGCTTTGCATGCCGGAACTCGCGCCGGAAAAAGCCGAGCGCGCGGTCGCGCAGGTTCAGATATTTGACGTTTTCGCGGTAGCGCTGCGTGACGTTTTTTGAGAGCATGCGCCAGTAGCAGGCGACGATAAGCGCGAGCGCGATATACCAAAGCACAGAGCCCGCGACGCGCGCGCCTGCGGCCTGCGTGACGATTGCGGCAACGAGCAGCACGATGGAGGCGGCCGAGCAGGCGCGCGAAAGCGCGTCAGAGCCGTTCCGGCCCTGCATGAACCGCGCAATGCGCTCCCTGAAACCCATTTGAACCTCCTGCTTTTCCGCGCGCCGGGCTTTCCGGCCGCGCGTACCGATACAATGATAATTTACGGCTTTCGCGCGTCCATTGCAAGGGCGCAGTTGTGACAAGAATTCAAACATACGGCGCGGCTGCGCGCGCGGATGAAAAAGGCTCCCCTTTCGGGGAGCCGCAATCCGCCGAGCGTCATTGCGCCTGATCGCGGAGCAACTGTCTGCCCTTCCTCGAGGCGACGAGGTCCGGCGCCTGCGCAAGGACGATGGCCGCAAACATCACGGCGCAGCCCGCGAGCTCGCGCGGCGTGAAGCCCTGGCCGAGCAGCAGCCAGCCCGCGAGCGCCGCGAATACGCTTTCGAGGCTCATCAGCAGCGACGCGAGCGCGGGGGAGGTGTGCCTCTGGGCGAGCATCTGCAGGGTGTAACCGACCGCGGAGCTCATCACGCCCGAGTAAAGGATGGGCAGCCATGCTGCGGCAAACACCATGGGGGCGACGGGCTTTTCCGTGAACAGCGCGACGGCGAGAGAGATTGCGCCGCATACGAAGAACTGGATGCAGCTCATCTTCACGCAATCCACCTTGGGCGAAAAATGGTCGATCACGAGGATGTGCAGCGAGTAGCAGAAGGCGCAGCCGATCACGAGCAGATCGCGCGTTTCGATGGTGAGCCCCTCCTTGATGCACAGCAAATACATGCCGACCACCGCGAGCAAAACGCTGATCCAAATGGTGAAGTGCGCGCGTTTTTTGAGGAAAATACCCGCGAGCGGCACGATGATGATGTAGAGCGCGGTCAGAAACCCGGCCTTGCCCACGTTGATGTCGTACTCGATGCCAAGCTGCTGGAGCGCGGAGGCGACCGCGAGCACTACGCCGCAGGCGACGCCGCCGACGATCAGGGCCCGCTTGCCGCCAGGCGTCGATTCGGATGCGGCCTCATTGCGCTTTTTTCGGGCGCGCGACATAAAAAAGATCACGACCAGCAGCGCGAGGCCGGCAACGGTCGCACGCGCAAAGTTGAAGGTGAAAGTGCTCATGCTGTCCATCGCGTCGCTCTGGGCGACGAAGGCGGTGCCCCAGATGATGGCAGTAAGCAGCAGCAGCAAATTGCTTTGAAGCTTCTTGTTTTTCGTCATGTTTTTCATTCTAGCACAATCCCGTTTCGTTTTCATCTTTTTATTATAGGATAAATGTTGTATAATCCAAGAAGCATGCGTAAGGAGAGAACTATGATTCAAATTGAAACCAAGATCATGACTCAAAACGACTGTTTTAAGGACGGCCGCACCATGATCCCGCGCGGCATCACCATACACAGCACGGCGGAGCCCGGCAAAGGTGCGCGCGTATGGTACGATTTATGGAACAGGCCCGCGAGCGAGCAGGATGGGCGCGAGGTCTGCGTGCACGCCTTCATGGACGACGAGGTGGTCATGCAGTATCTGCCGTGGAATCACAGGGCATGGCATGCGGGCGGACGCGACAACAATGACCACATCGGCATAGAGATCTGCGAACCTGCGGGCATCGAATACTGCGGGGAGTTCGATTTATATCTCTACGACCCCGCGCGCTTTCTGCCCTATTTCGACAAGGTGTTCGCGGACGCCGTGGAGCTGTGCGTTCATCTCATCCGCCAGTTCCCCACGATCGAGGTCGATGAGATCATCAGCCACGACGAGGGCTACCGGCGGGGCACCGCGAGCGCGCACCACGACCCCGAGCACTGGTGGCATCATCATAACAAAGACATGAACGATTTCCGCGCGGCGGTACGCAAAGCGCTGGACGAGGGTAAGTAAAACGATGAAAAACATGAGATTCATCGACCTCCACTGCGACACCATCGTGTGCGAGGTTATGGGGAGTCGCGGCGAAAAGCGGCTGCGCTCGAACCCGGAGGGCCAGCTCGACTTGATGCGCCTCCAAAAGGCGGGCTCGCTCGTGCAGGCGTTCGCGCTTTACATCTCCGATAAGCCGGCCAAGCATGGCTATTCGGAGACGGACATCGGCCCGTGGGAGTTCTTCACCCGGGCGGCGGCGCTCTACGACCGGGAGCTTGCCGCCAACGCTGATTTGCTCGCGCCCGTGCTCAAATACGAAGATATTGAAAGAAACGCAGCCGCGGGCAAGATCGGCGCGCTGCTGACCGTCGAGGACGGCGTGCCCCTGGAGGGCGATCTCGCACGGCTCGAGGAGATGCACCGCCGCGGCGTGCGGCTCATCACCATCACCTGGAATCACGAGAACAGCCTAGGCTATCCCAATGCGGGCACCCCCGAAAAAGGACTCAAGCCCTTCGGCTTTGCGGCGCTCGAGCGCATGAACGAGCTCGGCGTCATTCCGGATGTGTCGCACCTGTCGGATGCGGGCTTCTGGGATGTGGCCGAATATTCAAAAAAACCCTTCGTCGCCTCACATTCGAACGCGCGCGCCCTGTGCCCATCTATACGCAATCTCACGGACGAGATGCTGCGCGCCCTCGCGAAAAAGGGCGGCGTCACGGGACTCAACTTCGCGGCAGACTTCCTCGTCGAGAACGGCCGCCACACGACCATTAAGGATATCGTGCGCCACGCGCGCTATATCGCGGATGTCGCGGGCGCGGAAACCGTCGCCCTCGGCAGCGATTTCGACGGCATCGGGTGCACGCTCGAATTCGGAGATTGCGCGGGTCTGCCTTTGATCGAGGAGGCGCTAAACCGAGTTTTTCCGGCGCGTGAGGTTGATTTGATCACGCACGGCAACGCCCTTCGCGTGCTGCGCGAAAACATTAATTAGGCGCATTCAGTTTTTATATAGATAGACAGAACGCGCAAACAGAAGGAGAGAACGCTATGGATGTATTCGAGGCGCTGTCCGCCATGACCACAGCGCCGGGCGTCACGGGCAACGAAGCCTGGGTGTCCGAGGTGGTCAGGGGATATTTCAGGGCCTATACGGACGATGTGTTTGCCGACGCGGTGGGCAATGCCTATGCGCGCGTGGGTGAAACGGGTCCGACGCTGCTCGTCATGGCACACATGGACGAGGTGGGCATGATGGTCACTTACATCGAGGAGAACGGCATGCTGCGCGTGCGCTCGGTGGCGGGCGTGGACCCGCGGGTTCTTCCCGGCAGCGAGGTGACCGTACACGGCAGGCGGGAGATACAGGCCGTCATCGGCGCGACGCCCCCGCATCTGCAGGATGCCGGGGATGAGAAAAAAGCCTACACGGCGGACGACCTCGTGTGCGACACGGGGCTCCCCGCCCAAGAGGTTCGGGCGCTCGTCGGCGTGGGGGACAACGTCACCTTCCGCCTTGTGCCGCCGATGAAGCTCAAAAACAGCGTCGTCGCGGGCAAGACCTTCGACGACCGCGCCTGCGTCGCGGTGATGCTCGAGGCCATGGATATACTCAAATCCCGCAGGCTCAACTGCCGCGTGGTGTTCTGCGGCTCGGTGCAGGAGGAAAGCGGGGGATTGGGCGCGGCCGCGGGCGGATACAACATAAAGCCCGACCTCGCCATCGCCATAGACGTGTGCCACGCGCCCACGCCCGGCACCAAGCCGTTCGATACGACCGATATGGATAAGGTCTGCGTCACCATGGGAGCGAACATCCACCCAGGGGTGTTCGATATGATCAAGGCATCGGCGGATGAGCAGAACATCCCGTGGGAAACGGACGTCGCCGTCGGCGCGACCGGCACGGACGCATGGAGTCTGCAGCCGCTCCTGGGCGGCATCCCCTGCGGGCTTATCTCGCTGCCGCTTCGGTATATGCATACGAGCGTGGAGGTCATTTCCCTCGACACGCTCAGAAACTGCGCGAAGGTTATCGCGGGCGTCGCTGCGAATCTCGGCGCGGATTGGGAGGAAAAGCTATGCTTGGACGATTAGAGACACTCACCAACATCTACGGCGTCTCCGGCGACGAGGGGCGCGTGCGCAAATACCTCAAGGGCGCGCTCGACGAAATGGGGCTCGCCCATAAAACGGACACTATGGGCAATCTCATCGTCCACAAGGAGGGCAAAGGACGCCGCGTGATGGTCTGCGCCCATATGGACGAGGTTGGCATGATCGTGCGCGGCGTGCTCGAAAATGGCTTGATCGCCTACGACGAAGTCGGCCTTGACCCGCGCGTGGTGATCTCCAAGCGCGTCGTCGTCGGCCGGGACGATGTGCCCGGCGTCATCGGCGCCAAGGCCATCCATATGCAGAGCCGCGAGGAACTCAAGCGCGCGTTGCCGCACGACGAGCTCTATGTCGACATCGGCGCGAAGGACCGCGCGGACGCGCTCAAATACGTCAGGCTTGGCGATCGCATCTGCTTCACGACGAAGTTCGAGCGCCTGAGCGAGGATATCGTCAAAGCCAAGGCGCTCGACGACCGCGTGGGCTGCTCCATTCTGCTGGAGCTACTAAACAACGATTACGAGTGCGACCTGTGGGCCGTGTTCACCGTGCAGGAGGAAATAGGCACGCGCGGCGCGAAGGCGGCCGTGTGGACAGCCGCGCCCGACGTGGCGCTCGTGTTCGAGGGCACGACCGCGAACGACATCCCCAAGGCCAGGGACCACGAGTATGTAACGCGCATGGGTCACGGGCCTGCCATCACCTTCATGGACGGCGGCACCGTCGCGCGGCCCAAGATGTTCAAGACCCTGCAGCGGACCGCCCAGGAGGCGGGCATCCCCTATCAGTTCCGCCAAGGCAGCCGGGGCGGCACGGACGGCGGCGCCATAAACAAGGCGCTCGACGGCTGCGTCGTGGGCGGCATCAGCTGCGGCTGCCGATACATCCATTCCCCCGCGAGTCTCGCTTCCGTTTCGGACATCCAGAACGCCTATAAGCTCGCGGACGCTTTCCTACGAACCAAAAAATTCGACGAGGTACTTTGATTATGGATACAAAAACCCTTGAAACGATACTCACCACCTACGGCCCCACGAGCCGCGAGGACAGGATCAGCTCCGTGCTTCGCGATCTCGTCGCTCCCTGTGCGGATGAAGTATATAACGACAAGCTCGGCAACCTGATCGCGCTCAAGCGCGGCACTTCCGGCAAAAAGATCATGCTTTCCGCCCACATGGACCAGATCGGCCTCGTCGTGGTCGCCATCGACGAAAAGGGCTTCCTGCGCATGGCCAACGTGGGCGGCGTGAACCCCGTGCTCTCCGCCGGGCATCAGGTCGTGTTTGAAAACGGCGTGCGCGGCGCGGTCTATTTCGAGCGCACCGAAAAGGGCCTCGGCGAAATCAAGATGAACAACCTCTACGTCGACGTCGGCGCCGAGAGCCGCGAGGAAGCGGAAAAGCTCGTGAGCGTAGGCGACATGTGCGTGTTTGCCGGCCGCTTCACGCTGATGGGCAACCGCCTTTCCTGCTCGACGCTCGACGATCGTATTTGCTGCGCCGTGCTGGTTGAGGCGATCCAAAAGGCCAAGAGCGAGCACGACGTATACTATGTCTTCACCGTGCAGGAGGAGGTCGGCCTTCGCGGCGCGGGCACCGCGGCCTTCGCCATTGAGCCGGACCTCGGCATCAGCCTCGACGTGACCGGCACGGGCGACGTGCCCGAAGCGCTGCCCATGGCCGTAGAGCTCGGCAAAGGGCCGACGGTCAAGGTCATGGATTCCTCGGTCATCGTGCCTCCGGCGGTGCGGCGTTTTATGGAGGATGCGGCGAATGAGGCGGGCATCCCCTTCCAGCGTGAGGTTCTGCGCGCGGGCGGCACTGACACGGGCGCGGTGCAAAGGACGCGCGGCGGCGTGCCCGCGGGCTGCATTTCCATAGGCACGCGCTACATCCATTCTCCTGTGGAAACCTGCGACATGCGCGATTATGAGAATGCCGTCAGGCTTCTCTGCGCCTGCCTCGAACGAAAGGAGCTGCCCATCGCATGATCGAAGAGAGACTCGCGCGCCTTCGCGCGCTCATGGAGGAGCGGGGCCTCGCGGCCTACTATGTGCCCACGGACGACTGCCACCTGAGCGAGTACGTGTGCGGGCACTTCCGTGCGCGCGCCTTTATGACAGGTTTCACGGGCTCGGCGGGCACGCTCGTCGTCACGCCGGACGAAGCCTGCCTGTGGGTGGACTCGCGCTATTTCCTGCAAAGCGAGTTCCAGACCGCGGGGACCGCGATCAAAATCATGAAAATAGGCGAGGAGGGCGTGCCGGACATACCGCAGTATCTTGCGGATAAGCTCCCCGAAAACGCCGTGCTCGGTTTTGACGGGCGCGTCGTTGCCGCGCAGTGGGCGCTCAAGACCGGCCGTCGGCTCGAGACGAAGCATGTGAAGCTCGCGCCGACTCTCGACCTCATAGGGGAGATTTGGGAAGATCGCCCCGCGCTGCCCTGCGGCAGGGTCTGGGCGCTCGGCGCGGAATACGCCGGGAAAAGCGCCGTGGAAAAGCTCGCGGACGTTCGCCGCGTCATGGCGGAAAAGGACGCGGACGCGCATGTGCTCACCTCCCTCGACGACATCGCCTGGCTTTTGAACATCCGCGGGGATGACATCCCCTGCACCCCGGTGGCGCTTGCGTATCTCGTGGTCGAGCAGGAGGAAACATTCCTCTTCATAGACGAAGGGAAGCTCGACGGAGCCGTGCGGGAACATCTCGATTCCCTCAACGTGAGGATACAGCCCTACGGCTCCATCTACGGGTTTGTCGCACGCTATGGCGAGGGCTGCTCGGTGCTCCTTTGGAGCGAGCGCGTGAACTTTGCGCTCTACGATGTGCTCGCGAGGGAGGCCATTCTCGTGGATGCCGTGAATCCGACGATGCTCGCAAAGGCCGTTAAGAACGAAGTCGAGGTGGAAAACCTGCGCCGCGCGCACATCAAGGACGGCCTCGCGCTTACGCGCTTCATCAAGTGGGTCAAGGAGAACGTCGGCAAAACCGAAATGAGCGAAATTTCCGCGGCCGCCAAGCTCGATGAAGCCCGCCGCGGCTTGTGTGGAAATCTTGGTTTGAGCTTCCCGACCATCTGCGCCTACGGCCCCCACGCAGCGCTGCCGCACTATTCGGCCACGCCGGAAACGGATGTCGCCATAGAGCCGCGCGGACTCCTGCTTGTCGACTCCGGCGGGCAGTATTACGAGGGCACCACGGATGTGACGCGCACCTTTGCCGTGGGCGAGGTGAGCGACGAGCAGAAAAAGCACTTTGCGCTCGTACTTCGCGGCATGCTCGCGCTCGCAAACGTCCGCTTCCTCTACGGCTGCCGCGGCGCGAATCTCGACGCGCTCTGCCGCGCGCCGCTGTGGGAGCAAGGGCTCGACTATAAGCACGGCACCGGCCATGGCGTAGGCTATCTCCTGGGCGTGCACGAAGGGCCCAACAACTTCCGCTGGAAGCTCGAAGGCGAAAAGCTCGCTTCCTGCGTGCTCGAGGAGGGTATGTTCACCTCGGACGAACCGGGCCTTTACTTCGAGGGCGCGTACGGCATCCGCACCGAGAACCTCATCGTCTGCCGCAAAGATATCAAAAACGAATACGGCCAGTTCATGCGCTTTGAAACGCTGACCTGCGCGCCCATCGACTTGGACTGCATAGATCCGGCGCTTTTGAGCGAGGCGGAAAAGAAACAGCTCAATAGTTACCATGCCTTCGTTTTCGAGAGGCTTGCGCCGCTGATGGACAGGGAGGAGCGTGAATGGCTGCGCAAGTACACGCGCAGCGTATGAAGCGGAATGAACATCTATAGCAAATACTTCGGGCGTTACAAAACGCCCTTCTTCACGGGCGTGTTCTGCGTCACCATGGAGGCGGCGTGCGACCTGCTCGGCCCCACGATCATGGCGAAAATCATCAACGAGGGCATCGAGCGCGCGAATGTGACAAACGTTTTGCACTATGGGCGCTGGATGCTTCTGGTTACATTTCTGGGTGCGCTTTTCGCCGTTTCCCGCAATATGCTCGCGAGCAGGGTCTCCCAGCGTTTGGGCGCAGATATTCGCTTCGACCTGTTTTCGAAGATCATGCGCTTCTCTGAGCACGCGGCGGACGATATCCAAAGCGGCTCTTTGATCACGCGGCTCACCAACGACGTGCAGCAGATCACGCAGTTCGTCAACGGCACCATGCGCATTTTCTTCAAAGCACCCGTCACCTGCATCGGCTCCATCGTGCTCGCGACGCTCCTGAACCCAGGCCTTTCCTTCATCATGTACACCGTGGTTGCGGTCGTGGCGCTCGGAATATTCATAAGCATGCGCCTCTCCTACCCGCGCTACGCCAAGCTTCAACAGGCGATGGACAGGCTCAATTCCGTCGTGCAGGAATACCTCATAGGCGTGCGGCTCGTTAAGGCATTCGGCACCTACGAGTCCGAGGAGAAGCGCTTCGGCGAGGCTAACGACGACCTCATGAAAAAGGGTGTCTCCGCGCAGATCATCATTACCTTCATTTCGCCTATCATGACGCTCACGGTGGGCTTGGGCACGGCGCTGGCGATCTGGCTCGGCGCAAAACAGACCGCCCTGGGCTTCACCGAGCCGGGCGATGTTTCGGCCTTCACCATCTACATGGCGCAGATACTGACCTCGCTTTTGATGATCACGAACATCTTCAACGTGTTCGTGCGCACCAAGGCGTCGAATGCGCGCGTCAAGGAGGTGTTCGCGGGCGGGGAGGATTTCGTTGCGGACGGCGCGAAAATACCGGCGGAGCGGCTTTCGGGCTCCGTGGAATTCGAGCGGGTCACCTTCTCATATCCGGGCAGCGCGGGCGATCCGGTGCTAAAGCAGCTTTCGTTTGAAATCGGGGAGGGTGGCACCCTCGCCATCATCGGCCCCACGGGCAGCGGAAAGTCGACCGTCGCATGGCTCCTGCTTCGCTTCTACGACGCCGATTCGGGGAGCATTCGCATCGGCGGCCGTGACATCCGCGATATAGACCCCGCGCTCCTGCGCGCGAGCGTTGCGCTCGTGCCGCAAAAGCCCATGCTCTTCTCCGGCTCGGTCAAAAGCAATCTGCTCTGGGGCGATAAAAACGCCTCGCCGGAAGATCTTGAGCGTGCGCTCGCCGTCGCGCAGGCGGGCTTTGTGCGGGAGATGCCCGAGGGCGTCGAGAGCATACTCGGCAGCGGCGGCGTGAACATTTCGGGCGGGCAGAAACAGCGCGTGTCCATCGCGCGCGCGCTCGTGAAAAAAGCGCCTGTGCTGATTCTTGACGACGCGACCAGCGCGCTTGACTCCGTGACGGAATCCAAGGTGCGCCGCGGCCTTGTTGAAAACCGCAAGGGCACGCTGATTTTTATCACGCAGCGATGCTCCACGGCCATGTTCGCGGATCGTATACTCGTGCTTGACGCGGGGCGCGCGGCCGGTATCGGCACGCACAGGGAACTCATGCAAAGCTGCGAAATGTACCGGGAAATCTACCGCTCGCAAATCGAAAGCTCGGCGGCTTTGGAGGCGGGCTATGGCAGATAATGCGATCCGGACCGAAATAAAGGTGCCTTCCATGTCCGCCCGCGGCGGCGGCAGAGGCGGCTCGAGCCGTTTCGCGCCGGGTGCGAAGCCAAGGAACGCCAAAGGCACGTTCCGCCGCATCATGAAAATCTTCCTTCGCTGGGGCAGGACCGTGTTCGTCGCTATGCTGCTTACGGCCGCGGCCTCCGGCGTGCAGGTCGCTGTGCCGTACTTCACGGGCAAGGCGTTTAACGTGTTTGCGACGCGTGGGCTCGCGTTCGATGCGAACACGCTGCTTTTAATCCTCGTTGTCGTCGTCGCACTGCATGTGACGCGCTATGTCACGACGACCTTATCCGATATATTAATGCTGCGCGTCAGCCAGAAACTCATCCACGTCATTCGCAGCGAGTTCTTCAACAAGATGCAGCGCCTGCCGCTCGGCTTCTTCGACACGACCCCGCATGGGGATACCATGAGCCGCCTTGCCAACGATGTGGACAGCATCTCCTCATCCATCGCCTCGAGTACGACGCAGCTCATCGCGAGCGCGCTGACGCTTTTCGGCTCGCTGACGCTGATGCTCGTGCTCGACTGGCGGCTCACGCTCGTGGTGCTCGTGGCTGTGCCCCTCGTGTATGCGCTCACGCGCCTGATTGCCACGAAAAGCCGCTCGTATTTCCTTGCGCAGCAGCGAAATCTCGGCGCGCTCAACGGCGTCATCGAGGAGAACATTTTGGGCATGAAGATGGTTAAGGCCTTCTCCCGGCAGGAGGAAGCCAAACAGAACTTCTCCGAAATCAATGAGAGCCTCTATCGCAGCTCCTACCGCGCGCAGACCTGGGCGGGCTTCATGATGCCGCTGATGAACGTCATCAACAACCTGACCTTCACGCTCACGGCCATCGCAGGCGGCGTGATGAGCGTGAGCTACGGTCTCGCCATAGGCACGGTGGTGAGCTTTTTGAGCTACTCCAAGCAGTTCGCGCAGCCGCTCAACAACATAGCGTCCCTATTCAACTCCATCCAGCAGGCGCTCGCGGGCGCGGAGCGCGTGTTCGAAGTGCTGGACAGCGCCGAGGAAGCGCCCGACACAGAGAATGCCGTGGAGCTTTTATCCCCAAAGGGAGGCGTGACCTTTGAAAAGGTGTGTTTCTCCTACGACAAGGAGCGCCCCGTATTGCGGGATGTTTCCTTTGACGTGAAGCCCGGCGAGGTCGTCGCGCTCGTCGGCGAAACCGGCAGCGGCAAGACCACCATCGTCAACCTCGTCACGCGCTTCTACGATGCCGATTCGGGCGTCATCAGCATCGACGGCGTGGACATACGCTCTATCCGCCGCGAGAGTTTGCGCGCGTGCTTCTCCGTGGTGCTGCAGGATACCTGCCTGTTTACCGGCAGCATCATGGACAACATCCGCTACTCCAAGCCCGAGGCGACGGACGCGGAGGTCGTCGAGGCCGCCCGTCTCGCGCGCGCGGACGATTTCATCCGCAAGCTCCCCGAGGGTTATGGAACCATGGTTTCCGGCAGCGCGGACAATTTGAGCGAAGGGCAGAGGCAGCTTCTTGCCATCGCGCGCGCGGCGCTGTGCGAAAGCCCCATTCTGATCCTCGACGAGGCGACCAGCTCGGTTGACACCAAAACGGAAAAGGACATCCAGCTTTCACTGCTTCACCTGATGTCGAGCCGCACGAGCTTTCTCATCGCGCATCGCCTCTCAACCATACGGGATGCGGACCGCATTATGGTGCTGCATGAAGGCCGGATTGTCGAGCGCGGCGACCACGCGGGCCTCATGGCCGCCAAGGGGCGTTATTACGATATGGTCGTGAGCCAGATGGGGCTTTGCGCCGCGGAATAGGCATACGAATGGATTATAACGCATCGACGCGAAAAACGCTTTTCCTGCAAAGCCCGACAAATCCCGGCAACGCTCTCACCCCGGATTCCGCATGGAATCCGGGTCTTTTTGATTTGCCGGGAAAACGGCGAAGCAGACGCGATGAAACGCCGGAGTTTCTACGATGCATAAGGCATAATTATGGCTTATCACAAGCGCGCAAACCCTTTTTGTTCCTAATTGCCGCCATTGCCCGCACGGGCGAATTTTGCTATAATAAAGGCATGAATTATAAGGGGGAGTCCGGCTATGAATTGCGGGAACGGCCAGATCAGGATATTTGCGGGTAACGCGAGCAGGAAGTTCGCGCAGCGCATGTGCGATTATCTGGGCAGCCCCATCGGCAACAACACGACCATCACCTTCAGCGAGGGCAACACCTTCGTACGCATCAACGAATGTATCCGCGATAAGGACGTCTATCTCGTGCAGACCATCGGACTTAATCCCAACAACGAGTTCATGGAGCTGCTTTTTTATATCGACGCGTTCAAGCGCGCAAGCGCAAATTCCGTTTCCGTCATCATGCCGTATTTCAGCTATGCCAAGGGCGATAAAAAGGACGAGCCCCGCGTGTCTATCCGCGCGCGCGTGTGCGCCGACGCCATCGAGATGGCGGGCGCGGACCGCCTTCTGACTATGGATCTTCATGCCGCGCAGGTGCAGGGCTTCTTCTCAAAGCCCGTCGACCATCTCTATGCGCAGGGTCTGCTCGCCGCCTACGCGCGGCACATCGATATCGTCAACAAAAACACCGTCGTCGTTTCGCCCGATGCCGGCAGCGCCAAACGCGCCCGCTCCATGGCGGACGAGCTCGGCTGTCCGGTCGCCATAGGCGACAAGATGCGCGTCGATCACAAAGAGAGCGCTAAGGTGCTCGAAATCATCGGCAACGTCAAGGGCAAGGACTGCATCGTTGTGGACGATTTCACCATTTCCGGCGGCACGCTCATCGACGTGGCGCACGGCCTCAAAGACAAGGGCGCCAAGCGCATCTACGCGTTCCTCTCCCACGTCGTGCTGCAGGAGGCGGGCGTGAAGCGCATCGAGGAGAGCCCCATCGAGCTTTTAATCTCGACTGATACCGTAGACTGCCCTGCCGTCGTGGGCTCGAAGAAGATCCGCATCGTGTCCGCCGCGCCTATGTTCGCGGAAGCTGTCAAGGCCATACACGACCGCGAGCCTGTGAGCAATCTGTTCGATCATACTCCTAAGCGGATGCTTGAGATGAGTTTTTCCCAGCAGCTTTCCCTCGAGGACCTCGGCCAGGAGAACTGATTTTATCCTGCTTTAGCTCATGTTTACGCACATGGCGTTTCGGGCTTCCCCTGCCCGGAACGCCGTTTCATCTTCGATGAAAAAAATACCATAGGGCGGATTGCTGCGGAATAACTGTTTTATGCCGGGTGACGGCGCTGCTTGTTCGGAGTTTACCGGCAGCGTTCGCCTGCGGACAGCCGCAATGCCGCCGCTCGTCGCGAACAAACAGGGCCGTCCCCCTGCGTTCAACCGCAAACCGGGGACGGCTCTGCCTGTTTGCCGAAATCGGAATGCCTCTGTTCGGTTGGGAGCCGATGGAAAAGAGCAAGCCTGCGAACAGGCAGCGCTGTCACCGCCGAAACCCAATCCCCAAGATTTGCCTGCACCGTGATTTTCCACTTTCTTTGGCGGAATTGCACTTCCTTTGCCGAAGCCGGTGAAATCCATAAAAAAGCAGCGCATGATGATCATGCTCGCACTCAACGGGGAGGATGATTGCCATGCGTCTTGTTTATGTGTTGATCGCAACCCTTCTTCTGCTCGTATCCTTGCCCGCGCCGACCGCGCCCAAGGATGTCGTGCTCGTCGTCAACGTTTCCGGATTGACCCTCGAGGAGGCGGGGGATGAGCCTTGGCTCGCCACGCCCTGCCTGAATCCGGAACACTGTTACTTCAGGCCTCTCGGGGAGGCCGCCTCGAACGAAACCTATCCCGCCCTGCCCGGCGGCGCGGTGGACAAGTCCGTCGCGTATCGCTTCCGCCTGTGCTTTTTGCTCGAGGAGGAAGCCATCGGCTGGCGGCCGTGGGAGAACCATTACGCGCCCGACGCTGCGGGAGCATTCGCCCGCGTTGCGGATGCAAAGGCCGCCGGCTGTATCTTCGAGCAGGACCTGTGCCGCGAACGCGCGCGGGAGTTGATCGCGGTATTGCTCGCCGCCGCTCCGGACTGCCGCGTTGCGCTCTGCTGCGTGGGCGGTGCGTTTGACACGCGCTTCTGCGTCAACTTCACGCGCGACGAGGATAAGCTGCTCTCCGCGCTCTATGCCGCGCCGGGCAGCGGCGTCGGGGATATTTCGAGCGCGCTTGAGAAGGCGGGGGAATACATCGGCCGCCGCAACGCCGACGAGCGGCGCGCGCGAAAGGCCGCCGTGGTCGTCATCAGCGTCGCGGAAGAGGACGAAGGGCTTTTCGAGAAGCGCACGAAAGAAGAAGCGCTGCGCCTTTCCCTCGGCACAACGCTCCTTTGGGCATCCCCACTCGAAGCGGATGGGGAAACGATATTTACGCTTCTTGGGTTTGTGCGGAAGGCTCAGGCACTTCCTCCCCGGCCCACTTTCCCCTGTACAGAAGCAGGAGGATCAGAAGTCCGCGAACGCTGAGGTCGCTCGCCATGCCGATCCACAGGCCGGTCAGGCCCAGCTCCGGGGCGAAACGGGACATCAAATACGCCGTGGGGATGCGCACGACCCACATGCCGATGAGGCTCACGATGAAAGAGGACTTCGTTTGCCGCGCGCCGCGCAGGATGCCCGTGCCGACCTGGCTCACCGCGAAGAGAGGCTGCGCGAGCGCTTCCACGCGCAGCGCCGCCGCGCCTATGGCGACCACCGCCGCGGACGGAGTGAACAGCGAAATCAGCATATCGCCGCCAAAGAAGAGCAGAAAGCCCATGCTGGTCATAAACAGCACGCAGCCCATGGTACAGTAGTTGGCGAAGCGCCGCGCGAGCCGCGCTTTCCCCGCGCCCAGGGATTGGGCGACGAGCGTGGTCGCCGCCGCGGCAAAGCCGAAGGCGGGCATATAGGTGATGGATTCCGCGGTGATCGCAAGCGAATGCGCGGCGAGCGAGTCCGTGCCGATCGCCGTGGCCATGGCGGTCATCGCCACCTGCCCCGCGGAAATGGTCACGCGCTCAAGCGCCACGGGCATGCCGAGCTTGAACATATCGCCCCAGATAGCCTTGTCAAAGCGGAAGCTGTCCTTGAGGGTGATGCGGCACACTGCGTTTTCGCGGAACAGCGCACGCAGCAGCATCAGCCCGGAAAAGGAGAGCGCGATCACCGACGCGAGCGCGGAGCCCGCGACGCCCATGCCCGCTCCGACGATGTGGAAAGACCGGCCGAACAGCTCTACATTCCGCTCCGGGTAGATCAGCAGGAAGTTGAGCACCATGTTGATGATGTTGGTCGATACATTGAACACAAGGGGTGTGCGCGTGTCGCCTGTGCAGCGCAAAAGGCTTCCGCAGATCTGCACGCTCATGCTGAATATGTAGGAGAAGCTCAGCACGCTGATGAACGAAGTCGCGTCCTCGAGGATGGCCGGGTCGCCGCCCATCCACACGGGGATGTAGGGCGCGAGAAGCATCATCACGGCGGTCATTGTGCCGCCGCAGATGCCTATGGAGAGCACCGCCTGGCGCACGACGCGCCTTGCCTTGTCCAGATCCCGCGAGCCGATGTAGCGCCCGACGGGCACCGAGAAGCCGATGGATACACCCGCGAATACACCGTTGAGCAGCATGTTGGCCGGGGATGTGAGAGCGACGGCCGCTGTGGCGTTCGGACCCAGTCCGCCGACCATGGCGGTATCCACATAGTGGATAAGCATAATGAGCACTTGTTCGAGCATGATCGGCCACGCAAGGAACCAGATCGAGCTCAGGGGTTTCCTCCTCTCGTCGAGGAAGTCTCTGTAAATTCGCATAGCAAATCCTTTTGATAGACGCTCTGTGACCATACAAATTATACGGTTTCTCGAAGATTGTGTAAAGCGTCCCGCCGTATTATAATAAATATAGAATGCGGTTTACTTATGGGGAGCCTTATACAGCATGAACCTGTTTGAGAACAACGCCGCCAGACGCGCGCCGCTGGCGGACCGCATGCGGCCGCGCAATCTGGACGAGTTCATCGGCCAGGAGCACATCGTCGGTCGCGGGCGGCTTCTTCGCCGCGCCATCGAGACGGATTCGCTCACCAGCTCCATCTTCTTTGGTCCGCCGGGCTGCGGCAAGACCACGCTCGCCTACGTCATCGCCCACCAGACCGGCGCGCGCTTCGAAAAGCTCAACGCCGTGTCCTCGGGCGTCAAGGAAGTGCGTGCGGTCATCGACGAGGCGGAAAAGAACCTCGCCATGTACGGCGTGAGCACGTATCTGCTGCTCGATGAGTGCCACCGCTGGAGTAAGACCCAGAGCGATTCCATACTGCCCGCTCTCGAAAAGGGCATCCTGCGCTTCATCGGCTCCACGACGGAGAACCCCATGGTTTCCATGACGGCGGCGGTCGTGAGCCGGTGCAGGCTGTTCCAATTCTATCCGCTTTCGATTGAGGACGTCAAAAAAACCATGCACGCCGCGCTTGCGGATGAGGAGCGCGGGCTTGGAAATTACAGGGTGGAGTTCGATTCGGATGCGTTCGAGCACATCGCGCGCACCAGCAACGGGGATGCGCGCTGCGCCCTCAACGCCATAGAGCTTGCTGTGCTCACGACGCCGCCGGTCGACGGCATCATTCATATCGATGCCGCGGTCGCTTCCGAATCCGTGCAGAAAAAGGTCATTAACGTTGACGATCAGCAGTTCTACGATATGCTTTCGGCATTTTGCAAGAGCCTGCGCGGCGGGGACAGCGACGCTGCCCTCGCGTGGTTCGCACGCCTCGTGTACGCGGGCATCGACCCGCGCGTGATCTGCCGAAGGCTCATCGCCCACGCTTCGGAGGATATAGGCCTAGCGAACCCGCAGGCCATGCTGCAGGCGGTCGCGGCGGCCGAGGCGCTCGAGTTTGTCGGGCTGCCGGAGGCGCGGCTTTCCATCGCGCAGGCCATCATCTTCCTGTGCGAGAGCCCAAAGTCCAACTCGGTGGTCAAGGCCATCGGCGCGGCGTTCGCGGATGCGGAGAACATCCCGGATCTGCCCGTGCCCATCCACCTTCGGGATACGTCTTTTTCGGGCGCGCAGATGCTCGGCCACGGCAAGGGTTATAAGTATCCGCACGATTATCCCGGCCACGTCGTGGCGCAGGAATATATGCCGACCTCGGTAAAGGGCAGGGCCTACTACGAGCCGGGCGAGCTGGGAAACGAGGCGAAAATAAGGCAGAACCACATCGCCGGCGGCAAACTCAAACAAGAAGATTAGCGTTTCATTGAAACCATTCACGAATAAGGAGGAACAGCGGTTTGATCGAGAGAAGAATCGTCGAAAACGTGCTGGAGGCGGCGCTCGCCACGGGCGGAGATTACAGCGAGCTCTTCGCCGAGGACACGGAGAAGAACAATGTCGTCATGGTGGACGGCAAGGTGGAGGACGCGAGCTATCGCCGCGTGTTCGGCGCGGGCGTGCGCGTGCTTTCGGGCGCGCGCAGCATCTATGCATACACCTCGGGCCAGGACGAGAAGGCGCTCATGGAAACGGCCAGGGCCGCGGCCGCCGCGCTCAAGGGCGTGAAGGAACATGAAGCAAAGGCGTTCAGCGTGTACCGCAAGGGGGACTACGCGCCAAAGACGCCCTATGCCGGGATTGGCAACGCGGAGCGCATCGCGCTCATCCGCCGTGCGTCGCAGTCTGCGAAGGCTTATTCTGATGAGATTACGCAGGTCATCGCGCGCTTCATGGATGTGGACCAGCGCGTAACGGTCGCAAACTCCCTTGGCGTATGGGCTGAGGATCGCAGGCCGCGCGGCCGCGTCGCCATCCAGGCCGTCGCCATGAGGGACAATGAGGCGCAGACCGGCTACAAGGCGCCCGGTCGCGGCGAGGGCTTCGAGCAGTTCCTGAGCTACGATATGGAAGCGCTGGGCGCCGCGGCGGCCAAACAGGCCGTGACCATGCTGCACGCGCCGCAGTGCCCGGCGGCGGGCGCGGTGCCGGTGGTGATCGACGGCGGCTTCGGCGGCGTCATTCTGCACGAGGCCTGCGTCCATTCGCTGGAGGCGACGAGCGTCGCCAAGGGCAACAGCGAGTTCTGCGGCAAGCTGGGGCAGATGGTCGCGAGCCCTATCGTCACCGCTGTGGATGACGGCACGCTTCCCGGCGAGTGGGGCAGCATCCGCTTCGACGACGAGGGCACGCCCGCGCAGAGGAACGTGCTCATCGAAAACGGCGTGCTTAAAACCTATCTGTTCGATTACCGAAACACGCGGCTCATGGCGCATCCGCTCACAGGCAGCTCGCGCCGCGAAAGCTACGAGTTCGCGCCGACCTCGCGCATGACCAACACCTTCTTCGCGCCCGGCACGGATGAGGACGAGGAGATGATCCGCACCATGGGCACGGGGCTTTACGCGGCATCCATGGGCGGCGGCAGCGTCAACCCGCTCACGGGCGACTTCAACTTCTCTGTGGATGAGGCGTACTGGGTCAAGGATGGCAAGATCTTCTGCCCCGTGCGGGGCGCGACGCTCATCGGAAAGGGCGCGGACGTCATCAAAAAAATCGACCGCATCGGCAAAAATATGTGGATGGCGCCGGGCATGTGCGGCTCCCTCTCGGGCAGCGTGCCCACCAACGTGGGGCAGCCGAGGATCCGCGTGACGGACATTGTGGTCGGCGGGAAGGGAGACATGCTGTAATGAATTTCATCGACTTCAAAAAAGCATTATTTGAGGAAGCTCTAGCGCGGGGCTGTGAGGCGGCCGAAGCGTATTACCAGCGGAACGAAAGCTTCTCGGTCAACGTCCTCGAGGGCGACATTGACCAGTATGAGGTCAATATTAAGGGCGGAGTGAACCTGCGCGTCAGGCTCAACGGCAGGAACGGCTACGCGTTCACGCAGAAGCTTGAGGAGCCCGAAAAGCTCGTCGCACGCGCCATGGACAACGCCCGCTCCATCGAGGTGGAGGACGACCATCCCATGCAGGGTAAATGCGCGTATTCCCGGGTGGAGAAACCGGAGCGCAAGGCGTATTCGCTGGGCGAGCAGGAGAAAATCGACCTCGCGTTTTCTCTCGAAAAAGCCGCAAAGGCCGTTGACCCACGCGTGCAGCGCACGGAGTACTGCGCGGTCGAGTCGGGCAAAAGGGAGGTCGGCATCAGCAACACGCTCGGACTCGACGCCTTTGAAGAGGAGCGCATGGCGTTTTCTTTCATAATGCCCATCACCAAAGAGGGCGAGGATGTGCGCAACGCCTTCGCTTTCCGCCTCGGGGACGATATATTCGATGTGGACGGCTGCGCCAAAGAGGCCGTAGCCAACAGCCTTGCGCTGCACGGCGCGAGCCCGGTGCGCGCGGGCACATACCGCGCGCTGATCCGCAATTCCGCCATGGCGGCTATGCTCGATGCGTTCTCGCCCATGTTCTCGGGCGACAACGCGCAAAAAGGGCTTACCCTCTTCAAGGATAAGCTTGGCGGGAAGATCGCCGATGAGAAAATTACCGTCGTGGATGATCCCTTCCACCCTGACTACGCGCGCGCGTTCGACGCGGAGGGTGTGCCGAGCGTCACCACCACGGTCGTGGAAAACGGCGTACTGCGCTCATTTCTGCACAACCTCAAGACCGCCAAGAAAGCGGGAGTCCCCTCCACGAGCAACGGCGGCAGGGCGAGTGCGGACGCGAGCGTGAGCGTGACGCCCTCGGTATTTTACATCAAGCCGGGCGAAAAGAGCGCACAGGCGCTCATGGCGGAGCTGGGCGACGGCCTCTTTATTACCGAAATGGACGGTATGCATGCGGGCCTCGACCCCGTTTCGGGCGAGTTTTCTCTGATTGCCAAGGGCATGTTGGTCGAAAACGGCAAGCCTGTGCGCCCGGTCGACCAGATCACCGTGGGCGGCTCATTCACGAAGCTCTTGGGCGGCGTGCTGGCGGTGGGCGGCGAACTCTATTTCAATCCGCCGCGCGGCGGCAGCGTCATAGGCAGCCCCTCCATACTCGTCGACGGGCTGGTCGTATCCGGCCGCTGAAAATTAGGGAAATCAAGGGAATGGGAGCCTGGGGCTCCTTTTCTTTTGACACTCTTCAAAAGGGATGGTAAAATATACAATAGGTCATAATATGTGCAGCGATACGGTCAAAATGTGGTCGAAAGGAAGGTACTGCCATGTTCTGTGTGGGAGACAAGGTCTGCTATCCCATGCACGGCGTTGGCGTCATCGAGGCCATTGAGGACCGCGAGGTGCTTGGCAGCACGTCGAAATACTACGTACTCCACTTCATACTCGGCAAGATGACGGCCATGGTGCCCGTGGATACCGCGGAGAAGGTGGGCCTTCGCTGCATCATCGGCGAGGCGGAGTATAACAGGGTGCTGGAATTTCTCAAACAGGAACCGCTCGTCGAGTGCGACAATTGGAACCGCCGCTACCGCGAAAATTACGAAAAGCTGCGCGGCGGGGATATTTACGATGTGGCGGATGTGGTCAAGTGCCTGCGCAGGCGCGACGAAGAAAAGGGCCTTTCCGCGGGGGAGCGCAAAATGCTCGCCTCCGCGCGGCAGGTGCTCATCACCGAGCTCGCCGCCGCCAGCGGCAGGGATGCGGAGGAGTTATTCCTATCCATCGGCGTATAACAAACAAAAGAATAGCGAGGTGAAGCCAATTTGGCTAAAAAGATCGCAAGGGCTATACTGACGCTCATCGGAGCGGTACTCGGCATCGCGGTCGTGGAGGGCGTGAACGAGCTTCTGGGTTATTACTGGTACATTGACATACATGTCAAGCTGCTGGAGTGGGCCGTGTTGCTCATCGATATCGGGGGAGCGCTATTATTCGCAATCATACTGTATCTGCTCGCCCCGCGCCTGATCGAAGGGTTCACGCGCTTCATCAATGCGGTGGAGGTCAGGCTTACGGATATGTCCATGGCGGAAATCTTCTTCGGCGTGGTTGGGCTTATCGTGGGGCTTGTGATCGCCTTCCTCATGAGCACGCTCACGGCCAAGATGGAGCTCAACTGGCTTGCGTTCATCATCAACGCGGTGCTCTATTTTACCTTCGGCTACCTCGGCTGGACCATCGTCACCAAGAGGAAGGGCGAAATCAACACGCCCTCTTGGTTCAAGCGCGGCGCGAAGGAAAAAATCGGCAAGACCAGCGTCATGGCGCGCCCCAAGATATTCGACACCTCCGTCATCATAGACGGACGCGTCGCGGACATCTGCCGCACGGGTATCCTCGAGGGCAGCATGATCGTGCCCGCGTTCGTGCTGCGTGAGCTTCGCCACATCGCCGACAGCTCGGATCCCCTCAAGCGCAACCGCGGTCGCAGAGGGCTCGATATCCTCAACACCATGCAGGAGGAGCTTGAGGTGCCCATCAAGGTCGTGGATACGGATTATGAGGACATCGACGAGGTCGACGCGAAGTTGATCCGCCTTGCCTACGACATGGGCGGCGTGGTTGTGACCAACGACTATAACCTCAACAAGGTCGCGGGCGTGCAGCGCGTACCCGTGCTGAACATCAACGAGCTCGCGAACGCCATCAAGCCCGTGCTGCTCCCCGGCGAGGAAATGACCGTTGCCATTATGAAGGAGGGCAAGGAGGCGGGGCAGGGCATCGCGTATCTTGCGGACGGCACCATGATCGTGGTCGACGGCGGGCGCAGGCTTTTGGGCGAGGAGGTCAACGTGGTCGTGACGAGCGCGCTGCAGACCTCCGCGGGCCGCATGATCTTCGCCAAACTCAAGGA
>JAPXSN010000018.1:0-22500 GCA_033813015.1 Clostridia bacterium | reverse complement strand
CGTACATTTCGGCCACCAAACCCGCCGCTGGAACCCGAAGATGAAGGAATACATCTTCACCGAGCGCAACGGCATCTACATCATTGATTTGCAGAAAACCGTCAAGAAGATCGACGAGGCGTACTATTTCGTGCGCGACATCGCCATGGACGGCGGCAACATCCTGTTCGTGGGAACCAAGAAGCAAGCGCAGGAATCCATCGAGCAGGAAGCAAAGCGCTGCGAGATGTACTTCGTCAACCAGCGCTGGCTCGGCGGCATGCTCACCAACTTCAAGACCATCCAGGGCCGCATCGCCAAGCTGCGCAAAATCGAAAAGATGGAAGCGGATGGGGATTTCTCCCTCCTGCCCAAGAAGGAAGTCATCAAGCTCAAGGCCGAGCAGGAAAAGCTTGAAAAGAATCTCGGCGGCATCAAGGATATGAAAAAGCTCCCGGCTGCGGTGTTCGTGGTTGACCCGCGCAAGGAGAACATCGCCATCATGGAAGCCCGCGCGCTGGGCATCCCCGTGGTTGCCATCGTGGATACGAACTGCGATCCGGACGAGGTGGATTATCCCATCCCCGGCAACGACGACGCCATCCGCGCCGTGAAGCTGATCGCCTCCAAGATCGCGGACGCCGTGCTCGAGGGCCATCAGGGCGAGCAGATGGAGGATACGGCCGCGGAACCTGCGCACGATAAGGATGAGGACGACTTTTAAGCCGTACGTACAGGAGGAATAAAGCTATGTTTACCGCAAAAGACGTAATGACGCTGCGCGAGATGAGCGGCGCCGGCATGATGGACTGCAAGAAGGCGCTGACCGAGACCGATGGCAACATGGAGAAGGCGCTGGACTATCTTCGCGAGAAGAGCCTGGCGGACAATAAGAAAAAGGCTTCTCGCATCGCAGCCGAGGGCATCGTGGAAAGCTACATTCACCTGGGCGGCAAGATCGGCGTGATCGTCGAGGTCAACTGCGAGTCCGATTTCGTCGCCGCGACCGCGGATTTCCACACGCTCGCCCACGACATCGCGATGCACATCGCGGCCTCGAAGCCGACCTGTGTCAGCAAGGAAGAGGTCAATCAGGACGAGATCGAGCACGAGAAGAGCATACTGCGCGCGCAGGCGCTCAACGACGAGAAGCTTAAGAACAAGCCCGCCGCCATCATCGACAAGATGGTCGACGGCAGAATCGATAAGTATTACAAGGATGTGTGCCTGCTCGAGCAGCCTTTCGTGAAGGATCCCGACATCACCGTCGGCCAGCTCGTGAATTTGGCCATCGCCAAGATGGGCGAGAAGATCAGCGTGCGCAGGTTCGTGCGCTACGAGATGGGAGAGGGCCTGCAGAAGAAACAGGACAACTTCGCCGAGGAAGTCGCGGCCATGGGGCAGGCCGGCAAGTAATTCTCAATGAGGGGAACACGGCTTCGTGTTCCCCTTTTCATATCCTTTTGCATATCGGAGGCAAATTATGATCAAGTATAAGCGCATCTCCCTCAAGCTCAGCGGCGAGGCGCTCGGCGGTGCGGAAGTCATCGATTTTGAGGCTGCGCGCCGCGGCGCAAAGGAAATTAAAGCCCTGCGCGAGGCGGGCGTCGAGGTCGGTGTGACGCTCGGCGGCGGCAACATCTGGCGCGGGCGAAGCAGCGGTACTATGGATCGCAACCGCGCGGATCAGATGGGTATGCTTGCGACCGTCATCAACTCGCTTGCCATGGAAGCGGTGCTCGTAGAGGAAGGCGTCCCATGCAAGGTGCTCTCTGCGCTGCCCATGGAGCGCGTGTGCGACACCTTCACATGCCGGCGCGCCGAGGCGGCCTTCGCCGCGGGGCAGGTCGTGCTGTTCGCGGGGGGCACGGGACACCCGTTCTTCTCGACCGATACGGGGGCTGCGCTCAAGGCCGCGGAGATCGGAGCGGACGCGCTTCTGCTCGCCAAGAACGTGGACGGCGTCTATTCTGACGATCCCAGGCGCAACGGGCATGCCGTGCGCTTTACTCATTTGAGCTACGACGAGGTTATCGCGCGTGACCTCAAGGCGACCGATATCACGGCCGTCACGCTCTGTCGGGAGCGGGATATCCCCATCGTGGTGTTCGCGATACGCGAGGCGGGCAGCATCCTTCGCGCGGCCTCGGGCGAAGATGTGGGAACTTTGATTGACGGGGCGGCGGCCATTGGGTAAAATAGGATACGGAAAACTTTACAAGGAGGCTTGCTATGGACGCACTGGAATTCGCAAAGGAAAAAATGAACAAAACAGAGGCTACGCTCAAGCGCGAGCTTTCGATCATGCGCGCAGGCCGCGCTAACCCGCAGGTGCTCGAGCGTATTTTTGTCGATTATTACGGCACGCCAACACCCATAAACCAGGTTGGCAACATCTCCTCGCCCGAGGCGCGCCAGCTCGTCATCGCGCCCTACGACCCCTCCATGCTCAGCGCCATCGACAAGGCCATACAGAAGAGCGATTTGGGCATCCACCCCTCCAACGACGGCAAGTACATCCGCCTGATATTCCCGGAACTGACCGAGGAACGCCGCAGAGATCTGGTCAAGAGCGTCAAGAAAATCGGCGAGGAAGCAAAGGTCGCCGTGCGCAACATCCGCAGGGACGCCATGGAAATGACTAAAAAGGCTCAGAAGGCGGGGGAAATCACCGAGGACGACCTCAAGAAGACCGAGGATCAGGTTCAGAAACAGACCGACGCCGCCATCAAGGACATCGAGCGGATACTCGTTGAAAAGGAAAAGGAGATCATGCAGGTTTGACCGACGTTTTGGGCCTCGAGCTGGCTAGGGCAAAGGATCTGCTCGCCCGAGAGGGGTACGAAGTCGCCGCGGCGCAGGTTTCCAGCAAAAAGGGCATTGCCGGAAACGAGGCGCGCGTCGTGCGCGTACGCCGTACGGGCGAGCTTTGCGTGGAGCTGACATACGCCGTGTTCAAAACGGACGTCGATTATATTCCGAAAGGGACGGGAAAGACCGATTGAAGGCCGGCGAGCTTGAGGAACTGAAAAAAAGGCTTGCGCCCCTGCCGCGGCACGTGGGCATCATCATGGACGGCAACGGCCGCTGGGCGAGCGCGCGCGGCCTTCCCCGCGCGATGGGGCACCGGGCTGGTACGGAAAGGCTTCGCGGCATCATCCGCTTAAGCTCGAACCTGGGCATAGAGGCTCTCTCGCTCTATGCCTTTTCAACGGAAAACTGGAAGCGCCCGCGGATGGAGATCGAAACGCTTTTTTCGATTTTTATGGACTACTTCAACACCGAGGTCGAGGCGCTCCACCGAAACGGCGTATGTATCACCGCCATGGGCGACCTCGAAGGCCTGCCGGAGAGCGTGCGCCTTTCATGCCAAAGGGCGATGGAAAAGACCCGGGCCAACAAAGGGCTTCGCCTCAACATCGCGCTCAACTACGGCAGCCGGGCGGAACTCGGTCGTGCGGCGCGGCTAATGGCAAAGGACGCAGTTTCAGGCAGGCTCGATCCCGAAGCCATAGACGAGGCCGCGCTTCAAGAAAGGCTCTGGATCGGCGATCTGCCCGACATGGATCTTCTGATCCGCACGGGCGGGGAGAAACGGCTTTCGAACTTCATGCTGCTGCAGGCAGCCTACGCGGAGCTCGCCTTTCTCGAGGATTTTTGGCCGGACTTTTCCGACGGGCGATATATCGCGGTGCTCGCGGATTTCGCCGGGCGCTCACGGCGCTTCGGCGGACTGGATGGTGAATGACATGCTCAAGCGCGTCGTCGTAGGGGCGATACTCATGCTTTTCTTCCTCTTCGTTCTGCTGTTGGGCGGGTGGTATCAATGCGCGGCGCTCAGCCTTGCGGCGCTCCTGAGCGCATATGAGCTGCGTCGGGCTCTTCGCCAGAGCGGGCGGAATATTTTCATCATCCCCGCATACGTTTTCGCCGCCTCGTACGCGGCGGCATACCGGCTTTTCGGCGAAAAAGCCGTTTTTTTGATCTGGCTCGCATGTGCGCTTCTCGCTTGCATCGAGCGCGTTTTCAATCCCAAACGCGCCACGCAGGATACGCTCATGGGGCTCTCCTTGCTAATTTACCCCGGTGCGCTCTACGCCTCGCTCATGCTCGTTGCGGAGCAGGGCGACTTCGCCGCAAGCCGTCTTGGCCTGTTTTCTGCCTGCGCGATGCCTCTTATGGGCGACACCTTCGCGTATTTCATCGGCGTTATATTGGGCAAGCGCAAGCTTTGCCCGGAGCTGAGCCCAAATAAAACCGTGGCCGGCGGCATCGGCGGCCTCATCGGCGGCATGGCGGGGGGCCTGCTTGCGTTCTTATTGCAGAGGTTCTATCCCGTGGGCATGCCGCTCCTATCGCTTCTCGCGCTGGGTCTCATGTGCGGCGCAATCGGCCAGGTCGGCGATCTGTTCGCCTCGGCGATCAAGCGCTTTACTGGTGTCAAGGATTACGGATACATCTTTCCTGGCCATGGCGGCATGATGGACCGGCTCGACAGCGTGCTCTTTTGTGCGCCTATCGTTTACGCCGCGTTCACGCTGCGGCCTCATTGAAGATGTATGATAGCGCTATGAAACGCATCGCGATACTCGGCTCAACAGGCTCCATCGGCACGCAGACGCTCGAGGTAATCCGCGCTTCGGACGGGATGCTTCAAGCGGTCGTGCTGTGTGCGAAATCGCGCGCGCAAATGCTGCTCGAGCAGGCGCATGAGTTCCTGCCCGAGCTCGTCTGCGTCGAGGATGAAGCCGCCGCACGCACCCTCGAGGGGAAGCTCCCCTCCGGCACGGAGCTCTACTGCGCAGAGGATGCGGGCAGCGTCGCCGCATCCTACGGGAAAGCGGATGCGGTCGTTCACGGCATTGGCGGGTTTGCCGGCACGGTGCCGCTGATCGCAGGGCTCAAAGCGGGCAAACGCGTCTGCCTTGCGAACAAGGAGAGCGTCGCATGCGCCATGCCCCTTGTGGAGCGCGCGATGCGCGAGGGCGGCGGAGAGCTGCTGCCCGTGGACAGCGAGCAGTCCGCGCTGTTCCAATGCCTCGCCGCGGGCAGGCGGAAGGATGTGAAGAGGCTCATCCTCACGGCCTCAGGCGGCCCCTTGCGGAAATATGATGCAGAGCGGCTTTCGCGCGTCACGCCCGAGGAGGCGCTTCGCCATCCCACCTGGAAGATGGGGACGAAGGTCACGCTTGATTCGGCGACGCTGTTCAACAAAGGGCTTGAAATCATCGAGGCTGCGCATCTTTTTGGCTTCGGCGCGGATATGATAGATGTGGTGATCCATCCGCAGTCCGTCGTGCACTCGATGGTGGAGTTTCGGGACAGCTCCGTGCTCGCGCAGCTTTCAAGCCCGGATATGCGCCTTGCCATCTGCTACGCGCTCACGTACCCCGAGCGTGCGGAAAGCGCCTTCGGTGCGCTGGATTTAACGCAGCTCGCGGGGCTTACCTTCGAGCGGCCGGATCACGCGCGCTTCCCGGCGCTCAAGCTTGCGTACGAGGCGCTCCGGGCGGGCGGACTCGCGCCCTGCGCCTACAGCGCGGCGAACGAGGCAGCGGGGGAGCTGTTCCTTCGGGGGCGCGTCGGTTTCCTCGACATCCCCATGCTCGTGGCAGCCGCGCTCGAGGAAGTTCCGGCAGGCGAAGCGGATGCGTTCGAGGCCATTTTTGAAGCGGATCGGCGTGCGCGCGCACGCGTCGCCACACGGGCGAATATGCTTCGTGCGTAGGCACCCATCCGGTTTGGGGGTGGGTATCATCCGCCCGCGTTCATCGGAAAGCATTGGATATTCTCGTCATGGGCGGACGGCATCCGCCCGCGATAAACCGGCGGGTGCGCCATAAAAGAAGCGAGGTAGCAGATGAGCATTGTGCTCTACTTTATCATCGGCCTTATCATTCTCTCCGTGTTCGTCACGCTGCATGAGCTGGGTCACTTTATCGCGGGCAGAGCGTTGGGCTTCGGCATTGTCGAGTTTGCGGTGGGCATGGGCCCCGCCCTCATCAAAAAGAAGAAAAACGGCATCCTCTATACGCTTCGCGCGCTGCCCGTGGGCGGCATGTGCCGCTTTTACGGCGAGGATGAGGAAACCGGGGACGGCAAGGCCTTTGGCGCGCAAAAGCCATGGAAAAGGGCGATCGTACTCGCGGCGGGCGCGTTCATGAATCTCGTCACCGCCGTCGTGCTCGCGGTGATCGTGCTCATGGCCATCGGCGTGGTCGTCGATTACATCCCGTCCGTGGACAGCTTTTCGTTTGAAAATTCGCCCGCACAGCTTGCGGGACTTGAACCGGGCGACGTATTCGTCGCCGTGGACGGGCAAAAACTCACGCCTGGGGATCAGTTCAATTCGCTTCTCTCGTTCCTCTCAAACGCGGACAGCGAAGCCTGTACGCTCACCGTGGAGCGCGGCGGAAAAATGACGGAGCTTGTTGTGCGCGATTTTTACAGTGAGACGGAGGGCCGCAACATCGTCGGAATCATCATCAGCGGTATGCCCGTGTATGAAAAAATGGGCTTCGGCGAAGCGCTGGGCAACTCCTTCGGCTATATCTGGGAGACCGTCAAGGCGCTCTACCAGTTCATCGGCATGCTCTTTCGCGGGGAGATTAAGCAGGGCGACGTCATGGGTCCCGTGGGCATCATGTTTCTGATCGCGGACGCGGCAAAGCAGAACGTCGCGCAGCTTCTTTACATCGCGGTGCTCATCAGCGCGAACCTAGGCGTGTTCAACCTGCTGCCGCTTCCCGCGCTCGACGGGGGCAGGCTCGTGTTCGTCGGCCTTGAGGCCATCCGGCGCAAGCCCATCCCGCCCGAAAGGGAGGGCATCGTGCACTTCGTGGGCATCGTGCTGCTGCTGGGACTCATCGCATATCTTACGGTTACGGATATCATCACGCGCATCGGAGGCTGATATGGCTCGCTTATCACGCGCCGTATCCGCAGGGAGCGTCGCCATAGGCGGCGGCGCGCGGGTCAGCGTGCAATCCATGACAAATACGCGCACGGCGGATGTGGAAGCTACGCTCACGCAGATCCGTGCGCTCGAGGAAGCAGGCTGCGAGCTCGTGCGCCTCGCCGTGCTCGATGAGGCGGACGCGCACGCCATCCGGCGCCTCAAGGCGTGTGCGCAGGCCCCCCTCGTCGCGGACATCCACTTCGATTATCGGCTTGCCTTAATGAGCCTCGAGGGCGGCGTGGACAAGCTTCGCATCAATCCCGGCAACATCGGCTCGGAAGAGCGCGTGCGGCGCGTCGCGGACGCGGCCAGAGCGCGCAACGTCCCCATCCGCATCGGCGTCAATTCCGGCTCGCTCGAAAAGGAGTTGCTGATAAAATACGGTGCGCCGACGCCCGAGGCGCTCGCAGAAAGTGCGCTCGCGCATGCGCGTCTGCTTGAAAAAGCGGGCTACGAGGATGGTATTGTACTCTCAGCGAAGTCCTCCTCGGTTCGCGACACGGTGAAAGCATACCGCCTGCTCGCCGCGCGTTGCGACTATCCGCTGCACTTAGGCGTCACGGAGGCGGGCGGGGGCGAAATGGCTGTGATCAAATCCGCTGCGGGCATAGGCGCGCTGCTGCTCGACGGCATCGGCGATACGATTCGCGTGTCCCTCACGGGCGACCCTGTGCGCGAGGCGCAAGCGGGTGTCGCACTTCTTCGCGCGCTGGGTCTCCGCCGCGAGGGTGTGGATATCGTCAGCTGCCCGGGCTGCGGCCGCTGCCATGAAATAGCCCTGCAGGAGGCTCTGGCGGAACGCGCAAGGTTGGAGTTCGCACACACGAAGCGCCCGCTCAAAGTCGCCATCATGGGCTGCGCCGTCAACGGACCGGGCGAGGCGCGCGAGGCCGATGTCGGCATCGCCTTTGGAAAGGGCAATGCCGTTGTGTTCGAGCGCGGCGAGCAGGTCGCTTCCGGCGCGCTCCCGGACATCGCTGAGAACTTCCTCGCGCGTGTGCGCGCAAGGCTGGACGAGGATAATTGACAATTGACAATGGATAATTGACAATCAAAAGGCAAGGGGGACGGTTCTGGTTATGCATAGGACGGCGACGGCCGAATTGTTACCGAACAAACAGAACCGCCCCCCTTGTCTTACGGATGAACGAAGGAAGGTAGCGCATGGATCGATCGGACCCCTACGGCCTTGCCGCATACGGCGTGAGGCTTGAAAACGCGAAGCTCCACAAGCGGGAAAAGACGCTCGAGGCGCGACTCATCGCAGAGCGCCTGCTCGACGCGCGCGAGGCGGAAAAGATCGCCGCCGCGATGGCCGAGGCCGTGCCCGGCTGCGCGGTGAAGCTTTGCGTCGTGCTTGAGGACGGCGAGCCGCCCATGAATGACGAGCGCGCCTTTTTCGCCATGATCGCCAGAAGCTGGGCATATCTTTCCCCGCTCATGGGCGTGTGCCTCAAAACAGCCTTGTGGGAGTGCAAGGAGGATTCGCTCGAGGTGCGCATCCCCGAAAAGCTCTACCATACCGCGCGCACCTGCAACGGCGCGGACAAGCTTGCGGACTTTGTCAGGGATATGTACGGCCTTGCGCTCGATATCCGCATCGTTCCCGACTCGAATATGACGCTTCCTCAGCCCAGCGCGACGCAGGAGGCCGCGGCGTATGTGGCCGCGGCGATAAACGCCCCGAAGGAAACGTCCAAGAAGAAGGCGAAAGGGGGCGCGCGCGTTTCGCAAAAGGACGTTTTGCTCGGCACGCCGGGCGCGTCAAAGCCCGTCGCGATGGCGGCGGTCAATGAGGAGAGCGGCACGGTGACCGTGCGAGGCGAGATCATTTCCATCGATGCGCGGCCGCGAAAGAACGGCGGCTATATACTCATGGTTTATGTGACGGACAGGAGCAACACGCTGCCCGTCAAGGCGTTCCTTTCGGCTGAGCAGAAGCGCGTCATCAACCGGCTCGAGGAGATCCAGTCTGCGGGGGACTGGGTGGTTGTCCACGGCAGATACGACAGGGACCAGTTTTCCGGCATGTACTGTGTGTTCGCGGATTATGCCTACCGCACCGAGGCCGAGCGCAGGCGCGACACGGCCGAAAAAAAGCGCGTGGAGCTGCATCTGCACACGAAGATGAGCGCCATGGACGGCTTCATCGATGCGGAAAAAGCCGTGGAAAACGCCGCACGCTGGGGGCATAGGGCTGTCGCCATCACCGACCATGGCGTCGTGCAGGCATTTCCCGCGGCGGTCGGCGCGGCGGGCAAGCTCGCCGAAAAGGGCAAGGACATCAAGGTGCTGCTCGGCGTGGAGGGCTATCTTCTGCCGGACTGCGCGCTTATTTCCATGGAAGGCAGCTTCTGTGTGATCGACGCTGTGACTGCGCCTGATGTGCGCGCGGATAATATCTTCGCGCTCAGCGCCGTGAAACGCGAGGCGGACGGCGGTGAGACGCGCTTTTTTACGCTTGTCAACGCTGGCGCGGCCATCCCCGAGGAGCTTAGCACGCGCCACGGCATTGCGCAGCAGGCGCTCGAGAGCGCGCCCACTGCGAGCGAAGCGTTGAAGGCGCTCGCGGCCTTCGTCGGCGCGTCGCGCGTCGTGGTGCACGATACTCAAGCGCTGCAGCGGCTCCGCTGCAAGGCGGAAGCGCTCAACCTCAGCTTTCCACGCGACTGCGTGGCAGCGGATATGCTCGTGCACGAGCTTTGCCGCGAAAAGCCCGTACTCGCGCCTGAAACGCCCGAGGAGTGCTTCGAAGCCCTCGGCGTAGCCGCGCCCAGGGGTGCTCCCGAAACGCTTGCTGACGCGCTCATGACGCTTTTTCTTGCGTGCGTTGCGCGCATGAAGGCGCTGGGCATCTTCAGGCTGCCGCTTTTCGACTGCGTGCCTGCGGAGAAGGTCCGAGGCAAGCGCAGTACGTTCCATATCATCCTCATCGCCAAAAATCCCGCCGGGCTCAAGCACCTTTATAAGCTCGTGAGCTACGCGCACCTTGAACATCTCAGGGGTGTGCCGCAGATTCCGCGCAGCCTTTTGCTGTTCCACAAGGATGGCCTCATCGTCGGCTCCGCGTGCGAGGCGGGGGAGGTCTTTCGCGCCGTGCTCGACGGGGAGCCGCGGGAAAGGCTTGAGGCCATCGCGCGGGAGTACGATTATCTCGAGGTGCAGCCCGTCGGCAACAACGAGTTCCTCGTGCGCGCAGAGCAGGTCAGGGATAAGGAGGGCCTTCGCACGCTCAACCGAAAAATCGTTGCGCTTGGAGATGCGCTTGGCATCCCCGTCGTCGCTACCGGGGATGCGCACTTCATGGACCCCGAGGATGCGATCTTCCGCACCATCGTCATGAGCGCGCGCGAATTCAAGGATGCCGAGCAGCAAGCGCCGCTCTATTTCCACACGACCGACGACATGCTCGAGGAATTCTCGTATCTGGGCGAGGAAAAGGCCATGGAAATCGTCGTGGACAACCCCAACAAAATTGCCGACTCCTGCGAGAAGATGATGCCCTTCCTCTCCGAAAAGAGCACCTACGCGCCGGATATACCGGGCGCCAGCGCGGAGCTGAAGCAAATCGCGCAGAAGCGCGCGCACGAGGTTTACGGGGATGCGTTGCCTCCCGTGGTGGAAGCACGGCTCAAGAAGGAATTGAACTCCATCATCGGCAACGGTTACGCCTCGCTGTACCTCGCGGCGGAGCGATTGGTCAAAAAGTCCAATGCGGACGGGTATCTCGTGGGCTCGCGCGGGTCGGTGGGCTCGTCGTTCGTGGCGACCATGGCGGGCATCACCGAGGTAAACCCGCTGCAGCCGCATTACGTATGCCCCGCGTGCCACCACAGCGACTTCGACGTGGACCTCGCCAAATATACCTGCGGCATCGACATGCCGGATGCAAACTGCCCCGAGTGCGGCGCTAAATACCAAAAGCTTGGCTACACGATCCCCTTCGAGGCGTTCCTCGGCTTCAAGGGCGATAAGACACCGGATATCGACTTGAACTTTTCGGGCGAATACCAGTCCGTCGCGCACAAGTACGTGGAGGAAATGTTCGGTGAGGGCTACGCTTTCCGCGCGGGCACTATTTCCGGCCTCAAGGATAAAACCGTCTACGGTTATATCAAGGGGTATTGCGAGGAGCGCATAACCGCCTTCTCGCGCGCGGAAACCGAACGGCTCGTGCACGGCTGCGAGGGCGTCAAGCGCACGACGGGCCAGCACCCCGGCGGCATCATCATTGTGCCGGAGGGGTATGAAATCTACGATTTCACGCCCATTCAATACCCGGCGGACAAGAGCGACAAGAATACCATCACCACGCATTTCGACTTCCACGCCATGGACGACCGCCTCGTCAAGCTCGACATCCTCGGGCACGACGATCCCACGGCCATGCGCATGTTTCAGAAAATTACGGGCATCAACCCCAAGGATATCCCGCAGGATGACCCGGAGACCATGCGCATCTTCTCCTCGCTCGAACCACTCAAAATTACACTCGATGCGCTCGAGTGTGACGTGGGCAGCCTCGGTATACCGGAGTTCGGCACGTCGTTCGTCAGAAAGCTCCTCATGGATACGCGGCCGACCACGATGGACGAGCTGGTTCGCATTTCGGGCCTGTCGCACGGCACGGATGTGTGGCTCGGCAACGCGCAGGAAATGGTGCTCGGCGGCATCGCGACACTCTCGCAGGTCATCTGCACACGCGAGGACATCATGAACACGCTCATGGCCATGGGCGGAGAGGCGTCCATCTCCTTTAAGACTATGGAAAGCGTCCGCAAGGGCCGCGGCCTTACGGAGGAAATGGAAAAAAACCTCGCGCAGCTCCACGCGCCGGAGTGGTTTGTGACGTCGCTTCGAAAGATCAAATATCTCTTTCCGCGCGCACACGCGGCGGCGTACGTGATGATGAGCTTCCGCACGGCCTGGTTTAAGGTGCACCACCCTCTGGCGTTCTACATGGTGTATCTTTCGGCGCGGGCGGACGCCTTCGACGTTGAGGCGGCCTCGGGCGGGGAAGAGCGGGTGCTTCGGCAGATCCGGAGCATCAAGGACAAGGGCAACCGCGCGGAGCAGAAGGAGCAGGATCTGCTCGTCATTCTCGAGGTCGTGTACGAAATGAACCGGCGCGGCATCGAGCTTTTGCCCATCGACCTCTACAAGTCCGACGCGACGCGCTTCCTCATCGAAGGCAATGCGCTCCGACCGCCGTTCAACGCCATCGTGGGCGTGGGCACGAACGCTGCGGAGGGCATCGGCGCGGCCCGGACCGAAGGCCCCTTCGCCTCGGTGGAGGATTTCCGCGTGCGCGCCAAGGTCAACAGCGCCGTGGTCGACAAGCTGCGCGCGCTCGGCTGCTTCAAGGGCATGCCTGAGGCGAACCAGATTACGCTATTCGGGTTTTGAGCAATTGACAAATGAAAATTGACAATTGACAATCAGGGAAAACGAAAAACGCCGCCTGCGGGCGGTGTTTTTTGCTCCTTTTAAGCGTTGGGGACGGTTCTGCTTCTTTTTTCGGCGCTCCTGTTCCGGCATACCGATCATGTTTTTTATGCTCTCATTCCCCTCATGCGCGCAAAACCGTCCCCCGAGGGAAGAAAAACCTTTCGTTCCTTGCAGGGGACGGTTTTCGACGAAGGAGGGTGATGTTTGCCGCCGCAACCGCCGCCGTACTACGGACGATGACCAAACGGAAGCCACAGAGAACCGTCCCCAACGCCTAAAGAAACAGGAAAACACCGCCCGCAGGCGGCGTTCCCCGATTGTCAAGTTTCAGTTGTTCACTGTCAATTGCCCTAACGTCTCCCCATACGGCTCCCTGCATATCCCCTTTTCAGTAATAATCGCCGTGATGAGCGCATGGTCGGTCACGTCGAAGGCGGGGTTGTAGCACTTCACGCCCGCAGGGGCCATGGGCTTTGTGAAGAACTTCGATTTGATCTCCTCCGGATCGCGCAGCTCAATTTCGATATCCGCGCCGGTTTTGCAGCTCATGTCGACGGTCGAGGTCGGGCCGAGCACATAGAACGGGATGCCGTAGTGCTTCGCGAGGATCGCGACGCCGCTCGTGCCTACCTTGTTGGCGACGTCCCCGTTGGCGGCGATGCGGTCGCACCCGACGAAGCATGCCTGCACCCGGCCGCTGTTCATGACGACGCAGGCCATGTTGTCGCAGATGAGCGTCGTGTCAACGCCCGCGCGGGATAGTTCGTAGGCGGTCAGCCGCGCGCCCTGTAAAAGCGGCCGCGTTTCATCCGCATAGACGCGAAAACGCATCCCGCGTTCGGTCCCGAGCAGGATGGGCCCGAGCGCCGTGCCGTATTTCGAGGTCGCAAGCGGCCCCGCGTTGCAGTGGGTGAGGATGCCGTCCCCATCCCTGATTAAAGTCAATCCGTATTCCGAGATGGCTTTGCATTTGGCAACATCGTCCTCGTGTATGTCGACGGCCTCGCGCCGGAGGGCCGCGAGCAATTCCGCGCGCGGTCGATTAAGGTTATCCTTCGCGGCGCGCAACATTTTCGTGATGGCCCAGCTCAGATTCACCGCGGTCGGGCGGGAGGAATTGAGATACGCGCCGATTTCTGCGAGCCTGTCATAAAACGCCCGCGGTTCCGCCTCGGCGATGCCCTTTGCGCTTAGATACATGCAGTACGCGGCAAATATGCCTATGGCCGGTGCGCCGCGCACGCGAAGCGAAGCGATCGCCTCGAACATATCTTCCGCTTTTTCCGGCTGGATTTCCCTTTCCTCGCCCGGCAAAAGCGTCTGGTCGAGTATCCAAAGTTCGTCGTTTTCAGTAAGTCTGATGTTGTCCATACAGTCCCCCCCGCGCAGTGCTGTATGTCCAGTATAATGCCTTTTCGGGAGAGGTTCAATGGGGGAGGGGAGAAGGCGTCCGCGCATATGCCCCTTGCTTTTTTCCTTTTGGGGAATATAATAATACCAAACTGAATCGAAACCGTTGATTAAGAGGAGTACTCATAGCCGCGTTTTTCCAGAGAGCCGCCGGTGGTGCGAATGCGGCGTTTCGGGCTATGACGAATGGGCTTATGAGGGTGGCCCGAAAGGCGATGGCTGAGTAGGCGCCGACGGGCATCCCGGCCGTGACGCGGGAAGCGCATGTTTGTGCGCGCGCATTGGGTGGCTTATGGAGCTTTGCCTCCGTTCCCTGTGGGAATGGGGGTTTTTTGCTGCCCGGCGCGCCGCGTGCGCGGGAGGCGGCGAAAGGAAGATTTCGACAAGGAGGGTTTATGAAAAAGAATAGGATACTCACGGGCGACCGTACGACCGGGCCGCTTCACCTCGGGCATCTGGTCGGCAGCCTGCTAAACCGCGTGCGCCTGCAGGATGAATATGAAACCTTCATCCTGCTCGCGGACGTGCAGGCGCTCACAACGCATTATCAAAACCCCGGTCAGATGAAGGAAAGCATCTACCAGGTTGCCCTCGACAACCTCGCCGCAGGGCTCGAGCCCGGGAAGATCACGCTGATCCAGCAGTCCCGGGTTCCCGCCATCGCGGAATTGACGATGCTCTACTCGATGCTCGTTTCGGTGAACGTGCTCCGGCACAACCCCACGGTCAAAACGGAGGCGAAGCAGTACGGATACGGGGAGCTGACCTACGGCTTTCTCGGCTACCCTGTGAGCCAGACGGCTGATATCACCTTCTGCGGCGCAGATCTCGTGCCCGTGGGGGATGACCAGCTCCCGCACATGGAGCTTGCGCGCAAGCTCGCGCGCAGGTTCAACGAGCTCTACGCGGGCGGAGAGGAACTCATCCGCGTGCCGCAGGCGCTGTTGAGTGAAACGCCGCGCCTCCCCGGACTCGACGGCAACTGCAAGATGGGAAAAAGCCTTTGCAACGCGGTTTACCTTTCGGATGATGCGGACGCGGTGAGCCGTAAAATCCACTCTGCCGTCACGGATACGAACCGCATCGCCGTGCGTGACAGGGGCAACCCGGATGTCTGCACGGTTTACGCCTATCACAGGGCCTTCAACGCTGGCGAGCGCGCGGATATCTGCGAAATGTGCCGCGGCGCGCAAATCGGCTGCGTGGCGTGCAAAAAGCGCCTCGCCGAAAGACTCAACGCGCTGCTTGAGCCCATGCGGGAAAGGAGGGCCTATTACGAGCGCCGCCGGGATGAGGTGCGTGGGTTCATCCTCGAGGGCAGCGAAAAGGCCGCGTGCATCGGAAACGAAACCATGGCGCGCGTCCGCGCGGCGATGCGGCTGGAAATCTGAACGCGGCCGCCGCGAACCGCCGTGCCGCGCATGACATTCTCCATGAGCTGTTTCGTTCCGCCCTCAGGTCGTTGCGGTATGGGGAAAGGGCATGATATAATACTTATCAACCAAAATGATACAAAATATATGTTATTTGGTTGAAACTACGGCGGCGCTATGCGATTTACTGAGGAACGACAAAGCTTAAAAATAGAAACAGACGAGCGGATGGAGGAAGACGATGTTTACACAAGGCAAGCTTCTCATAGGCATGGGGGATATCCCGGTGTTTTTGCAGCCCACGATGGCAAATCGACACGGGCTCATCGCCGGTGCGACCGGCACGGGCAAGACGACGACGCTCAAAGTGATGGCGGAATCGTTTTCCGACATGGGCGTCCCCGTGTTTCTCGCGGATATCAAGGGCGACATCGCGAGCATCTGCAAGCGCGGCGAGGCGAATGAGCGCGTCGAAAAGCGCGTTTCGTCGATGGGGCTCGAAGGCTTCGAATACCGCTCCTTCCCCGTGCGCTTCTGGGATGTTTACGGCAAAATGGGACATCCCGTGCGCACGACCATCAGCGAAATGGGCCCCGTCCTGCTCGCGCGCCTTCTGGGGTTGAGCGATGTGCAGGAGGGCGTGCTGACCATCGTTTTCCGCGTCGCGGACGACAAGGGGCTGCTCCTTCTGGATCTGAAGGATTTGCGCTCGCTCGTGCAATACATCGGGGAGAACAGCATCGCGTTCACCACGACCTACGGCAATGTTTCAAAGCAGTCCGTCGGGGCGATTTTGCGCGCGCTTCTCGCTCTGGAGGACGCGGGCGGGGATGTGTTCTTCGGCGAGCCTGCCCTTCATATTGAGGATTGGATTCAGCTTTCCGAGGACGGGCGGGGCTTGGTCAACATCCTGCACTGCGAAAAGCTCTTTCAGCAGCCGCTGCTATATTCGACCTTCCTTTTGTGGATGCTCTCGGAGCTTTTCGAGACCATGCCCGAAGTGGGGGATATGGAAAAGCCGAAGATCGTCTTTTTCTTCGACGAGGCGCATCTGGTCTTCACCGACGCGCCCAAGGCACTCGTCCAGAAGGTCGAGCAGGTCGTCAAGCTTATCCGCTCAAAGGGCGTGGGCGTTTATTTCATCACGCAAAGCCCTTCGGATATTCCGGACAGCGTCCTCGCGCAGTTGGGCAACAAGATTCAGCACGCCCTGCGCGCATATACGCCCGCGGAGCAGAAGGCCATACGCACCGCGGCGCAGTCCTTCCGCCCGAATCCCTCATTCAGCACGGAGACCGTCATCACCGAGCTTGGTACGGGCGAGGCGCTCATTTCCTTCCTCGATGAGGCGGGGCGGCCGGGCGTCGTCGAGAAGGCGAAGATACTGCCGCCCATGAGCTTTATGGGAACCATCGACGACGAGCGCAGGAAAACGGAGATCAGCGCGAGCGAGATTTACGGCAAATACGATACAACCGTCGAGCGCGAATCCGCCTATGAGATTTTGGCCGCGCAGGCGAAAAAAGCGGCGGCCGAGGCGGAAAAACAGAAAAAAGCCGAAGAGATGGAAGCCGAAAAGGCCGCCAAAGCAAAAACCTCCAAGGCAAAGGCCAAAACAACGTCGGGCAAAAAGACCAAGAGCGTCATCGAAAAGGCTGCGACGAGCACCATGAACACCATCGGGCGGGAGCTTGGCAAAAGCCTGGTCCGCGGCCTGATGGGGCTCATGAAAAAGTAGGGGCTGCGATGGACTACAGGAACGCCGTGCCCGGGGACATCCCCGCGATCTACGCGCTGCAGCAAAAGTATCACATCTCGACCATCCGGGAAACCGATAAGCCGGATGGCTTCGTGACGACGCTGTTTACCCACGAGCAGTTGAAAGAGCTTATTGAGCGGGAAAACGGCATCGCCATCGCTAGAGACGGGGAGGGGGTCGCCGCGTACGCCATGGCGGCCTCCTGGGAATACTGGTCGAAATGGCCGCTGTTCCAATTCATGATCGAGGATCTTCCCAACATCGAATACATGGGGCGGACGCTTTCAACGGCGAACTCCTACCAGTACGGGCCGATCTGTATCGATAAGCAATACAGGGGTACCGATGTGCTCCCCCGCGTGTTTGAGTTCTCGATGGCGCAAATGAGCCAAAGATACCCTATACTTATCACCTTCATCAACAAAATAAACCCCCGGTCGTATGAGGCGCATACCCGAAAGCTCGGGCTGGACGTCATAAAGAGCTTTGTTTTCAACAATAACAATTATGTCGAGCTGGGCTGCGATACATCCCGAAAGGTGCGGATGCCGTAAACAAAGAGGCATATTCGACGCAGGAAAGCTTAGAAAAACCTGCTCAAAATCAAGCAGACCGCTGCGGGCAGCCAATGGGCGACGAGCAATACCTACGCTAAGGACAGTCGGCTGGTACGCGCGAAGCTGGGCAGGTAAGGCGAACAGGGCATCCGTATCCCCACCTGAAACGATCGTCAGGCGGAGGAATTATAGCAATATCCAAACCCCGGAATCCTTCGGCTTTTTTCTATACGCACAACAAAACCCGCCTTTCTTCAAGACGGGTTTCATTGTATCAACTGGTGTTAATAAGGTGCCTAAAGAACACGCGGGTGATACAAATGAACGGAAGGTAGGGGGAGTTTCAAAATGCATGTTGGGTTTCACGCAGTATTATACGATCAAATGGTTCAACAGAGAAATTTTCCCTGCGTTAAATATCAACCGCTCAATAAGAATACGTTGATCATAAACCCAAGGAGCGGCTCCTATATTTCCTCGATCATCGTCAGCCCGGGGCACTGTTTGAATGAATTTACGACATCGGCGTGGGACATTTTTATTTTCGATTCCATAACGAAATAAGCGCTGATGCCCGTACCGACCTCCGAGAGTGCGGTTTCAAAATCGATGATGTGAATGCCCATGCCGTGCGCGACCCGATGGAAATCATCGATGTTTCGGATCTGCTCAAAAATGACATGAAGCAGCATCCGCCTGGAACGCGAAATGAAGCGCGTTTGGAACTGGTCGAACAGCGTCATCACGAGAATCAGCGTCAGGCACATGATGAGTGCGCCGAAATAGAAGCCGATGCCGATCGCAATGCCCATGCAGGCGGCGCTCCACAGGCCCGCCGCGGTGGTGAGCCCTTTGATCTGGCGCCCTCCCGTAATGAGTATGGTCCCGGCGCCCAGGAAGCCTATGCCGGAGATGACCTGCGCGCCGAGGCGGGCGGGGTCGGTATCGCCGAATTCAAACAGCATGAATACACTCCCTCCGCCCCTTACCGCGTGACAGGCATCGCGGAAAGCGCCGCGAGTACCCCCGGCGGCAGCCTCGGCATTGAATACGGCTGGAATACGACGACGTTCACCGACAATCAGGGCCGGGTCAGGATCTATCAGTTCAACAACTTCGGTCAGACGACCGCAATACGCGATACAGATGACAGCGCGCAGTTCTGCGAGTTCAATTCCGGCGGCAGCACGGATACGCAGCTCAAGAGCATATCGAGGCTGCAGAAAACCTCGATCAACCTGCTGACGAACCACAATCTTGAGGCGGATGAAAGCTGGACCATGACGAGTGGGACATCCTATTGCACACAAGCACAGTACGTTACTTCGGCAGGAAAGCATATTGCAATACCTTCCGCTTATATCGGAAGCAGATGCGTTAAGCTCAGCTCTGCAAACACGACCGACCAGGAATATGCAGAGCAATCGGTCCTGTTAACACCGGGTGATACATACACCTTATCCGCGTTTTTTAGGGGAGATGACGGGGCATGCCTTTCCGTTGTATATGACAGCACCGAAATATGCAGCGCGGGTATAAGCGGCGTTGTCATCAGCGATACGAATAGAGAATGGGCGCGAGAAAAGCTGACCTTCACGCTTCCTTTCGATGCAAGCCCGAGCGTGACAATTCGCGTCAAGCTGCCCGTCGAAGTCGCTGGCACAACCTACGCAGATTGCGTCATGCTCGAGGAAGGCGATTCCATGAATCGCTATAATCTGCTCGAGGATGCGGATTTCAACCTTTGCTCATTGCGCTGGATTTATAGCGACGGAAACTCACATAGCATAGATCCCCCAATAAGCGAGCTTGTTGAAAGCTCTTCCGACCCATCACACCCTCTGTTACTCGATGATAATGTGATTCAACTTACCGGAAATCCGAATCAGGAAGGAAGCGTTACGCAAACAATCAATATTTCCGGCTCGGAAGGGGATTGCTTTACTTTCGGCGGATGGGCGTTGGTGAATACCGTACCGCAGTATAGCCATGTGATTAAAATCATCGCTGGCGGCGATAGAATTGAAAGCGCCCAGAGACGGCTGAAAATTCGCTTCGTCGGCGCGGGGTCGGCGCAATGTTTCTCCATGAACTTCAACCCCGACTGCACGCAGTGGCAGTATATCTGCGGCGCGGCGATTGCGCCGGGTGATTACACCGCGATCGAATTTACTTTCGATTATAACTACAACGCCAACGAGGCTTACTTCGACGGGATGCAGCTGTTCAAGGAGGAGTTTTCGCAGAACTTCGTATACGACAACAACGGCAACCTGATCAGCGCGGATGGAATCTCCAACAAGAAGAAGCAGTATAAGTATAACGGCAGCAACAACCTCTACCAGACAATAGACCCGAACGGCAACATCATCAATTATACATACGACACCAGACACAACCTGCTGACCTCCACCAGCGAGACCGGCATGAAGCATACCTACACCTACGACAGCAAGGGCAACGCGCTGACGGCAAAGGCGGGCAGCGCGACCGAGTACATCCAGACCTCGTCGAGCTACACGGCCACGGGCAGCTTCCTTTCGAGCGTGACCGACGCGCGCGGCAAGACGGTCGGCTACGCGTACGACGCGAACAAAGGCCTGCGCACCTCCGTGACCGATGCCAATGGCAGAACTTCCACATATACCTACGACGACATGAAGCGCCTCAGCGGCTTGAGCCAGCCGGTGGGCAACGGCACCGCGCAGGTTGGCTATACCTACACAAACGACGATTTGACCGGCGTTTCCCACAACGGCTTCACCTACGGCATGACGTACGACGCCTTCGGCAATACGCTGACCACGGAGGTCAACGACACCACGCTTTCAAGCAACACATACGATTATGAGCGCGGGCTGCTGACCGGCACAGAGTACGGCAACGGCCTGAGCATCGGCTACACCTACGATGAGCTCGACCGCGTGACCGAGGTGCGCTTCGGCACAACGCTCGTTTACGCCTACGCGTACGACGGCGACGGCAACCTGCAGACCATGACGGATTATCTGCGGGATATTACGACGACGTACTACTACGACCTGACGAACCGGCTCATGCGCTCGATCTCGAGCGACGGCACGCAGTACAAATATGACTACGACCTCAATAACAACCTGCTCTCGATCAAGCAAACTGCCGCAGGCAGCGCTTGGACGACGACGTATACCTACGACGAGGACAACCGACCCGTAAGCACGAGGATAGGCGGTCATACGATCACCGAGAGCTACAACGCCACGGGCACGCGCGCGAACCGCGTGTACAATCTCCTTGTGTCGGAGCTTCCCAGAAGAACGGCAGAGTACACCGTCTCCATGACATACCTCGCAGGAGCAGGCTCGTCTAAGACGGGTGTCCTCGCTACCTACCAGAACGGCAGCGAAACCGCGTATTCCTACGCCTATGACAACAACGGCAACATCACCTCCATCACACGGGGGAGCGTATCCGCCGCATATGTGTACGACGAGATGAACCAGCTCGTGCGCGTCAACGACGGCTTTGCCAACCTCACGACCACCTATGCCTACGACCTCGGCGGCAACATCACGCAGCGAAACGACTACGCCTATACCACAGGCGCGCTTGGCACGCCCACAGACACGGTAGATTATACCTACGACGCCGAGTGGCGCGACCTGCTCGTGAGCTACGACGGGCAGAGCATCACCTACGATGAGATCGGCAACCCGCTGACCTATCGGGGTTATGCCCTCACATGGCAGGGCAAGCGCCTGCTGAGCCTTTCCGGCAACGGCACGACCGCAAGCTATACCTACGACGAGCAGGGCATCCGCACGAGCAAGACGGTGAACGACGTCACCACCGCCTTCAGCTGCAACGGAAGCCTCCTCATGGCGCAGGTAAGGGGCAGCGGGGAAAGCCAGATTAAACAGCTTTACTCCTACGATGCCTCGGGCCAGCTCTTGAGCGTAAACTATCAGGGAACCGAGTATTTCTATCTCCGTAACGGCCAAAGTGATATCGTTGGCCTTATGGACTCAACCGGCACGCGCGTGGTAGAATATACCTACGATTCTTGGGGTAAGCTCCTTTCCACGACCGGCACCTTGGCAACTACATTAGGCGCGGATAACCCGTTCCGCTACAGGGGTTATTACTACGATACCGAAACCGGGCTGTACTACCTCCAGACACGGTACTATGACCCCGAAGTGTGCCGCTTCATCTCCGCAGACGTTTACATGTCTACAGGGCAGGGGATTGTGGGCAATAACATGTTTGCGTATTGCCTTAATAGTCCAGTAAGTAAGTATGACAAGGCAGGTACGGATCCTGCGTCGATAGCGGAATATTGGTGGGTGTTTATGATATGGTTGCCGGCGATAGATGGGCCCATCCCGATTGGTGATTTGCTGTATTTTCTTGGAGGATTAGCTGCAATTGCCCTTACGTCTATTGCTCTGTCGGAACCGATATCATTTTCGATTCCCAAAGCGCAGGAACAAGAGAAAGAAAAGGATATTGCTCCAGCTAAACCCAGACTACCGGCTGTGTTCCCAGCTGATCCCATGATGTTTAACCCGGAGGGGTTGGTTCGTGAAATAAAAGCTGGGACGAAGAATGGTTTAATAATAAATTGGATGTTGGGAAGAGAAGCCATTTTTCAATGGAATGAGAATCCAAACTATCCCAATGGACCACATTATCATATTCCGAATGATCCGTTATATAAAGGTAGGCACTTTTACGCGGGGGAGCTAGTTCCTGAACCATATGCTACTATGTATTTTGGATTGCTGAGATAGTGATAGGAGTGTATATGATTACAATAGATAAGAATAACTTGAATTATATTGATAAGGACGATTTGTGCTTTCATGATTTGTTGATTAATGTGTTTGATTTCAACCTTGAAGATCATGTTTTGACCATAAAACTTTCAGACTACGATGAAAATAAGTTTGTCCTTGAATTTATAAAAGTAGTTGCTTTCAGCTTTTGTGAGCCGGATATAGTACGTACTCTAAATAGAAATGCGCTATTTGGATG